>CAMDLX010000021.1 GCA_945901935.1 Bifidobacterium breve | reverse complement strand
ACGCGACCCTTGTCGCCATCGAGCAAACCCGTGACTTTACGATGCGAATCGACGAGCACTTCGCCGATTGGTTCAAGCCCAAACCCAATGAGCTTGCCGTTACGCACATGTCCAAACATTCCGCCGGGAAGGGCAACGGCTACATCTTGGTGGCTGCGGAACATTCCATTGGCAGACTTGGCTAAGTCCACGGCGTTCTGAATTGTGCGTTCAAGACCCGCACTCGTTGCCGTGACCATGTTTGAAGATGTAATGGTCTCGCTCAGTACTGATGCTGTTGCCATTGACTTGCCTCCTAAGCGGCTACAAACTCCCGGATTTCCGCTGCTCGGGTTCTCTTGCACAAGACCCGCCTACTGAGGGTAGCGGCATGGGGCCACAAGTCAACTAGGGATTTCCCTGCGGCAGGTTCAACCCAGAGCAATCGCAGCCCGCCGACCTTCAAGGATGGCCTCGTAGATGCTGCGCGGGGCGACACAATCCCCCACGCTGCAGGCTTGAACCAGACTGATATCAACAAGATCTTGCTCAAGAGCATCGTTCGGTAAGCGGTGACCGGCATCAACGAGCACCGCAACAGGTAGCTCTTGCTTCTGCGCAGAGAAACGGTCTTCGAGCGTTGCCCCCTGTGCAGAGACTGCTCGCAGGAGCATCCGAGGGTGCATGTGGACCCCGGCCTGCAGCAAGCGGGCATTAGCGGGAGCAAGGTCGCCTGATCTTGCGAGTTCGTTTCCAATGATGTTGTCAGGGGTAGCGATATGGACTTCTACCCCGCGAGCAGCGAGCAACTCTGCGAGGGCCACCCCAATTGGTCCGCCAATCGGATCCCAAATCAAGACTGCACCTTCGGGCAGCGACTCCGGATGATCAAGTGCCTCGACAGCAGTTCGCACTTCTGAGCCAGGCTGCTCTTCATAGCCCCGCAAACCCTGGCGTCCGCCTACGGCGAGAATCACATGGCCAGCGAGTTCAGCGGGCGTGACTCGATGATTGTTGATGAGTTCAACTCCCTCGAGTCTGCACTCGGCCTCGAGCCAATCAACTAAGAGTGCCAGTCGCTCCCATCCAGGGCCTTTGGCAGCCACGCGCACCATGCCCCCGAAGGTCTCCGAAGCCTCAAAGAGTCGAACCTGATGTCCTCGGATCGCGGCAACTCTGGCTGCTTCAAGTCCGCCTGGGCCGCCACCGACCACGGTCAGTTCGACGGGATGCGCGGCCGCAGTTTCATAGGGCGCATCTTTGGTTTCGTAGCCCGAGAAGGGATCACCTAATGCGGACACACGCGGGTTGCGATTGTCACGGACCTGACTTCGCTGATTCGACAAAGTGCAGGGTCGGATTCGCGATGGTTGGCCGGCACTCAGCTTGGCAACAAGGTCGGCATCCGAGATTTGCGCTCGAGTCATCTCGACTGCGTCTGCGATTCCGTCTGCAAGAGCCCATTCGGCCTGATCAACCTCAACGATCGAACCTTGGGCTACTACAGCTACACGGTCATTGGTTGCGGAGCGAACCTCTGCACGAACTGCTCTGCTGAGTTCTAAGTTGAACCCTGTTGGGGTGTGTCCGCCTGGTCGGGTTGCCGACACGGAATAAATCGAGCCTCGCACCACGGTGAGAAGGTCGAGCGGACCCTGTTCCGGTTGGGTGGCGAGTTCTGCGGCAAGTCCCGGTGCTTGCTCAGGAGTAATACCCGCCCAGGGAGCAAGTTCATCGCAGGCCAGTCGCAGAGCAAGCAACTTCTCGGAGCCAATTGCGCCTCGAACTGCAGTCAGAATCTGCGTCAGGAATAAGCGGCGGTCTCCGCCCCACTCGTCAGTGCGCTGATTGGTGAGCCCGGACAAAAACTGCCGCACGAGCGAGTACTGCCCTGCGTTGATCTCTACTCCGTCGCAGCCCGCCTCAATAGCCAAGCGAGCAGCCAGTACAAATCCATCAATCACCTGAGCAATATCTTCGGGCTCCATCCACTTTGGGACTTCACGGGAGTTCACCTCGGGAACCCGAGACGGTGCCCAAAGTTCACGCTGGCTCCAGTGAGATGTGCCTTGACCCCCTGCATGGCCGAGTGCTGCAAGCACTAACGACCCTTCACAAGAGCATGCCGCCACGACCTCGGCCCATCCCTGCGCACACTGCACTGCTAGCGGTGCACGCTCATAGGGCCAGTCAGATTCGTGTACTGAGGCCTCCTCGGTGATGATGATTCCAGCCCCGCCTACTGCTCGACGTTGGTAATACGCAACGTGATCAGCCGAGATGGATCGTCCCGAACCAAGGTTGGTCTCGTGCGGTCCGAAAATGATTCGAGTTGGCGCCTGCAGTACGCCCAGGTTGAGTGGCTCAAGCAGTTTCACTCCACCACTTTGGCTCACTTGGGCTGACTCTCCCAAGCCCTCAGGGGTAACCACATGAATCAGACACGCTGCCGGCGAGTTGGGCGAAGCGTGACTGGAGAAGGAACGGGCACACCTGGTCGTGAATGGTCTGCAGTGGAACTCGGTACTGCAGTGCCGGCCGTTGCAAGCGCAGCAAGATACGGCTCGGCATTGCCCAACACACACTCGGGGTCCGGGTCAGTCAGTTCAAGGCCAACAAAAAACTTTGAGGCCATACAGCCACCTTGGCAGGCGTCGTAGCTACCGCAACTTGTGCAGGCACCCTCGCTCTCTGGCTCACGCAGGGACAAGAACAAGTCCGACTCGCGCCAGACTTTGGTAAAGCCACCCTCGTTACGAATGTTTCCGGCGAGGAACTCATCGTGAATCACGAATGGGCAGGCATAGACATCGCCAACAGGGTCAATCAGACACACGACACGGCCAGCGCCGCACAAATTCAACCCGGGAAGGGCGTCACCAAGGGCCGAGAGGTGAAAGAAGGAGTCGCCAGTCAGCACGGTTGGACGATCTAATAGCCAGTAATACAGCTCTCGTTGCTGAGCCTGAGTGGGATGCAGCTCTGCCCAAGAGTCAACTCCACGACCCGAGGGTCGTAGACGTGTCACCCGCAGTTGTGCTCCGTAGGAGTCGGCAATTTCTTTGAACTCATCCAGTTGACTGACGTTGTGGCGTGTTACCACCAAGCTGATCTTGAAGGGACCAAAATCTGCAGCAGCTAGATGGTCCATAGCGGCCCGAGCTGCAGCAAAAGAACCTTCACCGCGAACGAGATCGTTGACCTGAGCATCTGCCCCGTCGATCGAGATCTGAATATCGAGGTAGTCCATGGACGCTAAGCGTCGAGCAGCGGCGGCATCGATGAATGTGCCGTTCGTCGAGAACTTGACTCCCACATTGTGTGCAGCGGCGTACTCAAGAATCTCGAAGAAGTCCGCTCGCAGCATTGGCTCCCCGCCGCCGATGTTGACGTAGAACACTTGGAGACGCTCGAGTTCGTCAATGACCCGAAAGCACTCCTCGGTGGTGAGCTCTCGGGGGTCTCGCCGACCCGAAGAAGACAAACAATGCACGCAAGACAAGTTGCATGCGTAGGTCAGCTCCCATGTCAGGCAGATGGGAGCATCCAATCCAAACTTAAACTCCTCAACGAGAGGACGCGTTGCTGCCGCAGGTTGCGCCGGAATTTTGTGGACAAGCTGCTCAGGCGGCACGAATCATCTCCGAGGTCTCAAGGGTTGCTAGGGCGTTCAAAAAACTTGGCCAGCGTGCCTCATCGACACCAACTGCTTCGAAGGCCAAGCGGACCGACTCGTGGTCCTTGAGAGACTCAACTACTCGAACCAGGTCAGGGTGTTTCAGAAAGGACAGCTTGCGCGTATCGAAGCTGTAGGCCAGCGCACCGAAGCGCTCAGGCCGAAGCGAGACGTTTGGGCTGATCTGATATCGAGCCTCAAGGTCAATCATTGTGATGAGGCCTTTAGTACACGCCGCACATGCCGTCGATGGAGACTTCCTCGACTAGCAACTCCTCGACTAGCAATTCCTCGACAGCTGGCTCCTCAGCTAGTGCGGCCTCGACTAGTGAGGCGGCATTTTCTTGGGCTGTATTGGCGGAGAGTTCATCAATGCTCATCTGAGCCTCAGTTCCTATCGGGCGATTGGTACAACACCCCTGATAGTACCGCCCAAGGCCCCGGTTGAGATTCAGCACTGCCCGAACAGCGCGCCTGAACGGCAGCGGCCGCTCAGATGAACTAGAAGAAGGGGGTTGGCGATTCGCCAGCTCGGTTGCGCAAGGTACACAACCTTGCGAAAACAAAAGGGGAACTCATGCCAACAACAACTCGTGCCGCAGTGCTTTGGGGAACTGGTGAGGACTGGAAGATCGAGGATGTGCAACTCGATGATCCCAAGGCCAACGATGTGCTCGTCACTATGAAGGCCGCTGGTATGTGTCATTCCGATGAGCATGCAGTGACCGGTGACCTTCCTCTTCCGCTCCCGGTGATCGGCGGACACGAGGGGGCCGGCATCGTCGAAGCTGTTGGACCAGGTGTGACCACGTTGGCCCCAGGCGACCATGTCTCGATCTCATTCATCCCGAGCTGCGGACGCTGCAAATGGTGCTCGACTGGCAGGCAGTACCTGTGCGACGAGGGAGCGAAGTTATTCGACATTGGCATGATGAGCGATGGCCGCGAGGCTCACCATGTAAACAACGCTCAAGGCTCGTCGACAGCAGTGGGGCGTTTCGCTCAGGTTGGAACCTTCTCTGAGCAGGTCCTCGTTAGCGAGAACTCACTTGTGAAGGTAGAGAAAGATCTGCCCTTTGCTGTAGTCGCGTTGGTCTCCTGTGGAGTCGCCACAGGTTTTGGATCAGCTACTGAGCGTGCAGGCACCAAGCCCGGAGACAACGTGGCAGTCATTGGTGTGGGCGGCATTGGCATCAATGCAGTTCAGGGGGCGCGTATTGCCGGCGCAAAGCGAGTGATTGCAATCGATCCTGTCGAGTTCAAACGTGAACAAGCCATGGAATTTGGCGCAACTCACACCTACTCCTCTGTTGAAGAAGCTTTGCTCGCAGTGCCAGATCTGACCTGGGGAGATATGTGTGAGCGAGTCATTCTGTGCCCTGGAGTGATGCACGGAGACATGATCGAGCCCGCACTCGGATTGACCTCGAAGGGGGGCACTTTGGTGGTTACGGGGCTTGCTCCGCTGCTCGAAAACGACGCACAACTCAATGTCTTCATGCTGTCGATGATGAACAAAGAGATCAAAGGCACCGTGTATGGATCCTCGAACCCCAGAGCAATCATTCCTCAACTGCTCTCTATGTACCGAGAGGGCGAGCTCAAGCTCGATGAACTCATCACGAAGCGTTACTCCCTTGATCAGGTCAACGAGGGCTACGCAGATATGCGCAACGGAGTAAACATCCGTGGCGTCATCGACTTCGCCTAAACAAGAACTGTGCAACCAAGTTACGACTCCGAACTGTTGAACCTTCTGACGACTTCGGTTGTTGGAAGGAGGCGCGAGCTTGAGTCTGTAGTTGCGGCTCTAGCTGCTGGTCGACACCTGCTCCTTGAAGGTCCGCCAGGAACAGGAAAGTCAACGGTGTTGCGCTCGGTGGCTAAGTGCACTTCCTCGGGCTTTGAGTTTGTTGAAGGCAACGCCGAACTCACCCCTGCTCGCTTAGTGGGAACTTTCGATCCCTCCGTGGTTCTTGCGGAGGGCTATGTGGCTGAGGCATTTGTGGACGGCCCGTTGCTGTGCGCCCTCCGCGAGGGAGCGCTTCTCTACATCGAAGAGATCAACCGCATTCCTGAAGAGACCCTGAACCTGCTCATCACCGTTATGAGCGAGGCCGAGCTTCACGTTCCCCGACTCGGGCGCGTGCAGGCACACCCCGGCTTTCGACTCGTGGCCGCCATGAATCCCTTTGACTCTGTTGGTACAGCTCGAATTGCCTCGGCCGTGTATGACCGGTGCTGTCGCCTCGCAATGGGCTATCAAGATGCTGCTGACGAAGAGCAAATTGTGCGAGCCGCTGCCCCAGAAGCCTCAGACGCGATTGACCCAAACACGATGCAGGCAGCAGTAGCCATAGTTCGAGATACCCGAACCCATAGTGAGATTCGTACAGGTTCCTCAGTCCGCGGTGCGATTGACTTTGTGATGGTGCTCCGTGAGCTTGCAGCGCTGCGTGGCACCTCAACCCAGGACCCCTCCGTTTCCCTAGATGCAGCACTGCTCGCGCTGTCCGGAAGGATCCGAATCAACGAGAGCGGATCACGCACGGCGGAGGAACTCGTTACAGAACTTTGGGAGCGCCACTTTGGCCCACAGGCAACCGAACCGGCTGCTACGCAGAAAAAAGCCTGACCCCGCCGCCTGGCGGGGGGCGACAAGAGACTGAGGATATTAAAGAAGGAGAACAGGCTCGCAGCGCAGTTGCAGAGGCGGGCCGCAGGACCACCTCTAGGCGTGAGCTCTCGCGGCACCCGCAGTTCGACAACATCTCCCCTGAGGTCGGCCAACTCGATCCTGGAGCATTTTCGGAGCTGCTTGACCACGACCCCGATGAAGCGCTTGCCTTGCTTGCCGACATGAACGGTGCCACCGACGAACGACTGCGCAAACTTTCCCAACAGCTTGCGGGCCGAGTCGTGGTCGACCTAGCAAAGCAGGGCGCTGCACCGACTCGAGGGGTTGGGCGCCTGCATGTAGCTCCGGCATCTCAGCAGTCAGGTGATATTGACCTTGATGCATCCCTCGGTCCGATCATGCTGAGCCGGGCCACCAACACAGCAGTTCGAGCCGAGGACCTTGCCGTGCAAACTTGGAAACGTTCAGACACTGCCTTGTGCTTACTCGTAGATCGATCTGGCTCAATGTTTGGTGAGCGCTTGGCAGCCGCAGCAGTTGCCGCCGCCGCAGTGGTGTACCGCTGCGGTGCGGACTGTTCCGTCATTGCATTCGCCGAGGATGCAATCGTGATTAAGGCTCAGCAGGAGCAGCGTTCGCCAGAGCAAGTCGTGAGCGATTTACTCCGATTACGCGGCTTTGGTGTGACGAACCTGGCACTCGCCATGCGCGCAGCCTCACAGCAACTTGCCCGATCCACTGCCGCAAGGCAGATCACACTTGCCCTCTCGGATTGTCGGGCAACCACCGGAGGAGATGCGGTTGGTGATGCCTCTGCACTGTCGGAATTAGTGATTCTTGCCCCAGCCGAAGACACCGAGGATGCTCGCGCTCTGGCTGACCACTTGGGCATTCGTTGTGCGCCCCTTGCAGGCCCCTCAACAGTGGCCGAAGCGCTAGCAACCGTGCTCCGTTAAATATTTAGAGCAAAAAACTCAGGAGTCACCCTGAGCATCGGCCATCTCTCGCAGGTCTTTCTTTGAGACCTTGCCAAGCTCCGCTGTTGGAAACTCATCTACGAAGTACACGGAGCGGGGCACCTTGAAGTCTGCCAGATCAAGTTTGCAGGCCTCAATGATCTGAGCAGAAATAGCCTCTTTGTCCGCAGCAGGATCGGCCAGAATCACAAAGGCCACCGGCACCATGTCGAGCATCTCGTGGGACTTGGCGACAACCGCAACATCTGCCAAACCAGGAACTGTCCGAACCACATCTTCGACCTCACGGGCTGAGACGTTTTCGCCGCCAACTTTGAGTGCATCTTTGTCTCGGTCGCAGTACTGAATGTTGCCATCAGCAAGCAAGCGAACCATGTCCCCGGTACGACCCCAACCATCCTCGGTAAAGAACTTCTCGGTTGCCTCAGGATTACCGAAGTACTCCCAGAACACTGAGACGCCACGCACGCCACGGATCCAAAGTTCGCCGATCTCACCCTCTTGGCAAAGTGCTCCAGTATCACTATCGACAATCAAGAACTCATATCCCGGCGAAACCTTGCCCATGGCTAGGTCGGGGTAGGACTCAAAATCGTTCGAGTGAATACAGTGAGTAACGAGCTCAGTCATGCCATACGCAGCAATGACCCTCATGCCCATCATCTGATCGAGCACCGGCATGATCAGGCCAAACACGCCCACCTTGACTGTGTGGTTCTCGGGGATTCCGGAATCAAACGCTGCCTTGATAACAAAGGGGATGAGCGAGATGTGAGTAACGGAATGCTTAGCGATGACATCCCAGAAACGACTCGCAGAAAACTTCGGCTGTAATACCACCGTGCCGCCAACACCCAACACGGTCCAGATCGCCCAGGCCTGCGTGTTGACATGAAAGAAGGGCAGTGAGGCTAAATAGATATCATCTGCGCCCATATCAATATTGGTGGGGTTGACTTTGCCAGCCCACAACATATTGGCGTGCGTGTGTACTACTGCCTTTGGCTTGGAAGTTGTGCCCGAGGTGAACAGCACTCCAGCGGGCAGCATGGGATCGGCTGTGCGCACGGGTGCTGCAGCGGCGTCACCCTCGAGAACCGAAAACGACTCCTGCCCATGGGCAAGTTCTTCTGAACTAGCAGCAAGACCGGAGTTGTCATCAGTGACCACGATCCAACCGAGTTCCGGGCCTGCTTCAGCCACGAGAGCCGCAAACTTGGGTTGGGTAATCGCACCAACGCATGAGGTTTGCTCGATGAAGTAGCTCACCTCGCTTCGCACGCTGCGCGTGTTTGTCGTCACGGCAATCGCTCCGACTCGTGCGCATGCATACCAGGCAATGACGCCCTCGGGGCAGTTTTCGGCATGGATCAGAACCATGTCTCCAATGCCAACACCCTTTGCATGCAGGCCCGCAGCTACCTGCTTGGTGGCCTGAGCAAACTCTGCATAGGTCCAGGTGCGATCGCTGCCGTCTTTGGGTTCCCAGATCAGGAATGGGTGCTCTGAGCGGTGCTCTCCCCAGTGATCAATCATCCATGGGATGTCCTGCCCACCAAACTGATAGGCCGCTACGGCTGCTGGATCAAATGATTCTGTCTGCGTCATGTTGGTGAAGTTAGGCCACAACTCATAGCTATTGCTAGGCAGTGTGAGCAGAGTCGGCAGCGTTGGCACCGTTGGCGGAGCCAGCAGAGCCAGCGGATCCGGCAGAGCCAGCAGATCCGGCAGAGCCAGCAGAGTCGCCCTCTAGCGAATGCAGGTAGTCGTTATAGATGTGATTCAGAAATCGCTCTACGGCCTGCACTGCGTTGACTGTCCGAAAACTCGAGAAAATCTCGAAGGCATGCTGGGCTCCGTGAAGTTCTGCGTACACCACTGGGCTCTTCGAGGTTTTGCGCAGTGCCTCGGCAAAGCTGCGAGCACCCTCGACAGGAACAAGGACATCTTTGTCTCCGTGAATCACCATCATCGCAGGAGCCTCCTCTGTGATGCGATCAAGCGGGGAGTATGCAGCCCAAGCGGCTGGCGATTCCTTCATGGTTACGCCCATGACCGTCTTGGTCAGCAGGTCTGTGAACTGCCTGCCGTTGTGACCCTCGCGGTCGGTTAGGTCATAGACACCGTAAAACGGCACTGCGGCTTGAACGGAAGTGTCAGCTGTCTCAAAGCCGGGCTGAAATGCGGGATCATTCTGAGTCAGGGCAACGAGTGCGCACAGATGCCCACCGGCCGATCCACCCGTCACCACAATGAAGTTGGGATCAACGTTGTACTCCTCGGCATGCTCCCGTATCCACACAAGTGCTTGCTTGCAGTCGACTAGGTGCCCCGGATATTTCACCTTTGGGCTGAGCTGATAATCGGCGTTGAACCCAACCCAGCCGCAAGAAGCCAGATGGTTGAGCAGCGGGATTCCTTGTTCATCTTTGGATCCAAGCACCCAAGCGCCCCCGTGGATTTGTAACACGGCGGGCCGCTTCTGATTTGGCTTTGGGTCCTCGAGCGGGGTGTAAACATCGAGCTTCAGGCGAACCGTTTTTCCTGCTGAAATGACATGCTCACTGAACACGATGTTTCGAGTACGTCGGCGCCTGCTGGAACCGTTTAGCACCGGCAGAATGGCACCTAGGCGCACTGCCTGCGGGGCAGCAAGCAGTTCCTCCTCGGACAGCAGCGTGCTCAGCGAAGCGTCGAACTCCTCGGCAGACTGCTGGGCCTGGCGAATCAGCCCCACTACTCCAAGGCTCGCTGCAGCACTGAGCGCAAGCCCAAACCAGCCCGTCGGCCGGAGCAACTTCTGTGAATCATCACCCGATTCCCTTGAGCGCTCAGCCCGATCCCGCAGCGCCCCCCCGAGCTCTCGAGTGGTTCGTACTGCTGTCAGGGCCAAGAAAATGGGGGCTGCCTCGGTCACTAACCAAGAAGCAAAAAACGATGGCACCGTTAAAGCTTGGCTGTTTCTTTTTGGTCGATAGGCATTGATCACGAGCGCTGAACGCAGCAGACCTTGGCGCAGAAGCGCGCTGCTGTGCCGGTCTACTGCTGTGGCCTTAGGGACTCTTCGCATGGGGGTGAGTCTTGTGCTGTGAAGGAGTTGCCACAAGCCCAAGTGAATTTAACGGTGCATGCCGTTTCAATTCAGGGAAGAATAGGATCCTGATGGAGGGCAGGTCCCTAGACGAAAGGCAACAACATGGAGCGATTGTCTGGCATGGATGCCACCTTTCTCTACCTCGAGACCCCTGCGGGCCACATGCATGTGGCCATGGTCGGCATCTACGACATCTCGACGATGGTGGACGGGTACTCCTTTGAGAAGTTCAGAACCCATATCGAGTCGCGGCTTCAGTCAGTCCCGCCGTTTCGTCGCCGCCTCGTAGAAGTTCCCTTTCAGTTTCACCACCCAGTCTGGATTGAAGACCCTGACTTTGACCTTGATAACCATGTTCGAAGGATCACTGCACCAGCTCCCGGCGGACGACGTGAGCTCGGGCAGGTGGCCGCAGAAATCGCTTCGGTTCCGCTTGACCGATCCCGCCCGCTTTGGGAAGCCTGGGTGATTGAAGGACTCAAGCAGGACCGTGTGGGTTTTGTTGTCAAGGTGCACCATGCCGCCATCGACGGTGCCTCCGGCGCAGAAATCATGACAGCGCTGTATGACCTCTCCCCAGAGGCCGAGCCAATCGAAGCTGTAGACACGCCACCTGATCGCGTACCAAACGAGTTTGAGTTGCTCTCCTACGCAACGTTTTCAAAGCTACGTCGGGCGCGAGATGTGGTGCCGCTGATTAGCCGAACGATTCGTTCAGTCACACACTTGGTGAGCAACATCATCGACCCAGCCATGAAGCACGGTGGCGTTCCGCTCTCGGCCCCGCGCACCCCGTTCAATCAATCGATTGGGCCCCGTCGCTCTGTTGCCTTTGCGCGAATCTCGCTCCCAGAAACCAAAGCAGTCAAGACCGCACTCAACGTGAAGATCAACGACGTCGTGCTCGAGGTCTGCTCGGGAACGCTGCGTCGCTATTTGCTGGAACACGATGCGCTTCCCGATGAACCCTTGCTTGCCGTCTGCCCTGTCTCAGTGCGAGTAGAAGAGGAAATGGGAACCCAAGGGAACATGGTCTCTGCCATTTTTGCCTCACTCGCCACAGACGTGGACTCGGCCGAGGAGCGTCTCGAAATCATCCGTCAGAGCACCGAGGGAGCGAAGGAAGACCACAACGCAATCGGAGCTCGCACCCTGACTGATTGGGCCGAGTGGGCAGCGCCGCGGACGTTCGGTTTGGCTGCACGTTTTTACAGCTCAATGAATCTGGCTAACCAGCATCGGCCGATTCATAATCTGGTCATCTCGAATGTTCCCGGGCCCCCGTTCCCCTTGTACCTTGCCGGGGCCGAACTCGTTGCCGCCTACCCCATGGGGCCGATCATGGATGGGGCCGGGCTCAACATCACTGTGTTGTCCTACCGTGATCACATCGATATTGGGTTCTTGGCAGATGCCGACTTGGTTCCAGATATTTGGCAGGTGGCAGCTCAAGTGGGGCCAGCATTCGAGGAACTCAAGCAAGTGGCAGGTCTGAGCGATCCGACGATCACCAAGACTGCCGCTCCAGTTACAAAGACATCTCAGGCGCCTTCTGTAGAGGCCAACTAAGGCCAGCTACCCCGAGACTGCAACATGTTCTAGTTTTATTACGTGGCTTATAACATCGCAGACCTGTTCGAACACACTGTTGACGTTCTCCCTGATCGGATCGCCCTGATTGACGGCGAGAGTCGTCTGACTTACAAGGAACTTGACGACCGGGCGAACGCCATGGGGCATCACCTTGCTGCTTGTGGTGTGGTCAAGGATGACCATGTTGGTATCTACGCCCAGAACTCCCACGAGTGGCTCGAAGCAATGCTGGGATGTCTCAAGATTCGCGCTGTTCCCGTCAACGTTAACTATCGCTATGTCGAGGATGAACTCTCGTATCTGATTGGCAATGCCGAACTTGTGGCCTGCGTGTTTGATCAGGAGTACGCCGGGCGACTGAGCGCTGTGGCTGACCGCTCCCCCAAGCTCAAGACGTTTGTACATATCGAGGACAATTCCGGTGCCGATGTAGCGGCCTTGGGGTCAGTTGGCTTTTCCGATGCGATAGCTGCTCAGTCAACTGAGCGGGATTTTGCTGAGCGATCCGCAGATGACATCTACGTGATCTATACCGGCGGAACTACAGGCATGCCAAAGGGTGTCATGTGGCGCAGCGAAGATATTTTCTTTGCGTTGGGCCAGGGGATCGACGCTCTGACTGGAGAGCGAGTCAGTAGCGAGTTTTCGAGAGCCGAACAGGCAGCGCAGAGTGAGACCCCACTGATCTTTTGCATCATCCCCCCACTGATGCACGGGGCTGCGCAAATCGCAACGCTGAGTCAATGGTTCATGGGCAGCACTCTTGTGGTGGTGCGCAAGTTCGACCCCGAAGAAATCTGGAACTTGTTTGCTGCTGAAGGCGTGAACTCGGTTCTGATCACTGGTGATGCAATGGCGCGGCCCTTAGTTGACGCACTCGATGCCGAGCCTGACCGATGGGACCTGTCGCAACTTGTTTCAGTGTCGTCGAGCGCTGCGTTGTTTTCGCAGTCAGTAAAGGATCGCTACTTGGATCAGTTCCCCAATTTGATCATCACCGACTCAATCGGTTCGACCGAATCAGGGTTCAACGGCCTGACCTATGCGAGTAAAGGGGCAAAGGCAACCGCCGGCGGCCCGACTGTGGCAGCGGGACGCGATGTGGTCATCCTTGATGAGGAATTACAGATCATTCCCGATGGTGATCACCGCATCGGAAAGCTAGGACGTGGGGGCAATATCCCCTTGGGCTATTACAACGACCCGGTCAAGACGGCTGAGACCTTCGTGATTGCGGCCGACGGAAAGCGCTATGCAGTATCTGGGGATTCGGCTCAGTGGGCCGGCCCGGGACAGATGACCATGCTGGGCCGAGGTTCAGTCTCGATTAACTCTGGTGGCGAGAAGATTTTCCCAGAAGAGGTTGAGCAAGCACTCAAGGCACACCCGGCGGTGTTTGACTGCACCGTGGTTGGCGTCAGCGACGAGCGTTGGGGACAAAAAGTTGCAGCCGTCGTGCAGTTCCGAGACGGCCAAGTTGCCACCTTGGTGGACTTGGTTGACCATACGCGCACCCATATTGCCGGGTACAAGGTGCCTCGTGAACTTCACGTGGTTGAAGTGATCTTGCGATCACCATCGGGTAAGCCCGACTACCGGTGGGCCAAAGAACTCGCCGAGTCTGGCACTGCAAAGGTTGAGGGCTGAGGTCAGTCCAAAACTGATTCAAGTTTGAGTTGCGCTTCTTCCCACTGCTGCAACAAGAGATCCGCTGTTGCCTTGGCTATGTCAAGGTCCTCGGCCAGTTGCCGAACTCGTGCGTGATCCTCGTAATTCTCTGGGTCCGCAAGCTGTGCTGACAATTCCGAGGCCTGAGTTTCGGCCGCTTGAATCTGTCGCTCAAGGCGTTGCACCTCTTGTTTGAGGGCCTTTGAGGCCTTCTGTTTTGATTGGCGTTCTTCTGCAGTAAGCCTGCGCGTCTCTACTTTGGTGTTTCGCTTCGGCGGTCTAGTTGCTGATCCGCCAGTTGCTGCTCGAGCAGTTGCTGATCCGGCAGCGGCAGTCACCCCAGAGGGGGCAAGGACATCCTCATCAACTTCGGGGTGAAAGATCACCCTTCCGTCTCGAACTTCGAGCAGGGAATCTGCGACTGAGCGAATCAGATAGCGATCATGGGTCACTAACAGCACTGTGCCTGGATATGCAACGAGCGCATCTTCGAGAACGTCACAACTCGGCAGGTCAAGGTGATTGGTGGGCTCATCAAGCACCAAAAGGTTGACGGGGTTGACCATGATCCGCGCCAGAGCCAACCGAGTGCGTTCACCACCTGATAGGTCTGCGATTCGGCGATCCACTGATTCACCGCGAAACCCGAAACTGCCTAATACGGAACGCAGGTTGCGGCCGTGCTCGTCACCCACGGCCGCCCGAAACTCTTCGAGCACTGTGGACTCGAATCTAAGTGATTCAACCTGATGCTGTGCGAACTCGGCGATGTCGACGTTGTTACCAATCTCAACCTGACCTGACATCGCTGGGATCTGTCCCAGCAAAAGGCGCAACAGCGTGGTCTTGCCAGCACCATTCGGTCCAATAAGCGCCAACTTTTGGCCGCGTTCAACTATCAGGTCGATGTGGCTGAGCACTGCCTGACCGTCAAAGCCCACGCTGGCATCTTGGGTTTCGACAACAACGCGGGCCGACCGCTGGGGTGGAGGAAAGCCAAACCGAGCTATCAGGTCTTTACGTTCCGGAGGTTGCAGCCTTTCCAGCTTCTCGAGCGCCTTAACCCTGCTCTGCACCTGCCGGGCTTTGGTTGCCTTGTAGCGGAACCGCTCAATGAATCTTTCAGTTGACGCGAGTTGCTTCTGCTGCGCTGCTGCTGCTGCCTCTGCTGCAGCAAGGCGCTCTTCTCGCTGCACTATGAACTCGGCAAATCCGCCCACATATTCAACAGCTCGTCCGTGTGAGACCTCTACTACCCGTTCGGCCACGGCATCAAGAAAGTCGCGGTCGTGACTCACAAACAAGATGGCACCGGGCCACGAAGCCAGATGCTGCTCCAGCCACGAGACGGACTCGACATCAAGGTGATTGGTTGGTTCGTCAAGAACCAATAAGTCGGGCGCTGACAACATGAGTCTGGCCAGAGCCACTCGCATGCGCCAACCGCCGGATAGCTCCTGAACAGGCCTGTCAGCATCGGAACTCGAGAACCCCAATCCGGCGAGTACCTGCCGAGCCTCTGCCTCGACTCCGTAACCGCCGAGCGTCTCAAAATGATGTTGCGCTGTTCCGTAGGCATCTAGGGCAGCGGATTGCGCCTCGGCATCGGGGTGATCCCCCTGCGGGCCAGTGTCTGCAACCTCATCAGCCAATCGCAGAAGCTGCTTCTGCAAATCCGTCACATGAGCAGCGCCGCGCAGCACCTCGTCAATGACGGAGCCATGCACCTGTTCGGTGAGTTCCTGCGGCAGATACCCGATGCGAGTCTCCTTGCCAACATGCACCTCGCCCGACTCTGCGCGCTGCTCGCCGACAATGATTTCCAACAGCGTGGTCTTGCCAACCCCGTTGCCACCAACCAGAGCAACTCGTCGGCCGGGCATGAGCTTGAAGGTGACACCCTCGAAGAGGGTGCGGCCACCAAAAGATTTTGTGAGCCCAGAAACAGTGATCATCGAACCGGCAGGCTACCGGAGCAAATTAGGGGCGACGCCAGAGCACTACTGGCAGCACCTCGGAAGCACCTGTAGCGAGCAGTCCTTCTGCAACCAGCGTCATCGTCCAGCCCGAACGCAGAGAATCATCGAGTACTAGGCATGGCCCTGCAGGAAACGGCTGCCCGTTGGGTTGTCCGAAGGAAAACGCCTCAATCACATTTGCTGCTTGGGTTGACGAATTCTGCATGGTGTCTTGTGGGGGCGCATCTGCTCTGAGCCGTTGCACTGCATTCAGAGCGGTCAACTTGCCAAGCTCCCCTAAGCCCCGAGCCAGACCCTCAACGAGAACAGGCCGAGAGCGTGAGGGAACCCAAGTAATCCAAGTGGGGCGGTGCTGCCAGGGCCAAGCTTTGAGTACTGCTGCTAGGCCAGCGAGCAGTTCGGCGCTTGGCGGTGCGTCGGCAGCAGAAAACAACGGAGCGACTACCTCGGACCATCCGGGGTCAGTTCCAAAGGCCAAAGCCCTGCCAATTTGGGGTCGACAGCCGGGTGGAATGTTTCCACGCCTCGCATCAAGGCCCCGAGGCCACTGCTTTCGGGGCTCAATCGGAACCGTCACATCTCTCAAAAACTGAACTGCAGCAGCCGTGGCCGTTTCGGTCGGAACCGCTGCGCCTTCTGGGTTGAGCAGGCCCGAGTTCGACTGCGCAGCGCAGTTATCACAGCGACCACAATCTGAGGCTTCGGGGTCATCGAGTTGCTCCCTGAGGAATCGCAGCCGGCACTCTGGAGAAACCTGATAACGCCGCATGGCATCTTGCTCGCTTCGGCGAGCGACAGCGAGTTGTGCGTAGCGTTCAGTCTCGTACTCCCAGGGCAGCGCCGTGCGTCGCCAGGTTGAACCCTCACGCTCGACGGCACCCTCAACATCAAGGATTTTGAGCAGTGCTTCGATACGCCCGCGTCGCAGATTCACCAGCGCCTCAAGTTCAACAACGCTGAGCGCACCCTCGGTGCTCAGCACAGCAAGAACCTGCTCTACTGCCGCCTGTGGAGGCATTGCCGTGGAATCAAAGTATGCCCAGATTTCGCCCTCGGTTGGGGTAGGCAGCAGCACAACTTGGGCATCAACGAGCCCGCGACCGGCTCGGCCGACTTGTTGGTAATACGCAATGGGCGAGGATGGTGATCCAAGGTGAATGACGTAGGCCAATCGGGGGTTGTCGTAGCCCATGCCAAGTGCCGAGGTTGCAACCACGCATGCGAGTGTTCCGTCATTGAGCGATGCTTCGATCTGCTCACGTTCTGCTGTGGGAGTACCTCCCGTATAGGCCTGCGCTGACAAGCCCTGCCCTGCCAAAAATGCGGCCGTTCGTTCTGCTTCTGACACCGTCAGGCAATAGACGAATCCGGGCCCATCATGTGTTTGAACCCAACTAGAGATCCACGCCAATCGTTCGGCGGCTGTTGGAATCTGCACCACGCTCAGATGGAGTGTGGGTCTGTCAAGGGAACCTCGCAGGGTCAGCGTGTTGGTACCAATCTGTGCTGCAACGTCGGTCTCTACACGCTTGTTTGCCGTGGCCGTGGCTGCCAGAACGGGAACATCAGGAGCGAGTCCTGAGAGTACGTCTGCAATGCGGCGATAATCCGGCCGAAAGTCGTGGCCCCAGTCAGAGATGCAGTGCGCCTCGTCAATCACCAACAGGCCAACGCTTGCCGCTAGCGAGGGCAGCACATCTAATCGAAACCGTGGGTTATTGAGCCGCTCGGGGGAAATCAGTAGAACGTCTACCTGATCCCCTCGGAGGAGTTCCTCAATGGACTGCCAATCTTCGCTGTTTGAGGAATTGATCGTGACTGCACGGATCCCCGCACGCTCGGCCGCAGCCACCTGATTACGCATCAGCGCGAGCAAAGGTGAAACCACCAAGGTCGGGCCGGAACCCTCTTTGCGAAGGAGTTGAGTGGCGATCCAGTACACAGCGGACTTTCCCCAGCCCGTGGCTTGCACCAACAGAACACGGCGATGATGAATCGCAAGCTCGCGAATCGCCTCGAGTTGTTCGGCGCGCAGGGTTGCATCGGGGCCGGCTAGATCGGCCAGCACCTGCGCTGCTGCTTGGTCAAAGCTCAGCGCGTTCCCCACTGATACGTCTGCTTTCTGAGGCCTAGGTACATGATGGTCTCGGTGGACAGGACTCCGGGAATCTGGCGGATTCTGTCGTTAAGCAAAGAGAACAGTGCATCGTCGTCGCTGACCACTAACTCGGCTAGCAGGTCAACGGATCCGGCTGTCACCACGAGGTAGGCAACTTCCTCGATCTGTTCGAGTTGATCGGCAACCTCACGCACGTCGCCATTCACTCGGATCAGGACCATCGCTTGGCGACTCAGCCCGAGTTGCAACGGATCTGTCACAGCAACAATTTGCATCGTGTCGTTGTCAAGCATGCGCTGAACGCGCTGGCGAACTGCAGCCTCGGATAGCCCCACCTCTTTAGCTAGCTGGGTATACGGGCGCCGACCGTCCCGCTGCAACAGGTGAATCAAGGCTCGATCAGTTGCATCAAGAGATTGCGAAGACAACGTGGAAATCCCTTCCAAAGACCATCACGGATACCAACCTAGCCAGAATTCCTCGAGCATCCACGATGAGTTAGTGCCCGCCTGTAAACAAGCCCAAGGCGCGTTGGGCAAACCGCGCTGGAACGCCGTGAATCCGCTCAGATCGGTCGGCCCAGCCAGCAAGGCCTCTGCCAGTATTCACACCCATCCACCGAAACGGCTCTGGCTCCCATCTTGGCGAGTCATGTCCAACCCAAGGCAGGTGCACGAGTTCGGAATCAACTCCAAGGACCAAGTCGGCCAGCGTCCGTCCTGCAAGGTTGGTGGTGGACAAACCATCCCCCACGTATCCGCCAGCGCTACCAATCGAAGTCTCGGGATTGAACTGAACAGATGCAGTCCAGTCTCGAGGGACAGCAATCGGGCCACCCCAGCGATGCGTTACCGCGGCCCCAATAGTGAGGGGAAAGAGTTCATGCAAGACCCTCTCGAGCGAGGAGAACACAGAGGCGTTGTGGTCAAATCGATCCTGAACTGCAGACCCAAAGTGATACGGAGCGCCACGACCACCAAAGGCAAACCTGTTATCTGCAGTCCGTTGGCCGTAGATCAGCAAATGTCGACCGTCAGTAAAGGTCTCACGCTGCGTCAATCCGATTTGCTGCCAGATCTCTTCTGACAAAGGCTCCGTTGCAATCATGAGCGAGTAGAGCGGCAGGAGTTTTCTGTGCTGGCCTGACATCTGCGGGGTATAACCCTCGAGGCATTGCAGAACCACCCCGGCGCTGACGTTGCCGTGATCTGTTTGAACCGACTGTGGCTTAATCGACCTGACCCTGCTGCGCTCATACACCTGCACGCCTGCAGACTCAATTGATCGGGCCAAACCACGAACCAACTTTGCCGGATGCACTGCTGCACAATGCGGGGTGAACGCAGCCCCCTCCACTCCCGAAACCCTGACGCGCTGAGCAACTTGTGAGGCCTCGAGCCACTGCAGGTCCTCCTCGCCGAATCCCCAGGCATGCATGTTGTCAACCTCGGCACGCAATCGCGGAATGTGCGCTGGGTTTGTAGCCAAGGACAAGGTCCCTCCACGCGCAAAGTCTGCGTCAATTCCGAGCCGCTGAACTACAAGCTCGACCTCGGTGACGGTATCGATCATGGCCCGATACTGTGCAACCGCTGCTGCACGCTTGCCTGCCACTGACGGACTCGTACTCATTGCTGCTAGCTGCTCAAGAGACGCGGGAAAGAGGGCAGAGCACCACCCGCCGTTTCGTCCCGAGGCACCAAACCCGCAGATCTCGGCCTCGAGAACCAAAATGCGTAAATCTGGCGCCTGCGACTTGAGATAATGCGCCGCCCACAGCCCTGTCAGCCCACCACCAACAATTGCCACGTCGGCAGATACGTCACCGGGCAGTGCCTCTCGCGGTGTCAGGTCATCTCCGCAAGAGTCCAACCAAAGACTCAAACTCCGATAGTCCTTCACCCGCGGCGGTCCTTCATAGTGGTTCCAATTGAATCAAATTTGGGGTCTGAAATCGCTGATTGGTTCAGCAGTCACCACTTCACCATCACGTGCTTGAGTTCGGTGTAGTGCTCTACTGCGTATTGACTCATGTCGTTTCCGTATCCGGACTGCTTAAAACCACCATGTGGCATTTCTGGCACAAGGGGAATGTGGTCGTTCACCCAGACGGTGCCAAAGCGAAGCTGCGCGCTTGCCTGCATGGCGGTACCAACATCAGAGGTAAACACAGAGGCCGCAAGGCCATAATCACTGTCGTTTGCCATCTGGATTGCCTGGTCCACGCTGCTCGCTCGCTGAACAGTCACCACAGGACCAAACACTTCGCGCTGAACAATCTCTGAGCGCTGATCCACTCCAATGAGTACTGATGGCTCAAAATAGAACCCACCTCCAGACCGGGTGCCACCACCGGTGACTGCCACTGCCCCTTCGGCACAAGCACGATCAACAAACCCGGCCACACGCTCGCGTTGCGCTGCCGAGATGACGGGACCAAGTTCTGTTGACTCCTCGCCAGTGGGGCCAATGATGAGCGAAGCTGCTGCCTCTGCGATTGCATCAACTGCGTCATCGTGAATCCCCTCGGCCACAATGACCCGGGCTGCTGCAGTGCAATCCTGACCGGCGTTCCAAAAAGAGCCAACCTTGATTGCCTCGGCAACTTTGCTGAGATCTGCGTCATCAAAGACCAGCACTGGGGCCTTCCCACCAAGTTCTAGGTGCACTCGCTTGAGCGAGTCTGCAGCAGCTCGCGCAATTGCTTTTCCGGTACCTACAGAACCTGTTACCGAGATCATGTCGACAAGAGGATGAGTGGTGAGCGCTGCACCAGTGGTAGCTCCGTCTCCACACACCAGGTTGAAGACGCCTGGCGGAAGCGCCTCTTGAGTGAGTTCCGCTAGCAGCAGCGACGACATTGGAGTCAGGTCAGAAGGTTTCAGCACCACCGTGCATCCAGCAGCTAGGGCAGGGCCGATCTTCCAAGCAGCCATCATCAGCGGATAGTTCCACGGGGTAATTGAGGCAATGACACCCACGGGTTCTCTGCGCAACATCGAGGTAAAGCCCTCCATGTATTCCCCAGCTGCTTGGGACTCCATCGTGCGGGCAGCTCCAGCAAAAAACCTGAGGCAATCTGCCGTACCCGAGATTTCATCTCCGGTAGCCGAAACTGGCTTACCGGCGTTGAGCGACTCAACCGCAATGAGGTCATCAGCTCGCGCCTCAATCAAGTCAGCCAATTTGAAAAGAGCAGTTGCTCGCTCCAAGGGAGTGGTACGACTCCATGACACAAATGCCTCTGCCGCAGCAGTCACAGCCAAGTCAACATCATGCGCATCTGACACTGCCGAACTAAAGATTTCGGTACCAGTTGAAGGATCGAGGACTGCACTCGTGCGGCCAGACTCAGACTTCCTCCAGCTACCACCGATTAAGTTTTCGTTTCGTACCTGCAAATTGGACACCATGACTCCCCTATTGGTTCTAAGTTGCTTGAAGTTAGCTTGCAGTTCTTGTTGCTTCCTGCTCAGACTAAACAAGAACATCGTTGTTCAAATCACAATTCGCAACTGTTCCAATAGAAAGTTCTACAGGAGACCACGAATGAACGAAGTGCTACTCGGGGAGGAGGGGACCCCCGGCCACGGTGCGGCTGTGGCCGGCACTGCTGATGTAGTGATTCGCTTGGAAAACGTGGTCAAAAAGTTTGGCGAGTACACAGCTGTCGAGTCTGCCGACTTTGATATTGCCGAGGGTGAGTTCTTCTCCATGCTTGGTCCCTCGGGTTGCGGAAAGACCACCACACTGAGGATGATTGCCGGCTTCGAACAGCCCACAGCGGGACGGATACTCCTTGACGGGGTCGACGTTTCTAAGACCCCTCCTCACAAGAGAAACGTCAACACGGTCTTTCAGAACTACGCGCTGTTTCCGCATATGTCGGTCTTCGACAACGTTGCATTTGGCCTGCGCAATGCAAAGGTTCCCGAGGCGGACGTCACCAAGCGAGTCACTGATTTGCTCGAGATTGTCCGGTTGCCAGAATATGCAAAGCGCCGTCCCAACCAACTCTCGGGTGGGCAGCAGCAACGCATTGCACTTGCCCGAGCGCTCGTCAATCTTCCAAAGGCGCTCCTGCTTGATGAGCCCCTAGGCGCCCTTGACCTGAAGTTACGCCAAGCAATGCAGCTTGAACTCAAGCGAATTCAGCGCGAGGTCGGCATTACCTTCATCTTTGTCACCCACGATCAAGAAGAAGCCCTAACGATGTCAGATCGCATTGCCGTCATGACTCAGGGTCGCACTGATCAAATCGGTACCCCAACTCAGATTTATCACCAGCCCACCACTGCGTTTGTGGCCGGCTTCATTGGCACGGCAAACCTGTTGCCAGTCACGGTGCGAAGTCACGAAGGGACCACCGTTACGGTTGACTCCCGCACCGGCTCGCAGTTCAGGGTTCCCAGCGGCGGGCGAAGCCATCAGCCCGGATCAGAAGTCACGCTGATGATTCGCCCCGAACGACTTGTCCCAAGTTTCGCCCCCGTGGATGGCGTGGCGGGCGGCAGTATTCCCACCACCGTTACGAGCTTGGTGTTCCAAGGGCCTGTCGTGCGCTGCGAGGTGCAGACTGATGTGGGCTCAGCACTAGTTGCACACCTTGGCCCCGAGGATGACCCGGGCAGGCTGAGTGTTGGGTCCCGAGTCGATATGACTTGGGCCTATGAGGGTGCCTACCTGGTTCCCGAGGCAATAGATCCTGAAGCTGCAGGCATAACCCAATCCAACTAACCCTGAACAGAAACGAGAGAACCGTGACAAAGCGCAGAATTTCAACTCCATCCCCAACAAGCCAGGCAGATCTGAGCCGCCGCAAATTCTTGGGTACCTCTGGTCTGGCGCTCGGCGGTTTGGCACTTGGGCCGGCGCTGCTTGCGGCCTGCAGCAGCGACAGCAGCGGTGGCGATGCATCATCTGGTGACAATGAACTTTGGTTCGATAACTGGACGCTCTACATCGATAAGCCCGAAGGAGAGTTGTACGGCAAGGGCGGCACACTCGACTCGTTCCAGAAGGCCTCAGGGCAGAAGATTAAGTACACCGAGGGCATCAACGATAACAACGAGTATTTCGCCAAAATTCAACCCCTGCTCTCGCAGGACAAGCCCATCGGCCCAGACATCATTGCGCTCACTTTCTGGATGGCTGGACGCCTGACGACTTTGGGATGGGTGGAGAAGTTGCCCCTAGACAAGATTCCTAACTCTGCGAATCTGATCGAGTCTTTGACGAAACCACCCTCCGATCCCACTGGCGAGTACTCCCTCCCATGGCAGGCGGGAATGGCAGGAATCGCATACAACAAGTCAGTAACGGGACGTGCCCTGAACTCTGTGGACGATCTCTTTGATCCGGCGTTCAAAGGCAAGATTGGGATGCTGCTCGAAATGCGCGACACCATCGGCCTGATTGCGATGTCACTTGGTATCGATCTGGCCACTCCAACTTTTGAAAAGTTCCAACCGGCCTTCGACAAACTGAAAGAAGGCGTGGACTCGGGGCAGATTCGTCAATTCACCGGCAACGACTACGTGGACGACTTGGAGCAAGGAAGCTTTGCAGCCTGCATCGGTTGGTCTGGCGACGTGGTGCAGCTCTCGGCCTCGAATCCAGACATCGGGTTCTCGATTCCTGAGTCCGGAGGAACCCTCTGGTTTGACACCATGCAAATTCCGGTTGGAGCAAGCAACGTTGAAGGCGCAGCCGAGTGGATGAACTATGTCTATGACCCAGTGAACGCCGCGAAAATCACCGCCGAGGTGCAGTACATCTCACCCGTTCAAGGTGTGCAAGAGGAACTGCGCAAGATGGGCGGCGATGCCGCAGCACTAGCTGACAGTCAACTCATCTTCCCTGATGCTTCGACCTTGGCCACTCTGCAGTCTTGGGGCAACCTCGATGAAGAAGAAGAGGCGCTCTTTGACGCCGAGTTCGCCAAGATCACAGGTGCTTGATCAAAGGTTCTGATGGCAGCCGATACCAGCTCAGACGATCGCGGTCTCCGGAAAGGAAAGTGGGCTCCCTACGGCCTGCTCAGCCCAGGCATTTTGTGGCTCGTGCTGTTCTTTCTGGTGCCCGTAATGATTCTGGTTCGCACTGCGCTGTCCTCAAAGGCCAGCAGGTTTGCCAACCCTGAGTTTTCTTGGCAGTTCTCGAACTTCACTTCTGCATTCACCGACTACGGGCCACAATTTGCCCGCTCCTTTCTCTTCGCCGGCATCGCTACCGTTTCAGCGATTCTGATCGGTTACCCGTTGGCGT
Organism: Bifidobacterium breve; assembly: GCA_945901935.1. Taxonomy (GTDB): domain Bacteria; phylum Actinomycetota; class Acidimicrobiia; order Acidimicrobiales; family Microtrichaceae; genus IMCC26207. The sequence goes on along the minus strand of CAMDLX010000021.1, from coordinate 3,008 downwards.
ACTGGATTGCCACCCAAGGCGGCCGGTGGAAGAACCTGCTGATCGGACTTGTGGTGGTGCCATTCTTCACCTCATATCTGATTCGAACGATTGCTTGGACCTCCCTCCTGAAAGACGATGGAGTGATACTCAACGTTATCCATGCCATTCCGTTTGTTCCGCAGGACTTTCGCCTGCTCGCCACCCCAGCCGGCGTAATTGGAGGCCTGACCTACAACTTTTTGTCCTTCATGATCCTTCCGATCTACGTGAGTCTTGAGAAGATCGACTTCCGCCTAACTGAAGCAGCAGCGGATCTATACGGAACACCATGGCAGGCTTTCAAAAAGGTGGTGCTGCCCCTGTCTATGCCAGGGGTGTTCGCCGGAAGCTTGCTGGTGTTTATCCCTGCTGCAGGTGACTACCTGAACAACCGGTACCTGGGGTCTCCGAAGACGTCCATGATTGGCACCGTTGTGCAGGACAAATTCCTGGTGCAGTTCGACTACCCCGTAGCAGCGGCGCTGTCCCTAGTACTGATGGCGATCATTACCACCATGGTGCTGATCTATTCCAAGTTCCTCGGAACCGAAGGACTAGCAGTATGAATCTGTGCAGAGCGGAGGTTCCCGCATGGTGATGTCTGAGGGTGTCGCCCCTCCGTATTTGAGTCGCGAGCTAGAACAACCAGGCAAGACACGCAAGGGGTCAACCTCATCTCAGCGTGCTGGGTCGCGATGGGGGCGGCGGATTCTGACTGCCTTCGCCTGCTTGGTCTACTTGTACCTGTTTCTGCCCCTCATCAACATCATCGTTTTTACCTTCAATGATCCTGCTGGTCGATACAACATCAGTTGGGATGGCTTCACGATCAATAACTGGCTGGACCCGTTTAAGGACCAAGAACTCACCAACGCATTTATCCGCAGCCTTGAGGTTGCGGTCTTGTCCATCAGCATTGCCCTCATTATGGGTTCGCTCGTTGCTATCGCCCTTGCCCGTTACCGCTTTACTGGTTCCCGCGGAATCGAGATTTTTCTGGTGCTTCCGCTCACTACACCAGAGATTGTGTTGGGAGCTTCGCTCTACCAACTCTTCTTAGGACGCAAGGTGGTCTTTGGCTTCTCAACCGTGGTCATTGCTCACGTGATGTTCTGCGTCAGCTTTGTTGCGCTGACGGTCAAGGCACGAGTGAGAGGTTTTGACTGGACCCTAGAAGATGCCGCCATGGACCTTGGGGCATCACCTTGGCGTAGCTTTCGCAAAATCACTTTTCCGCTCATCTTGCCCGGGATTGTTGCCGCTGCCCTGCTCAGCTTTGCGCTCTCACTCGATGACTACATCGTGACGGACTTCACCAAGGGCGAGTTCACCACCTTCCCCATTCAAGTCAATAACGCCTTCCGCGTGTCCTTCCCACCGCAGGTCAATGTGTTAGCGACGATCGTCTTGATAGTGAGCGTCCTACTCCTCGTGCTCACCTCAGTTCGAAGCGAAAAGGGAGTCACTCGCTAAAGCTGGGTTACTCGATAAGAGTGGCTCACCCAGACTGACTGACCGACTGACTAGCCCAGACTCGCGGCGGCGGTTGATTTTGCCCACCGGTAATCGGCCTTGCCAGATGGCGAGCGCACTACCTGCTCAACCAAAACCAGACTCCGCGGAATTTTGTATCCCGCTAGTTGGCCGCGGCAGTGAGCGTCGAGCTCCTCGAGCGTGGGAGTACTTCCCTTCGTGGGTTGAACAACAGCAGTCACTCGTTCACCCCAGCGCTCATCCGCAACACCAACCACCAAAACGTCGTACACCGCGGGATGCCCCTTCAACAGAGCTTCCACTTCTTCGGGGTAGACCTTCTCCCCACCAGTGTTGATGCTGACAGATCCTCGACCAAGCAGCGTGATGGAACCGTCCGCCTCGACCGTGGCCATATCGCCCGGCAGGACGTAGCGGGTGCCTTCAATGACACCAAAAGTTTCGGCCGTTTTTTCTGCAGCGTTGTGATAGCGCAGGGGGATGTACCCCGAGTGGGCGATTCGGCCGACAACGCCAGATCCAGGCTCAACGGGGTGACCAGAATCATCTAAGACCGTGGTCCCTGCCTCGACGTTATCGAAGCGCACTCCCTTGCCGGGATCCTCTCCGGGGGATAACCGCCGACTTCCTTGGATACCTGTCTCGGAAGAGCCAAACCCGTCGGTCAACATGGCGTTCGGTGCAATCTCTCTCAGACGATCTCGCAGCGAAGGGGCAAGTGGTGCACCGCCATTCGACAGCGAATACATGCTCGAGATCTCGAACGGACCTTGCTCATCCCAAGCATCAACTAGTGGCCGGGCCATGGCATCGCCAACCACAGTCATAATCGACACCTTTTCGAGGTCCACGGTCTCCCAGATCTGGACTGGCTCAAACCCACCAGAATGCAGAATCACCTTTGCACCACAGAGAAGCCACATCAACGAGACCCACTGCGCTGCTGCATGCATCAGGGGGGCTAAGGCATAGAACACGAAATCAAATTCAATGATGCGCTCAAGAAGTTCTTCGGGCGAGGACACTGGCCCTGACATCCTCATCGGGTCACCACCACCGATGCACCCAAAAAACGCGTCCGCTTGACGCCAGATCACGCCTTTGGGCATTCCGGTAGTTCCACCCGTATAGAGCAAGTACAGATCGTCATCGCCTCGGTCTAGTACGAGCGGGCGATCAGCCGAGGCTGCAGCTAGCGCCTCGTCATAGCGGATGGGATCGGGGAGCATCTCGAGGCCGGGTTGCTCTGCCCCCGGGCTAACAACAATCGGGCTAACAACAATGCAGTGACGCAGAGCAGGCACCTCGGCTGCGACGCTGCCGACTCGATCTACAAACTCCTCGTTACAGACCAAGACAACAAGCCCAGAGTCGAGCAAGAGGTACCGCAACTCCTCGGTGACGTAGCGGTAATTGATGTTGACGGGGATTGCACGAATCTTGAAACAAGCCAGAAGTACCTCGAGATACTCCGTGGAGTTGGTCAGATAGCA
>CAMDLX010000020.1 GCA_945901935.1 Bifidobacterium breve | reverse complement strand
CGAACCCGATCGCGAGCCTCTCGACATGAGGCATCGGGCAGGCCCACCACAGTGAAACCCGGCAGGCCTTGGCCGACGTGAACCTCGACAAGAACACGATGGCCTTCTACCCCGAGCAGGGTTGCGGAAGGGACTTCAGCAAGCATGTGACTCCAGAAGCACTAGGCCAGAAGTTGGCCGTGGAGGCAGCGCATGCTGCGAGCCTGCTCGCAAGGAGTCAGTAGCGACAGTGTAGAGAGTTGCTCAGACACTTAATGTTTTTTGAGAGGGGATCGCTCCCCTGTCGCCGAGGCTTCTGTGACCTACTCGGCAGCAGCCCCACCTGCGGCATTCCGAGAGTTCGCAGACTGCGTAGAAATCAGAATCGGAATCCCCAGCACAATCATTGCTGTCCCGCCGCACAATACTGCTGTCGAGGCCGAGAAGTAGCCAATGAGCAGGCTCCAGACGAACGTACCGAGGGGGGCAAAGAGCCCAGCAACGAGCATCATCGTGGCCAAGCTGCTCGCTGTCAGCTCCGGCGCCCGAGACTCTGCCGTTGCGCCAATCGTGAAAGCCCGTGAGGCAAAGCGAAACACTCCGAATGCCACGGATATAAGAGTCCAAACCCCAAGCTCAACAGGGCCTGATAACAAGATTGAGCTGATTCCGAAAAGGATCAAGACCACTCCGGCGCCAATTGCAGTGAGCGTCGCACTCGGAAGATCGGCATGCCTCAGTGAAAGTCGACGAACCAATTTGGGCGAGAATGCCTCACCTAAGGCCATTGCCGCCATCAGCAATCCCGAGCCAACGAGCAGGGGTTGATGCCGCAGGTCTTGCGTGATTGGTACCAACAGCAGAGCTAACGGGGCAATGCAGAGCGCAACAACGCAGGCCATAAGCGTGACTCGTCGCAAGGCTTCACTTCCTCGCAAACTCCCCCAGACATCATGCCAAGGCCTACCGCGTTCGATGGGGTCGCTCAGCGCTGCAAGCGGTGCGAACCTACTGACGATCACTGCCAGCGGAATGGTCAGTACGCCATTCACAATAAGGCCCCAACCCAGCGGCGCAATATCGAGAAGCAGCCCTCCGGCTAGCGATCCGATTCCCCAAGCAAATCCGCAGATCACGGCCATCCGAGCGAAGGCCGCAGCCATTCCAGGGGCTGCCAGGTAGGCCTTATTCATAACGGGCGAGACCACCGACCCCAGACCCGACAGCGCCCCAAGAACTGGTGACAGCACCAAAAGAAGTGGCATACCTGGAACTCCAGCAAGGAGTAAGAACCCAACAGCTAGCCACACAACAGCAGTCACCGCTTTGCATTTGATAAAGAGTGAGCGGGCACCCAAACGGTGAGACAGCGTAGGTGCATAGGGAATCACGAGTGCAGACGTCAGCAGCACCGCAGAGACATAGATGCCGGTATACACCGCTCCGTTGCCAGGGTTACCGGCAGCATTCGTCGTACCTGTGGCACCCAAGAACCCTGCAGCTGATCCGGCCACAGAGCAGCCAACGGCAGCCATATATGCACTAGAGGTTCGCCGTGGAGAACTTGGCGCTCTGATTGCTTCAACGCTCATGAGCGGCCTCGTCCTTCATTCGGAACTATGAGTCTGACCCATCTCATGGATCCGGCCATGTATGTGCAGGTCATGTCTCGAGAGGGCCGACCAACTCCTCGAGAACCTTTCGCAGGCGATCAAGCTCGGCCTCAACTACTGCAACGCGTTCCTCAAGAGCCTGCTGCTGAGCCTGTTGCTGAGCCAGTTGCTGCCCCTGCGTCACCGAACCAACAGAGCTGCTGCTAGCCGCCTGAGCGATCGTTTGGGCTGAAGGCGCTCCAGTTAACAGCTGAACCCAACGCTGGTCTTTTTGGCCGGGTGCCCGGTCAAGCTTGAAGGTCATTGCCTCCTGCCGGCTTGCCAGAGAGATCAGAGAACGCTCGACAGCCTCTGCGGAGTCGAATGGAAAGAGTCGCTCCGTTCGAGTCTTTAACTCCTGAGTGGTCTGGGCACCGCGCAGAAGCAATACACACAGAACCGCTACCTGATCGGCAGAGAGGTCCCAGACTTCTTCAACTGCCTGGCGGTATTTGGTCGATCTGTTGGACTGACTATGAACAAACCTGACGAAGCCGCGGTCCTTCAGGGCAGCGAGCGTCGCGTCAACCGTTGCCTCTTGATAGGCAACCACCGGGTTACGTGAGGTGGTCTGACTACAAGCCCGAGTCAGAGCATTCGTGGTGAGCGGGTAATCGGCCGGAGTAGTGCGCTCCTTCTCGAGCAGACAACCAAGAACCCGCGCCTCAGTTTCTGTAAGCAGCGCATCCTGAGCAACTGGTTCGGCCTCATTGCTCACCGCCGGTTCGGTCTCATTGCTCACCGCCGGTTCGGTCTCATTGCTTACCGCCGGTTCGCTGTCGCTTTCAGAATCTTCTGTGGCGGCGTGCATCTGGGTCATGATCCGCAGGATAATGAAGCGTGGGCTTCAATCCTCATCAAAAGACTCGCAAATCTGCTTGGGACTACCTCTTTGTAGCCTCGGCTCTGCTTGTGGCTGCCGGCTTGCTGGTCTGGGCGTTTCTCGGGTGATGGCGCAATTGGCTCTGAGCCGTGGTTGATTTTACGGCCACTGCCGACTGCGAGGTTCGACGGATACAGCCATATGAGGCTCACAAGCAGTACACCTGTCCGGGGTGCAACAGAGATATTCCCGCTGGCATGGGCCACCTTGTGGCGGTTCCGATTGAGGCCCCAGACCTGAGGCGGCATTGGCATCGGGGCTGCTGGGAGCGTCGCTTGACGCACTACCCGCGGCGCTGAATTCGCGGCGCTGAATTCGCTGCACCGAATTCGCAGTCCCCGATTTAGAGGGCCGAGACGACCACCTGGATTTGCCGGCCCATGACTCCTGCGACATCGAATCGCACTGAATCGGGCTTGAACGGAGCCTCTTCTCGCAGCCATTGCGCGGCCAGTCTGCGGAGTTTGCGCTGCTTGGCAGGACCTACTGCCTCGAGGGGTGTGCCGTACCGCTCAGAGGACCGGGTTTTGACCTCGCAGATGACAACATTGCGGCCCTTGGCCAAGATGATGTCGAGTTCGCCGGATCTGCAACGCCAGTTACGTTCAAGCACGCAGTAGCCGCGATCCAAATACCACTGCGTTACAAGATTCTCGCCGTAGGCACCCAGCTTGCGTGGGTCGAATCTAGAGGTTGACATCTGTTCCCTATTCGCTGCGCCCGATCCGCGTTGAAACGCAATGGGCATGAGTTAGGGGGAAGGAAAACTCTCAACTAAACGTCTACAGCTGAACTGCGGGAACAAAACCGCCGAACAAGAACGCCAGGAACAAGAACCCAGCTAACGAGAACTCAGTCGCGCAATTCTTTGATCTTCGCAGCCTTACCGATGCGATCACGCTGGTAGTAGAGCTTTGCCCGACGAACGTCACCACGGGACATGCGCTCGATCTTGTCGATGATGGGAGAGTGCACGGGGAAGGTGCGCTCAACTCCGACGCCATAGGAGACCTTGCGCACAGTGAAAGTCTCGTGAATTCCGCTGCCTTGGCGACGAATCACAGCACCCTGAAAGAGCTGCGTGCGCTCCTTGTTTCCTTCAATCACCTTTACGTGAACCTTCAGAGTATCGCCGGGGGCGAAATCTGGAACATCCTCACGGAGGTTGGGGTGATCGATGAAGTCGGTGGGATTCATGTCTGGTCTCCTAGAACAGCGCTGCGGGTCTGCAGCACCGGAATGCGCAAGATAGCCATGATAGTAGCTGTTAGCGAACAGAAGAAAATGGGGAGCACACCCCGGTGCAATGAACCGGGATTAGTCAGACTCTTCTGCAGCCCAGCGCGGCAGGCCCTCGGCCTCTGACTCAAACTCATTCATGAGTAAGCGCTCGTGTTCACTGAGTCCACCCCTTGCCTGAATCAGGTCGGGCCGAACCAGTTGGGTTTTCCAGAGCGCTTGGGCCTCTCGCCACCGGCCAACACGAGCGTGGTCTCCAGACAGCAGTACTGCCGGCACAGCCATGTCCCGGAACTCTGCTGGTCTGGTGTACTGCGGATGCTCAAGGAGACCGGAAGAAAACGACTCCTCTTGCGCAGAATCCGCATTACCCATGACACCAGGAATAAGTCGACCCACGGCCTCCATTACGACCATGGCCGCAACCTCGCCACCCGAGAGCACAAAGTCGCCGATCGAGAGTTCATCATCGACTAAGTGCTTGCGGACCCGATGGTCAATCCCCTCATAGCGGCCGCACAACAGCGAAAACCCTCCGCAGTTCGCCAACTCCTGGGCGCAGGCTTGGTCGAGTGGCCGCCCGCCGGGCCCAAGCAAAAAGAGCGGGCGCGGTGGCTGCTCTTTCTCTACCGTGTCAAAGATTGGGCCAGCCTTCAGCACCATGCCCGCACCCCCACCAAAGGGAGAATCATCCACCGTGCGATGAACATCTTGGGTTGCGGCTCGAAGGTCATGCACCCGCAGATCTAGCAACCCCTCAGCGGCAGCGCGTCCGATCAGGCTGTGTGCCCCAAACTCAACAATCATCTCGGGGAAAATAGTCAGAACATCGATGCGCATAGCAGCCTCCAAACACCGAGGCAGGCGTCATCAGGACAGGCGTCTTCAAGAGAAGCGTCACCAAGACAGGCGTTCATGAGTCGAGCAGTTCGAACAACCCGTCGGGAGTGTCGACGAGGAGCACCCCATCTACTGGGCCACCCAGAGCAAAGACCACTGGAACCAAGATCCCTGATTCAAGCACTAGTAAGTCCGCCGCGGGGTTGTCCATGACTGACTCGATGCGCCCACGGTTTGTGCCATCTGTGGTCTGCACCATGCACCCAATGAGTTCGTGCACCCACATCCCCTCGGGGTCGCTAATGGGAGCAGCGCTCAGAACGGTTCCGCGTGCCTGCTCTGCAGCCTCACGGGTAGTGCACCCTTGGAACTGAACAATCCAGCGATCTTGGTGTTTGCGAGAACTGACCACAGTCAGGGGCCCGCGGTCGGACTCGAGTTTCGACCCTGGCGCAACGCGCTCAGTGCGATCAGAACTGAGATACACGACGACTTCGCCGCGCAGGCCGTGAGCTTTGGTGATTCGACCTACCTCAAGCAGGCCACCGCCATCGGAGCTTGCCGCGCCCGAAGTTGGCATGGGGGAACTCAGTCGACAAACTCGACGTCGATTTCGACGCCATCTCGTGCTGCTGCAGCGCGAGTCACGATGCGAATGGCAGATGCCATGCGTCCACGCTTTCCGATGATGCGTCCCATGTCACCTTGGGCCACATACAGATTGAGTCTGGGATGTGAGGGTCCATCTACAACTTCGACTCGAACGCTGTCGGGAGTCTCTACGAGTGACCGAGCGATGTGCTCCAACACTGCAGTTGCCTGAACTGGCCGCGCACTGCTGCCTGCAGGGTCCTGTTGATTGGCGGAATCCTCGGACGCGAGGTCTTCCTCGCTCACTTGCTCGCCTTCGATGCTTGGAATTCATCCCATGCACCAGAAATAACGAGGAGTTTTTGAACACGCTCCGAGGGCTGCGCGCCCTTCTTCAGCCACTCGATGGCCTTTTCGTTATCAACCGTGATTGCCGATGGCTCACGACGAGGGTCGTAGGTTCCAACGATCTCTAGGTACTTGCCATCACGAGGTGAGCGGGCATCTGCTGCAACGATGCGGTACGAAGGTTGCTTTTTCTTGCCTACCCGCGTGAGGCGGAGTCGAACTGCCACGATGTGTAACTTCTTTCAGTCTGGTTCTTCGGTGGTGACGTCCCCACGGGAGTGCGAGAACGTCACAAGTGATTCTTCTTGATGCAGCAGAACTACCTGCAACACCCTCAGCCCAAAACGGGCGACTACATATGATGGTCGTAGCAGGGTGCCTTGGGCAAGCTCAGAAAGTGTTTGTCATTCTGAGTTCGGGGTTCGTGCCCGCTACAGCATGGAATCAAGACAAGTTATCGGAGCCGCTCGAGCCTGCACGGTTGGGCAGTTGCGCCTCCATCTCCTCGAGAGTCGGCAGCGCAAATGCCTTCTTATCAATCTGTACCGGGCCCTTGGCGGTCACTCTTCCTCCGCCCTTCTTTCCCTTCTTCGCCTTCTTAGCCTTGCGCTTGGCAAATTTATTGCCACCCATCTGCTGCATCATCTGACGCATCTGCTTGAACTGATTGACAAGCTGGGTCACATCAGTTGCAGAGGAACCAGAACCCTTTGCAATTCTGTCTCGGCGAGAGTTATCAATGATTTCTGGCTTGATTCGCTCGGCCGGAGTCATCGACTTGATGATGCCTTCCACCCGGGCGATTTGCCGATCGTCAATCTCTACGTCGCGAACCTCTTTGGGCACTCCGGGCAACATGGCCATCACGCCAGAGAGAGGGCCCATCTTTTTGAGCGCCTGCATCTGGTCGAGGAAGTCGTCAAGCGTGAACGAGCCGTCCATAAGACGGGCAGCGGCCTCTTCAGCCTGGTCTTGTTCGAATGCACCCTCGGCCTTTTCGATCAAGGTGGCAAGGTCACCTTCACCGAGGATTCGACCCGCCAGACGATCCGGATGAAACAGGTCAAAGTCTTCGAGCTTCTCGCCAGTAGATGCGAACGCAATTGGTCTGCCGACTACCTCTTTTACTGACAGTGCTGCTCCACCGCGAGCATCGCCATCCAGCTTGGTCAGAATCACACCGTCGAGTTCGAGCGTGGCGTGGAACGACTCGGCAACAGCCACGGCGTCTTGGCCTGTCATGGCATCAACAACCAAGAAGGTGTAGTCCGGCTGCACCTCATCGGAGATTTGCCTCACCTGCGTCATCAACTCAGCATCGATTGCGAGGCGACCCGCAGTATCGACAATGAGGACATCTCGTCCCAAGCGACGTGCCTCTGCAACGGCCGCTCGGGCAACGTCCACTGGGTCACCTACGCCAGAGAGGACCACCTCATCACTAGCAGAGAACACCGGCACATCGATCTGAGCGGCCAGAGTGCGCAGTTGCGCCACTGCGGCGGGCCGCTGCAAGTCGGCACCCACCAACATGGGGTTGCGACCTTGTGCTTTGAACCACTTTGCCAGCTTGGCCGAGTTGGTGGTTTTACCGGAGCCCTGCAGGCCTGCCATCAACACCACAGTGGGCGGCTTAGATGCATAGGTGATGCGGAGGGTCTCGCCTCCCAAAGTTTGGGTGAGTTCTTCGAGGACGATCTTCTTGACCTGTAGCGCTGGGTTGAGCGAAAGGGAAAGGTCTTCTCCAACGGCACGCTCGCGGATGCGTTCTTGCATCGCCTTGACTACGGCCAGATTGACGTCAGCCTCGAGCAACGCCATGCGGATTTCCCGCAGCACCTCGTCTACATCTGCTTCAGAAAGTCGACCCTTCCCACGAAGCCGAGTAAAAATTCCATCAAATCGATCGCTGAGTGACTCAAACATTTGGCCCTCATGCTACCGGGCCGGGACTGGTTGACTCCAACGCTCAGTCTTGGGCAAAGAGAGCGTCGACAAACTCATCTGAGTTGAAGTCCACAAGGTCCACTGCTGTCTCGCCGAGTCCCACCAGTTTCACGGGAATCCCGAGCTCAGAACGGATTGCAAAAACAATGCCACCTTTGGCTGATCCATCCAGCTTGGTCAGAACCACGCCTGTGACCTCGGTGGCCTCGGTGAACTGACGTGCTTGTTGTAGGCCGTTCTGGCCTGTGGTGGCATCAAGTACTAACAGGACCTCGGTGACGGTTCCCTCACCCTTGTCTGCAACTCTTCGCACCTTCGAAAGTTCTTCCATCAGGTTGGTCTTGTTGTGCAACCGCCCTGCAGTATCCGCGAGGACGATGTCTGCTCCCTTGGCTGCAGCTGAAGCGACGGCATCGAAGATGACTGCCGAGGGGTCTCCGCCTTCTTCGCCTCGGACCAGATCTGCACCGCATCGATCCGCCCATGTTCCCAGTTGCTCTGCCGCTGCTGCACGAAAGGTATCGCCGGCTGCCATCACAACCCGATCGCCTTGATCAGTGAGTCGCTTGCCGAGCTTTCCAATCGTGGTGGTTTTGCCAACGCCATTGACGCCAACAAACAGCCAGATTGTGGGCGCAGTCTGGGCGCGAGCCAGGGTGACTGGGCCTGCAAGATCTGCCTTCATCTGATCTTTCACTGCTTCGACAAGTTCGGCAGATGTCGTCAGACCGTCCTCTTTGACGGTGACTCGCACTGCATCAAGCAATTTCTGGCTCGGACCGATTCCCACATCTGCCCGAATCAGAGCCTCTTCAAGTTCGTTCCAACTTTCGGCATCAATTTGGGATCGTGAGAGAACTGACCCAAGGAAACCCGAAAACGTAGAGCGCGCCTTTGCAAGGCGCTCAAGAAAATTTGGGCGCTCATCCTCCGCAGCCTCTGCAGCTGCTTGAGCGAGCCTGGCGTCTTCGCCTTCCTGCTCGGCCTGTTCAGCCGCTGCGATATTTGCGGCTTCTTCCTCGGGGGTGAGTTCCGGACCTGTAATAGCAACGCTCGAACCCAAGATTCCGGCAACTGGTTCGACCGTTTCAATCTCTGGACCGTCCAAGGAATCTGGGTCTAGGGCTTGAGTTCCTGCCTCACGAGGTAGGACACCCTCTGGCGGGCCCTCAAGGAGTTCGCCCTTGCTGGGGCGGCCGAGCAAGAGTGCCCCTGCAACCACAACGCCGATTGCGAAAATGATGATGATGATCAAGATGGGAGACATGAGAAGTGCATGCTACAAGTCTCCGGCCCCTGCAGTCTCTGTCTCCCACTCAGTCTCTCTGTTAAGTCCTCCCACCAGGCCGCCCTGCAACTGCGAACCTGCGAGTCTCAAGCGAGCAGTGTTGACCTGTTATTCACCTGCTGCGCAGGGCGATGCACAAGGGTCCCGCTCACGCAGGGCAAGCTATGTCAACCGCAGTACAGCAGCGAGCTGAAAATTACGTCAGTAATTCCAGCTTGCGACGAGCAGAACACCAATTCCCGCCGTACGGTGCATCCCGTACAGAAAACCTCTCTGAAAATCTACGAACACCGCACTTGTCACTATTTCGAGCATCACTGCTCACACGAGGAGCCAGATGGACCCCGCCCCGACACCCCAACAACCTGAGCCGCGTAGCCCGTTGGCAACCCCGACTGCCCAACCCTCGCCGGCCCAGCCTGAGGCACCTCTTGCTGATTCGGCTGTCCTTGAACAGTTGCTGTTCGAGATGAAGAAGGTCATCGTCGGTCAGGATCGAGCTATTGAACGCCTGCTCACCTGTTTGCTTGCTGGCGGACATTGCCTGTTAGAGAGTGTGCCTGGCTTGGCAAAGACTCTCTCGGCAGAGACAATGGCGCTCTCAGTAGGCGGAACTTTTTCTCGTATTCAGTTCACCCCAGACCTGCTGCCTGCAGACGTGGTGGGAACTCGAATCTACCGGGCCTCAAGCGAGTCATTCGATGTCGAACTCGGGCCGATCTTTGCCAACTTTGTATTGGCCGATGAAATCAACCGCGCCCCGGCCAAGGTGCAATCCGCGCTACTCGAGGTGATGGCTGAGCAGCAGGTCACGATCGGCGGAACCACGCATAAACTCGACGGGCCCTTCATCGTCCTCGCAACACAAAACCCGATTGAATCCGAAGGCGTCTACCCACTACCCGAGGCCCAGCGAGACCGGTTCTTGATGAAGGTTGTTCTGGGATACCCGTCTCCGGCAGAAGAAGTCGAAATCGTTCAGCGGATGGGCACTGCAGCCCCCGAGGCCCACCAAGTAGTTACTCTGGATCAGGTACGGCAACTGCAGGGCGCAGCGGAGCGTGTGTACGTCGATCGCAGCGTGCTGGAATACGCCGTGAATCTGGTTTTGTGCACCCGCACCCCAGAGAACTTTGGCCTAGCTGAGCTTCGGAGCTACATAGAACTCGGTGCAAGCCCCCGAGCCTCGATTGGCTTGATTCGCGGTGGACGCGCTCTGGCCATGCTTCGTGGACGCAACTACCTCACACCCCAAGATGTATTCGACGTTGCACCCGAGATTCTGCGCCACCGCCTGCTGTTGTCCTATGAGGCCCTCGCCCAAGACATCGATGTGGAACAAGTTGTGAATCGGATTCTGTCTACCGTGCCGGCTCCACGAGTCAGCCCCGCTCAGGCTCCCGCCACCCAAGCTGACCCCTACAACGGGAACTCTGCTGTTGCTGCTACTTGGGGGGCCTGAGTCACATGGCGGGGCTATCTGACACCTTGGGTTTGGTCGGAGACCGACCAGCCGAAGAGATTGTTCGACGGCTCACCTTGGATATCACGCGCCGTCTCGACGGCATGTTGCACGGCGATTTCATGGGCATTGTCCCCGGCCGAGGCAGCGAGCCAGGAGAGGCTCGCGCCTACTCCCCCGGCGACGACGTGCGTCACATCGATTGGAACGTAACTGCCCGCATGCAGGACCCATACCTGCGAGAGACCATTGCAGACCGAGAACTAGAAACGTGGATGCTCATCGATCGGTCTGCCGGCCTAGATTTTGGAACGGCCTTATGTGAAAAGCGCGACCTAGTCCTTGGCGCCTCTGCAGGCATTGGATTGTTGACGGCCCGAGGCGGAAACCGGGTCGGCGCAGTCATGTTGCGCGGCAGTGAAGTCACAACCATGCCGCCAAGACAAGGCCGGCGGAACCTGCTCGGCATTTTGGATCGGGTGCTCGAATCCCCGCGAGAGGATGGCACCGGGGCTACCAACCTTGCTGCTGGGCTTCAACGCATCAGTGCTGTTGCGCCCCGCAGGGGACTTGTGGTTGCCATCTCAGACTTCTTGGCAGATCCGTCCACCTGGAAGAACCCCTTGGGTTCGCTAGCGATTCGCCATTCAGTGCTGTGCGTACAGGTAGTCGATCCCCGAGATCTTGACCTTCCCGCAACCGGAATGTTGCAGTTCCAAGATCCGGCAGATGGTTCAATTCGTGAGGTCAATACTGATGACAAACGCGTGCGCGAGCAGTACGCCGCTGCTGCTGGCGAACAGCAGGCTCAGATTGCTTCGCAGATTCGCGCAGCAGGAGCCGATCACCTAGTTCTACGAACCGATGGCGACTGGCTTATGGACCTTGCACAGTACGTGTCTCGACGCCGACACCGAGCAGAAATGACCGCTGGGAGGCGGACCCGATGACCGAATGGTTTCTCGTTCCCATGCGCCTGTGGTGCCTGTTGGGAGTTGTTGCACTCGTAGCCACCTACGTGTTTATGCAGTTCAAGCGCCCCCGCTACACCGTGCGATTTTCGAATCTCAATCTGTTGGACAAGGTCGCACCAAAGCGCCCTGGTTGGCGGCGCCATCTTGGGGCTGGCTTCTTTGCACTAGCCCTGACCACATTGGTGATTGCCTACGCACAGCCCATCATGACAATCAAAGTGCCACAAGAGCGCACCACCATCATGTTGGCTATCGACACCTCGCTGTCCATGGCTGCCGAGGACGTTGCCCCGAATCGTCTCGAGGCAGCACAGGCCGCAGCAGTTGCCTTCCTTGACGAGCTTCCCGATGATCTCAATGTGGGCCTGGTGAGTTTCGCTGGCACAGCACAACTTCTGGTCCCGCCCACGCAGGATCATGAGTCCATAAAGACTGCAATCGACGGGCTGGAGCTTGATAAAGCAACCGCAATTGGCGATGCAGTGAAGCTCTCGCTGGAGGTCATCGCCGATCAGGCAGTTGGGGTAACGGACGGCGTTCCTGACGCCGCAATCGTGTTGATCTCTGACGGTGAAACCACCGTTGGCCTACCCACCGAAGAGGCCATCCCCTTGGCAGTAGAGGCCGGCGTTGCTGTGTCGACGATCGCCTACGGCACGGCCAATGGGCAGATCATGGTCGACGAGGACGGTGACGGCGTTGGGCAGCTCACTGGGGTGCCGGTCAACGTTGAAGAACTCAAAGGCTTAGCCGAGGATACGGGCGGTACGGCCTATACAGCCGAGAGCGCTACCGACTTGGCCAAGGTGTACGAGGAACTTGGCTCAACTATCGGCTTTGAAGAGCAGGACACAGACGTGAGCTACAGGTTTGTTGGCGCCGGCCTAGTCATGATGCTGATTGCTGCTGCCTGCTCGCTGCGCTGGTCAACACGCCTTCCCTAGTGAGCGACCTCCAGGAGAGCAAGCACACCTTCTTAGGGTGCAGAGCTGGCCTTCTCTGAAATCACCTTCGAAGAGCCACCAGGCTCCATCGTCACTCCATAGAGAATGTCCGCAGCCTCCATCGTGCGCTTTTGGTGGCTCACAATGATGAGCTGCGCAGTCTGACGGAACTCAGCTACGAGGTCCAAAAAGCGGTGCAGGTTGACATCATCGAGTGCGGCCTCAACCTCGTCCATCACATAGAATGGGGAAGGACGGGACCGGAATACGGCGAATAGGTAGGCAAGCGCCGTCAGGGAGCGTTCTCCACCTGACAGCAGCGAGAGCTTGCGCACGTTCTTGCCAGAAGGCTTGGCCTCGATTTCGATTCCGGTTTCCAACAGGTTGTTTGGGTCGGTAAGGCGGAGCCTTCCCTCTCCGCCCGGAAACAGCGTCTCAAACAGAAGGGTGAAGTTCTGACTCACGTCTGCGTACGCTGCGCTAAAGACCTTGACGATCTCTTCGTCCACGGCTCGTATGACTTTGGAGAGTTCACGACGACTCGAGCGAATATCTTCGAGTTGCCCCTCTAAAAAGGTCAGCCGCTCTTGCAGTTCGGTGAACTCTTGCAAGGCCAACGGGTTGATTGGACCCATCAACCGCAGCTCACGGTCGAGCTCGCGAACTCGTGCACCGAGTGCGACCCCGTCGGGCAAGGGCGGGCACTCCGCCGCCATGGCCACATCGGGCTCACAGTCCAGGTCGTTTCGAAGGCTCTCGGTTGCGGCCTCAAGCCGCAAGCGGGCCTCGGCGTCAGCAATCTCTGCTTTCTGCACAAGAGCGCGAAGTTCTTCGAGTTGGCGCTCAGACAGCACTCGCTGACTGCGCAACCCTTCAAGACCACTCGTCACGGACCGAGCCTCTTCGGACTGCCGTTGGCGTTCATCACGCAACGTGCTCAGGTTCGCCTCGATGACTGAAACTCGTCCGAGGGTGAATTGTGTCAGGCGGTCAGTCGCGTCTGCGCGGGCGACGAGTTCAACCCGTCGGCGAGCGGCAGCGTCTCGTTGTTCAATGTTTCGAGAAAGACGTTCATCTACCTGAGTCAATCGCTCAGTGACATAGCGACGCCGTTCCTCAATGCCCGCTGAACGCACCTCTAGGTCAGTACGAACCGCACCCACCTTTGCACTGTGCTCCTCAAGGCTCTGCCGTGCAGCAGCCATGACTTGCGCCTGCGATGACAGCGCAAGATCAGCGGCTTCGAGCTGTGGCAACTGAGCAGCTAGTTCTTCAACTCGGAGGTTCTCGCGCCTGAGCCGCTCGGCTAATTCGCCAAGGTGAGCATTGAGTGATTCCAGTTCTGCGGCAGCCTCAATCACGTCGGCCTCTAGGCGCGCTACAGATTCGCTCAAGGTGCGTCGAAGTGAATCGTTGCTATCGCGATTCCTGGCGCTCTCTTGCTGATCAGTACGAGCAGCAATCATCGCCGAGCGAGCCTGATCCACGGCCTGGCGAGCCTGATCCCGGTTGGTCAAACTCAGTGACTCGCGCTGCAAGGCCTCCTCTAGCGCTGCGCCAGTTGCCCCGGAGCGTGCCGCTCCCACTCGCCAACCTGCTGCACCGAAACGGTCCCCAACGCGTGTGACGACAACGGCGCCCGGATGCTGCGAAGCCAGTTCGAGTGCCGCTTGCCAACTGCCGTCAACCAAGACTGCAGAACCCAGGAGAGTATCAAGCACTCGCTCGATACCATCGGCCGAAGATGCCGCCGATCCGCTGCGAAGAGCACGCACGTGCCGACGCAGAGGCTCGCCTTGCGGTGGAAGAGTGGCCGAAGGTGAGGCTCCACTGGAAAGCGCAAGAACAGCACCGCGATGATCGCCCTGAACCAGCGCATCGAGCGCAGATCGAGCCGATGGAATATCGGCAACCACGACAGCTGTGAGGGCCTCGCCCACTGCGGCCTCAAAGGCCTCTTCCCACCCAGCGTCAACGTCGACTAAGTCCAACAATGTGCCAAGCACGCCAGTCAAGCCATCAAGATGCTCTGCACCGGCGCGCTGCCGCGCCTCGTCCAAAGCCAGCGTCAGGGCCTCTACCCGGGCGGCCCAACCGGAGTGTTCGGTCTCGGCGGAAGTCGCGGCCTCTTCGGCAGTTCTCAGCTCTGCCTCTTTGGCCAGCGACTCTTCAACTGAAGCCGCTGCGCTCTGTTCAATGGCCTCGACTGCTGACTCAGCAGCGGAGCGCTCATCGTTAGCGCGCTGCCCTTCAACAGTGAGTCGCTCCACTTTCTCTGCCAGAGAATCCCGCCGAGACACCAACCGAACCTGATCGTTCGTGGTGCGTTCGATCGCTGAGCGCAGCGCAGCAAGTTCCCCGCGCACTCCGGCGGCCTCACCCGTCGGGGCGGGAATACCATCAGCCCAGTCGGCCTCGAAGAGAGCGCGCTCCTGAGCCAGAGCGGCCTCGGATTCTTCAAGCTCGCCTGCTGAAACCAGAATTCGCTCTGCCTCGAGCTCGGCTTGGGCAGACTCATCGCGAAGTTGTGCTTGTTCAGACTCAAGACTCGCAATGACAGCAGCATCAATTGCGCTACTGAGCTCACGCTCAACACCCCGGCGGCGCTCTGCCAACAATGCAAGCAATCCCCGAGCCTTTTCTCGCAGAGTTTCGTAGCGAAGGAGGGCATCGCCCACATCTCGTCCGCCAAGGGCAGAAAGTTGTGCCTCGGAACTCAGAATCCGAGCATCAAGGTCGGCAAGTTTCGCCCGCAGTTGTTGATCCTGGCCACGAAGGTCAGTCTGGGTTCGGGCTGACTCCTCGAGTTGTACGCGCAGACGACCCAAGTCGCGGCCTGCCGAGAAAACCTTGAGAGCAGAAAGTTCGCTCACTAAGTCACCGTGACGGCGCGCTGCATCAGCTTGTCGTTCCAATGGCCGCAACTGCCGTCGAACCTCACGCAGTAGGTCTTGGATGCGAGTGAGGTTTGCCTCGGTTGCAGTGAGACGGCGCTCAGCACGTTCTTTGCGACGGCGGTATTTCAATACGCCGGCGGCTTCTTCAATGATGAGTCGTCGATCCTCGGGGCGCGCATTGAGCACCCCGTCAATATTTCCCTGCGAGATGATGACGTGCTGCTGGCGTCCGACACCTGAGTCCGAAAGCAGTTCTTGAATGTCGAGCAATCGACAGGGCACGTTATTGATTGCGTACTCGCTGTCACCAGACCGGAATAACAGTCGACTCAAAGTGACTTCTGTGAAGTCAATCGGCAACAGCCCGGCAGAGTTATCGATGGTGAGTGACACCTCGGCACGGCCTAGTGCTGGGCGGTTTGAGGTTCCAGCAAAAATGACGTCGTCCATCTTTGCTGATCGGACAATGGACGGCTTCTGCGCTCCGAGAACCCAACCAATGGCATCGACCACGTTTGACTTGCCCGAACCATTCGGTCCGACGACCACAGTGACGCCAGGTTCGAGAGACAGGGTCGTTGCATCGGCGAACGACTTGAAACCCTTCATCTGCAGAGTCTTCAGAAACACGCTTCTCCCGGAGGTTCTTGCCGAGAACGAACTCAGTAGGCAGGACGGACAGGTGGACTAGAAAGTAGATCAGATCCTTGGCAACGGTGCCGCTCAGCAATCCTCAGCCGAGGACCATGGCACAGCCCAGCACCACTCAGACCTGAGTTTGCTCGCAAAAGTAGGTATAGCCGCCGCCAAAGCGAACCTTGACAATGGGGCCACGTGCCCGGGGGCTCATCTCTCCATCGCGTTTGTACACGGCGATGTACTGCAAGTAGTCACCGGGCTTGCCGGACAGTCCGACCCAGCCGTCAGGTTCGAGTGTGGTCCCGCCGTACTTCACAGCCTCATGAATAGTTTCCACCAGGGCGCGATACAGCCGACGAACCTCTTGCGCAGAGAGCGTGGAGGTATTGCGGTCATAGCGCAACCCTGCGTGAAAGAGAATCTCGTCCGAGTAGATCGGGCCAAACCCCACCAAAAAGGTTGGGTCCATCAGAATTGTCTTCAGCTTGCCGTCACGACGCATGAGTCGCTCACCGAATGTGGTCCAAGAAATTGGTTCCTCAATGGCATCTAGACCAAGCGTCAGGAGTTCGGGGTGAAGTTCCTCAAGTTCATCGGCGGCCACTAGCTCAACGGCGGCCTCTTTTTTCGGGTCAACCAATCGAAGCTGCCCACCTTGAGTAAACGACACGATGAGGGCTGTTCCAGTTGCGACTGGATCCTTTGGCTGGTTTCGTGTCATGCGGCTGTGCTCGCCGAGCGACATAACTAGCAGTTGGTCCCCCTCAACCTGAAAGATCAACAACATGCCGCGACGCGTTACACCGCTCAGTTTGAGACCTTCAACAGCCGCCGTCATGGTCTTTTTATTCGGGTGTTTGGCCACAGATGGCGCTAGGACCTCTATGTTTCTAATTTTTCGCTCGCCAACCTCTCGATCAAGGTCGCGTCGCAAAAGTTCGAGCTCTGGAAGCTCAGGCATGAGTACCCCCCGGGGTAGTTTCCGTCGGAATCGATGAGGCTTCTTGGCGGTCCGACACCGCTAAGGAACCAAGATCTGGCTGGGCTAATTCTGGCTGGTCTGAACTATCTTTTCTGGGATTCTGCAGGCGCTCAAAGGCCTGTTCAGCTGCGGCCTGCTCGGCCTCTTTTTTGGTTCGCCCTTCTCCGGCACCCCAAGGCTCACCATTCAGTTCAACTTGAGCCGAGAAGTGCTTTTCATGTTCTGGGCCCTCCTCGGTGAGGACATAGCGAGGAAGTTGCCCAAAGCGCCGAGCACTGAGCTCTTGCAGTTGCGACTTGTGATCACTTGCCAAACCGCCGTAGAGGACATCTTGAATTCGATCGTGTAGGAGGTCCAGAACAACAACAGTTGCGGCACCAATTCCGCCGTCGAGGTACACGGCTCCAATCACGGCTTCGATGCCATCGGCCAAAATCGAGGTTTTGTTCCTGCCGCCAGTGGCTTCTTCGCCCTTACCCAGACTCATAGCTGCACCCAATTCACGGGTCCTCGCTACGCCCGCCAAGGCAACTGCACTTACTAACTCGGAGCGGTTTCTTGCCAGAACCCCTTCGCTGATGCCTGGGTCTGACCGATACAAATGATCAGTGATGACCAGACCTAGGACGGAGTCGCCAAGAAACTCGAGCCGCTCGTTCGACGCGACTGCACCGTTCTCGGCGCACCAAGATCGATGCCGCAAAGAAAGCTCGAGCAATCCCGGATCAGCAAACTGATACCCGAGAAGGCTGCAGAGTTGCTCCCGGGGACCGAGGATGTGAACCTCAGACTCGGGGGAGTACATAGTCGACGACGTCACGAACAGTCTTTAGGTCTTCGAGGTCTTCGTCCTCGATACGAAAGCCATCGGAGCGTTGGCTGAACTCTTCTTCGATTGCTTCAACAAGCTCAATGAGTTCAAGTGAACCCAGATGCAGGTCCTCAACGAAAGAGTCTCCCTCGTTGATGGAGCTGGTCTCCACCTCGAGGATGTCCGCGAGCAGGTCTTGGATCACTCGAAAAACCTCTGCCCTATCGGGTGCAGAGCTTTCTGATGGCATCTCAGCAGACACAAACACTCTCTCTCTAATAACTAGCTACAGCCGCTTATGGCTGGGCCAAGTGCCTCACACTGTACTCGCCACAGGATGCTCCTTGGACGAGACGCATGAAGCAGCGAACGGGGCCAAAGAACAAAAACAGCTGATAAACAGCGATTACTTGGCAGAAACAAGAAAAACTAACGATCCACAGAGTTCCTGTGGATCAGTCAACCTCAATAGCTTGACGGCCGGCGTACCAACCACAGTTGCCACAGACCACATGGGGAAGCTTCACGGCGTTGCATCGGGGGCACACGCTGCGCGGGGAGGCCTTGAGCGTCCAGTTGGAAGCACGGCGGCTGCGACTCTTCGACTTCGAGGTCTTTTTCTTTGGTACGGCCATGGTCTTCTCTACTTTTGAGGGGCGCGGACAGTGCTTTGGGCAGTCTCACGCAGAACGGTCTCTCGTCGGTATCGCACCTCTGGTCGAGGCGGTGTCCCGGCGGAATGAGCATCTTAGCTACTCAGGGGGGTCCGAGTCGAAATGAAGATCTCCGAGGGAAGCCCAACGGGGGTCAATCGGGTCCGCTCCTGCGGTTTCTGCGGTGATAACAGGGAACAATTCCGGGATCGGTCCGGCACAGTCTGCTCGACAAAGCGGAGCTATCGGGAGAGCAAGAATTGCCGCATCGTGCACAGTCGGCCCCAAGTCAATGGAGTCATTCGCAATCGGAAGGATATCTCCGAGTTCGCCCTCGGTACGCTCCTTGAATATCTCGGCAACCTCCACCGTCACCTGCCCCGTAGTCATCTCCAGGCAGCGCCGGCACTCCCCCTGCCACGGCACTTGCACTGTTCCTGTCAGCGTCACTCCATCGGAGAGGGCCTCCATCGTGACGCTCAGGAGAACCTCTTCACCTTCTGGAATGCTGGAACTAGAGATTGCGAGCGGACCTAGGGGCACGGAGCGCTCGAGTTGCATCCGGTTTCCAGGCCGCCTGCGTAACTCTGAAACACCTATGCGAAGTTCGGACTCAGTCACTGATCTTGATCGAACATAGGAACAGCACCGGTGGGCTGGTCCTCGTATTCAAAAGAGTCGTCCCGGCCCACTGCACCCAATTCAGCTTCTTCAATGGTGGGAGCGGAGAGTCTGCTTCGGCCCGCAGTAACAGTCTTTTGGATGCGCTCAAGCACATTTTCAAAGCTGGCGAGTTTCTGATCGCAGTAATCTTCGGTCTCTCTACGCATCCTTCGCGCCGAGGCTTCTGCATCCTCGATGATCTGTGTCGCCCGCAGCTCGGCCGCTTTTGCAACCTCAGTCCGCTGCACCATATGAGCGACTCTCGACTTTGCATCCGCAATGAGTTCGTCTCCGTCTCTGCGCGACCGCGCAATGAACTCCTCACGTTCTTTGAGTAGCCATCTGGCACTGCGAAGCTCATCGGGAAGACGAGACACTGCATCATCGAGCAGTTCAAGAACTTCCTCTTTATTGACGCGTACTGATGCAGACATTGGCATGCCGGGCGAGGTGTCGATCATCTCGATCACTCTTCGTAAAATTGCCTCGCTCTCTGGTACTCGGTACTGCTCTCCGGCAGCAACGCGTCGCGCAGAGGAGCGGGACTCATCGGCGGTTTCATCATCTAGGTCATCAAAGGCTCGTGGGCTCATGGTCCCTCCATATTGTCAGAGTCAATAGCCGTACTCGCGATTACTCAGTGCTACGAGGGCTCGAACGTTCTCTTGCAGCCGTTAGCCGAATTTCTCTTGTAGCCGGTTGGCAACAGGTGCAGGCACCATGGTGGTGACGTCGCCACCGAATCGGGCCACTTCACGAATCAGTTTCGAGGCCAGAAAAGAGTTCCGCGAAGCAGAGGGAACAAAGAGCGTGTCTACACCAGAGATTGAGCGGTTCATTTGTGCCATCTGCAACTCAGACTCAAAGTCTGAGACAGCACGCAGACCCTTAATGATGAAATGGGCATTTTTCTCTTTGGCAAGATCAACGACAAGCGAAGAGAACATCGTGACCTCTACGTTGTCGAGATGGGCGAGGGAGTCCTCAATTAATTCTTGCCGCTCATCAAGGGTGAAAAGTGGCTCGCCCTTCTGAGGATTCCTCATGGCTGCAACGATCACTTTGTCAAACAGTCGCGCTGCAGTCTCAACGATTTCAACATGTCCATTGTGAATCGGATCAAAGGATCCTGGATACAACACGACTGTCATGAGTGTTCCTCCGATGGGGGGCGTTCGATGGCAACAGCCAGGATGGGAGCCATCACTGTAACCACCGTACCGCCGTACCGGCGTTCTCTGAGAACCTGTGAGCCAGCAGGTGCTTCGATCGGTCGGTTGGATTCGATTACAAGAGTCTGCGCCTCAAGACCACTCAGTAGTTCTGGCCAGGAATCAAACTCGTACGGGGGATCAAGCAGCACAAGGTCATAGGCAGATTGGTTCCGTGCGAGATGCGCTGCAGCCTCGGAGCGGACCACCGTGCAGGAGTCAGCACAGTCGCAGGCAGCAATATTTGCTCGGACAATAGCTAAGGCCTGTGGAGAGGAGTCAACGAACGTCACATGCTTCGCACCTCGAGAGATTGCCTCTAAACCGAGTGCACCCGAACCAGCAAAAAGGTCCAGCACAGTCGCGTCCTCAATGACCCCCATCGAGCCGAGTGCGTTAAAGACCGCCTCGCGGACCCTGTCTCCAGTCGGGCGAACATCGGTACCAGCCAGCGTGGATAATTTTCGGCCTCGGAGGGATCCCGCGACGATCCTCATGGTGCAACAGCGTTCACAGTTTCACTTTAGGAGACTCCCCGACCGCCACTGACATCGGTATGGCTGAGTCACTAGATAGCTGAGTCACTAGATAGCTGAGTCACTAGATAGCAGGGTCATCCGTCTGGCAGAGTCATCGGTGCCGGTTAGGACTTATGCAGGAACTCGCGATCCTCATCGTCAAGCACCAAGGCGAGTTCGGATCCAAGCAGGGGGTGTTGCTCCAAGCCGGTGCCGTCCCCGACAATCTCTATTGCGACCGCACGTGCTTTCTCGACCCAATCCCGATCTCGACGCAGGGAAGCCAGTTGTAGGTCATTTCGGCCCTTTTGACGCTCCCCCATGACTGTTCCTTCTCCACGAAGGTCAAGGTCGACCTCTGCTAGCTCAAATCCGTCGGTGGTTCTCACCATTGCCTCTAAGCGCGCTTGCGCGTCGGTTGTGAGTTCCGATGTAGCCACGAGCACGCAGAATCCCCTAGCCCCTCCGCGCCCGACTCGGCCTCGCAACTGATGCAACTGAGCAATGCCAAACCGGTCAGCGTCAAGGATGACCATCACGGTTGCATTCGGAACGTCTACGCCAACTTCGATCACCGTGGTTGCAATCAGTACGTCTAGTTCTGCTGCTCGGAACTGATCCATAACGGCCTGCTTGTCATCCGAAGCCATCCGGCCATGCAGCAGGCCAAGACGAAGGCCGCTCAGTTCGTTGGCGGAAAGTCGCTCAAGAGTCTCTTGCGCGGAGGCCACTTCAAGCTTTTCTGACTCCTCAATGAGAGGGCACACCACATAGGTCTGATGACCAGCAGAAACTTGGCTACGTACGAGTTCCCATGCTTCTTCCTCTTCTGCTTGACCTGCCACCCAACTGGTTTCGATTGGCGTCCTACCCGGTGGAAGCTCGTCTAGGACAGTCACGTCAAGATCTCCGTACACGGTCATTGCCGCAGTGCGCGGAATCGGCGTTGCAGTCATGACCAACACATCGGGAATCGTGGAATCGGCGTTCGCCGAGCGCAGCGCAGCACGCTGTTCGACACCAAAGCGATGCTGTTCATCGATCACCACAACGCCGAGGGAATGAAACTGGACTCCCTCTTGAATCAGCGCATGGGTACCGATCAAAATATCTAGGGTGCCATCTGCCAAACCTGCCAGCACCGCTCGACGCTGTGCTGCTCGAGTTCGGTTGGTGAGCAGGCCGACTGACAACGGGCGAGTGCCCAACAGTGTGTCCGGCGCATCAATCGTCATCTCACCAATCAGGGCCCTGACAGATGTGCCGTGTTGTTCAGCTAATACTTCCGTCGGGGCCATCAAAGCTCCTTGATGGCCACCCTGGACTGCCGTGAGCAAGGTAGTAACAGCAACCACTGTCTTTCCTGAGCCAACGTCCCCCTGCAACAACCGATGCATCGGGATTGGGCGAGCAAGGTCTGAGTTGATCTCGGCTATGGCGCGCTGCTGCGCCGATGTAAGGCTGTAGGGAAGTGCCTCCAAGAAGGAGCGAACCAGCCCAGGCGCAGGCCCAGATGTAGCGCCGATCTCTTGAACAATGCCGATCGAATTCCGCTCAAGATCTCGTTGTCGTTGCACTAGGGACAACTGCAGCCGAAGCAGTTCGTCAAAGACCAGGCGATTCCGCGAACTCACCATATGTGCCATGGAATCTGGGGCGTGAATTCCAGTGAACGCAGACTGGCGGTCCATCAGGCCAAGCGACTGCAGGACGTTGGCCGGCACGGGGTCGGCAATGCCTCGATCAGCACAGCGGCGAAGGACCTGCGCCACCCAGTCTCCGACATCCCAAGTCGACAGCCCTGACTTCTCCGAAAGTGGATACACCGAAACAATTTTTCCGGTTCGAGTCCCGACCAGATCGACAACCGGATTGGTCATCTGCCGTTTGCCGTTAAACATCTCGATCTTGCCGAAGATGGCAAGTTCGCCAACCTGCCCCCCGCCGAGTTGATGCTCTCGCCAAGCTTGATTAAAGAATGTGCAGCGCAAGGTCCCGGTGGAGTCGCGAATGTCTGCAACGACCATGACCTTGCCGTTTCGTGTTCGACGCGCAGAAACCGAGGCCACCTCTCCAAGAATCAAGACCTCTACACCAAGGCCGGCTGATGCAATCTGCGCTTCTCGGGTCCGATCGATGTATCTGCGTGGGTAATGCGTGAGCAGGTCAAGCAGCGAAGAAATCCCCAGAACCTCGAGCCCCTTGAGTTTCTTGGGGCCCACTCCCTGCAATCGACTCACGCCCATCCCGTCAAGATCTGTCAGGGTGATGGGGGCCGTCATGAGGGCTCGGTTGCTACGCCAATATGAAGATTCTGGGGCCGACCTACGGCGAAGATTGCTTCCACTGCTTCACCTGGAAGGGTGGTGAGTAGTTCTGCCTTCCAGACTGGACCGATCCCGTCGAACAATTTGAGCGTCCCGAGTTCATGCCAGGTGCTCTCCAACCAGTTTGCAGATTCAAGCCCGCACCCCGCGTGTGCAACGACATCACAACGGACCACGAACAGGTTCCCTCCGGTGATCAGTCGGGGCGCATCTGCGGGTGGGGCAGGGAGCGGTTCTCCGGTGAGCACGCTTGCAAGGGTGTCGAGCATCAAAAGGAACCCTGCTGCGGCTGCGTCGACTACCCCGCGCTCGGCAAGGTCGGGGTTGGACTGTGGGCCAAGCTCGAGTTCTTCCAGACCTTCGTCTGCTGCAGTGATGACCACCTCTGCAAGATCTGCCCCGTCATCAACAGCGCTCAACGCGCCGGCCGCCGTTGCCGCAAGCACTGCTGCCATGGCACCGCGATTCTGCCCATTTTCTTCAGATGCAAGCAGTTCTGCGGCGACCTCAAGCCCAAGTGCAAGACCTGCGCCGTCTAAGTGGTCAAGGTTGCACAGCACCTCAGCTAGACCCGAGAAGACCGTAGCCAAGCTCTGACCGGCCGGACCTGCAGCACCTTCAACGGCACCGCGCCGCAGCCCGTCAAACAGATGGGCCATATCTGCAGCCCCGTCGGCAGCCGCCACGGCTACCGCAAGCGTCCGAGCAAGATCGGTGCCGGCAAGATCTGTGCCGGCAAAATCTGTTCCGGCCGGCTCATTGGTATCTGCTCGGCTCTTCTGTCGAAGCCAAGGATCAGTCTCAGCCTGAATCGCTGGAGCCAACTCAGACTCCAACTCAGACTCGGCTTGCCCTTCGTCTTCGCTCTGGAGTTGGTTAAGTGCTTGTTCGTGTTCAGCCACAACCTGAGCAATGGAGCGAAACGCCGAGAGCAGTTCGATGGCGGAAATCTGCGAGGGGAATGACATCACCTTGGATCCTACTGATGACCTGAGACCTGTGGCTGCCTGTGCGCTCGGAGCCTGCTTGTGAGTTTAGGGCTGACCTGAACTAGTATTTCCCCTCGGTTCACACCTAAGTGATCCCGTGACAGCAGCTGAAGGAATCCCAGACGGGTCCGACAGCACAGCCGTCACGTTTCCAAGAGCGACAAGAGAGCACAGCATGGCCGCCGTTTGTGAAGTCTGCGACAAAAAACCCATCTTCGGCATGAGCCTCAGCCACTCCCATCGCCGCACAAAGCGCCGTTGGAATCCCAACATCCAGCGCATCCGCGTTCAGGTGGGATCCTCAACCAAGCGCATGAACGTTTGCACCCGCTGCATCAAAGCCGGCAAGATCCAAAAGCCCACCGTACGCACCAACGCGTAACTGACTGCTCTGGGATTACCCAAATCAGGTAACCCCCGCAGAGCGACAGGGAGTTCCGAGATGCAAGGCGTCATCAAGTCCTACGATCCGGCCTCGAGCGATGGAATCATCGTTCGCGACACTGACATGAGCGAGTACGACCTTGCGCCGAACTCTCTTGAAGGAACGGTTTTCCGCATGCTTCGCCAAGGCCAAAGAGTGTGCTTCGAGCTTGACTCAATGGGTCGAGCCACAAACTTGAACCTGGGATCAGAAGTAGATATGGGCACCCCTGCTTTTCAGCAGCATGCCGAACCGGTCCCCGAGGTCTGAAACCCTTTCGGGCTCGCGTCATGTGCCACTCGCTCATCGTGCTTGGACTGGCGGACACGAGCAGGATTTGGGCATCATGTTGGAAGGAAATTCTCCCTGCAGTTGTTGAAACTTCTGTAGTGAGACGTACAGTCATTTGGAGTACTCCTGCAGCCTCGTGAGAATCTGCAGATCTATGGGTACATCTTGACCACTTTCGATTCAGACATGCGCTCGTGCTGACCAATTCAAGTGCGAGTGCAGTCCCCCTAAATAACCATTGAGGAGTCCCATGCCCGGTACTACTACCAATCAGAACTTGCTCGACTGGGTTGAAGAGTGGCGTGAAATTTTTCAGCCAGATGCGGTGGAGTTCTGCGACGGAACCACCGAGGAATACGACCGCCTGTGCCAACTCCTGGTAGACAACGGCACCTTCGAACGACTCTCAGATGTGACTCGACCCAATAGTTACTTGGCTCTATCAGACCCCAACGACGTTGCCCGTGTTGAAGACCGCACCTTTATTGCCTCAGAGAATGAATCCG
This sequence comes from Bifidobacterium breve, assembly GCA_945901935.1. GTDB lineage: Bacteria > Actinomycetota > Acidimicrobiia > Acidimicrobiales > Microtrichaceae > IMCC26207. The sequence goes on along the minus strand of CAMDLX010000020.1, from coordinate 6,861 downwards.
ATGCCGGTCCGACGAATAACTGGCGGCCCCCAGCTGAGCTCAAAGCCGAGATGCTTGACCTGTACCGCGGCGTCATGCGAGGTCGCACCATGTATGTGGTGCCATTCTCGATGGGGCCACTCGGATCCCCGATTGCGCACATCGGCGTGCAGCTAACTGACTCGCCCTACGTTGCAGTCTCGATGCGAATCATGACTCGCATGGGCCAAGGCGCCCTCGACGTGATTGGTGAAACTGGTGAGTACGTCCCCTGCTTGCACTCCGTTGGCTACCCACTCGTTGACCAGGCCGGAACCGCACGTGAAGACGTTGCATGGCCCTGCGATGGAGAGACCAAGTACATCTCTCACTTCCCCGAAACTCGTGAGATCTGGTCCTACGGATCGGGCTACGGCGGAAACGCACTGCTCGGTAAGAAGTGCTTCGCTTTGCGCATTGCTTCAACCATGGCTCGCGACGAGGGCTGGATGGCCGAGCACATGTTGATTCTGGGAATCACCTCACCCGAAGGTCAAAAGAAGTACATCGCAGCGGCCTTCCCCTCTGCTTGCGGCAAGACAAACATGGCCATGCTGGTGCCTTCGCTTCCTGGTTGGAAGGTCGAAACTGTTGGCGACGATATTGCGTGGATGAAGTTCGGAGCCGACGGGCAGCTCTATGCAATTAATCCCGAGGCCGGTTTCTTTGGCGTGGCGCCAGGCACCTCAGATGAGACCAACAAGAATGCCATGGACACCATGTGGGGCAACTCAATCTTTACCAACGTGGCCAAGACCCCAGAGGGCGACGTCTGGTGGGAAGACATGACCGATGAGCCTCCAGCGAATCTGACTGACTGGAAAGGTAAGGCTTGGACTCCAGAGTCCGGCACGCCTGCCGCTCACCCAAATGCCCGGTTCACTACGCCAGCGTCTCAGTGCCCCTCGATTGCACCAGAGTGGCAAGACCCAGCAGGAGTGCCCATCTCTGCGATTCTCTTCGGAGGCCGTCGTGCAACAAACGTGCCGCTGGTAACTCAGTCCTTCGATTGGCAACACGGTACGTTCCTTGGGTCAATCATGAGTTCTGAAAAGACTGCCGCTGCGGCTGGAACCGTGGGCGAGGTTCGCTTCGACCCCTTCGCAATGCTCCCCTTTATGGGATATGCCGTTGGCGACTACATCAATCACTGGCTCGAGATTGGTGATGCAACGGATGCAGCCAAGCTGCCCAAGTTGTTCTGGGTGAACTGGTTCCGCAAATCAGACGAGGGCAAGTTCCTGTGGCCTGGATTCGGTGAAAACAGCCGAGTTTTGAAGTGGGTTCTTGAGCGTGTCGTAGGCACTGGCGAGGCAACTGAGACTGCCATTGGCTACGTCCCAACCCTTGACTCGCTGGACACTACTGGTCTTGAGATCGATCAGGTCACTCTGCAGCAACTCTTGTCCGTTGACAACGACGCATGGCGCGGCGAGGTTGAATTGATCAACGATCACTTTGACTTTGTTGGCGAGCAGCTTCCCCAAGCGATGCGCGACGAACTTGAGAACCTAGAAAAGCGCCTAGCCGGATAACTCGTTAGGGCAGGCGATCCGCACAGCCCTAGGCAAGCGTCAGCGCTCGAATCCCGAGCCCCATCAGAAACAGGCCGCCAAAGCCGTACAGCAGGTACTGCCACGCTCGCACCTGCGTGCGATAGCCATACAGGATAGCTACGGAGACAATTGCGATAAATCCGTAGAAGGTGTGCATTGCAGGGGCCGATACACCTTGAACTGCCATCATGTAGACCCCCAAACCAGCCTGCACAAAAATGGTGAGTTCCATGAACACCACAAACCCCCAGAGCACCTTGACTCGCAGAGGTGGCCACCAGTGCGCCCCGAGGCACCACAGGCCCGCAACACCATTGCCGACAATGACGATCCAAGCCCAGGTTGCGTGCAGATTAACAATCACTCCGCAGGCCAGAGAGCGTCACTAAATGGGTCGCCCTCGGCCCGTGGGACTCCCGTCTCGATGAACCACTCCGTACCGAATGCTGAAGCGAATGAATCTGGGTCCATCGTTAGGAACCAAGAGTCATCTGCAATCTGGCTTCGGTGAGCCAGCATGGCCTCACGCTTGAGGCCGACTAGATCGGCCACGTCCACTGCGTGAGTGATTTCTGATTCAGGCTTTCCAAACTCGTCGAGTGAGGCAACGAACTCTTCTTGTGCCCCTGTGCTCGTCTCGTCCTCAGCTACCTCAAGCGCAGCCTCGAGAGCAGGCGGGATTTCGCCAGCCTCGGCGAATTTCGCCAGCATCCGCTCGAAATGATCGCGGTTCATCGTTGTTTCAAATACTCGGGGGGTTCCAGCCATCTCAGCGGCCTTTAGTCCAACACGATGAACCATGATGTGGTCTGGGTGGCCATAGCCGCCGTTGTTGTCATAGATGGTCAAAATTTGAGCATCCTCCTCCCGCAGAATGCTCGCAAGGCGTCCGGCAGCAGCGTCGACATCTGCAGTCCAAAACGAGTAGGGCGATTCGTTGCTGGTCTCGCCCATCATTCCCGAATCTACGTAGCCCAGGAACTCCACGCGCTGCACACCCAAGATCTGTGCAGATGCGTAGCTTTCAGAAATCCGGCGTTCCCAGAGTGGCTCGCCCTCGGCCAGCACTCCAGGGGTAGGTTCTCCACGCTCACCGCGAGTTGCAACTACTAGGACGACCCGAATACCGGCCGCAGCGGCGCGAGCCATGACCCCACCGGTGCTGATGCATTCGTCATCTGGATGGGCATGAAAACAAACGAGGGTGGTCACGTTTCAAACTTAGTGCTGCTCTCAACCAAGCACAGATTCCCAACTGCCATTTGGGTCGGAACAAGACGTTATGTTGCAGTTAGGCCAGTGGTCTGGGAGTTAGGCAACTTGTCTTGCAGCTAGGCCACTTCTCTTGCAGCTAGGCCACAGAGTCGCTTTGTCGTAGCTCTGCAATCTCTTGGCTCTCGGCACCGAGCCACTCGCTCAAAATCTCATCGGTGTGTTGACCAGGATGCGAAGGCGGTCGTTGAATCTCTCCTGGCGTGCGATCAAAGCGAGGAGATGGCGCTGGCTGGGTGATACCGGCTACCTCGACAAAGGTCTTTCGATGAACATTGTGAGGGTGCTGCGCTGCCTCGTCCATGGTCAGGACGGGGGCAAAACAGATGTCAGTGCCTTCAAGCAGGGCGCTCCACTCGTCACGGGACTTGGTCACAAAAATGGCCGCCAAATGTGCCTTCATCTCTGGCCACTTAGCCTTATCCATCTGGGTTGGCATCGGCTCTCCGAGATCCACATAGACCTGCTCAAGGTTGGTGTGCTTGAGGAGTTCTGCATAGAACTGCGGTTCGATCGAACCAATCGAAACGAAGTTTCCGTCGGCGCATTCGTAGGTGTCGTAGAAGTGCGTGGCCGTATCCAACAGGTTTGTGCCTCGATCGTCTGACCACATGCCCATGGCCTTGAATCCCCAGACCATGGTCATGAGCGAGGCCGACCCATCCACCATCGCAGCGTCAACGACCTGTCCTTGGCCTGAGCGACCAGCTTCAAGCAGCGCACACACGAGACCAAATGCCAGCAGCATCCCCCCGCCACCGAAATCGCCGACCAGGTTGATCGGCGGCGTTGGCTTCTCGCCCTCCCGGCCAAGGTGAGCAAGGACTCCGGCAAGTGCGATGTAGTTGATGTCGTGACCAGCAGTGAGCGCATACGGCCCGTCTTGACCCCACCCGGTCATGCGGCCGTAGACCAGTTTGGGATTGATCTCTTGGCAGACCTCGGGACCAAATCCCAAACGCTCAGCCACACCGGGCCGGAACCCCTCCATGACTGCATCGGCTTGACCAATCAAATCAAGCAGGGTCTTCAGGCCGCCGGCTGACTTCAGGTTCAACGCAATAGAACGTCGACCGCGATTGAATATGTCAGATGGAGGAGCTGCAGGATCTCCGCCATTCGAGTTCTCGAGACGGTCGACTCTGATCACATCTGCGCCCATATCGGAGAGCATCATTGCTGCAAATGGGGCAGGACCGATTCCGGCAACTTCAACAATTTTCAGACCAGATAATGGACCCATGAGATCTCCTTTGAGGGGCAAGTTGCCCGGGTGCGAATAATGCGCAGGCTCACAGTGTGGCGCGTCCGATGCTCACCGTGATGCCTTCAATGATTCGGTCCCAGTATTCCAACGGCAGATCGTGCCCCATGCCATCGAGCAAGCGGAACTCTGCTTCGGGGACTAATTCGGCGGTGCGTAGGCCACCAGAAATATTCACCAAGGGGTCTGCATCACCGTGCATCACCACTGTAGGAACGGAGAGTTGTTCCAAGCCCTTTGCTCGAGAACCCGATGCAAAGATTGCTACTAGTTGGCGAGCGGTTCCTTCTGGGTCATAGGAGCGATCAACAGCCACTGCAGCGCGAGCAGTTGCACGCTCAGCATCGAACAGTCGCTGCGTGCCGATGACGCGTGACACGTTCACACTGCCCTGAATTTTATCTTCCCGATTCTGCTGGGGAACCATCACCGACAACAACGCAGTGAGCGTGTCCGGGTCTGGGGCTCCGACCTCAACCTCGCCTGTGGTTGACATCAGTGAGGTCAGGCTCCTGACCCGCTCCGGGTATTCAATCGCAATTGTCTGCGAGATCATTCCACCCATAGAAGCGCCAAAGATGTCCGCCCGCTCGATACCAAGCGAGTCAAGCAAGCCCATCCCATCGGCAGCCATATCGGACAACGTGTAGGGGGCATCGACAGGCTCCCCGCTTGAGGCCGCGATTAACGCACTCATCGCATCAACGGTCACATCGTGAAGATGCGTTGAGAGCCCAACGTCGCGATTGTCGTAACGAATGACATGTAAATTCTTGGCTGCGAGTTGCTCACAGAACTCGTCTTCGTACACCAAACACTGTGCCCCAAGGCCAGATACCAGAAGCAAGCTTGGGTGATCAGCCTGACCAAAGGTGTCGAAGTACAGCTCAATGCCATTTGCCGATGTTGTTGCCATCGGGTGAGTTTTCTCTGAGTTGACCATCTGGTCAAGTGCTGAGGGGTTGCGGTATCGCAACGATGAGGTGAATAGTTTCTGTTATCAGCATTCCTGCTGCATTCAGATGCTGAAGGGACACCGAACCTGTCATGAACGATCCCGATCGCCCCGACCTGCGCATCGACGCTCTGAGCGGCGCGCCTACGGTGATTGTCGGTTCGCGTCAAGGCCGCCCAAATCTTCCTGACACCGGCTGCCCCTTCTGCCCCGGCGGCCTTGAAGCACCAGACCCTTATGAGGTTCGTTGGTTTGTTAATCGGTGGCCAGCACTACCCGAAGACTGCTGCGAACTCCTGCTGTACACCCCAGACCACACTGCAGAGTTTTGGTCGCTCGGGATTTCTGGAGCGACGAGAGTTGTCGACCTCTGGGCAGAGCGAACGGCGGCACTCGGTGCTCGGCTAGATGTTGACTATGTCTTGATCTTTGAAAATCGCGGACCCGAGGTTGGTGCCACGATTGCGCATCCACATGGTCAGGTGTACGCCTTCAGCACCATTCCACCGGTGCCTCAGAAGGAACTCGATGACGGCGTGCTTGAGCCTTCAAGCATCCCCGCAGAACTCCTCGTCTCTTCCGCGGGCGACTGGCTAAGTTGGGTCCCCGATGCAGCGAGTTATCCGTATGAACTCCGCATCGCCCCCAGAACTCCGGTGGGATCGCTCACAGACTCAGATTGCGACCGAACCGGCCTAGCTGCAGTCTTGATCGACTCCCTAGCAAGACTTGACCAACTCTTCGCCGAGCCGATGCCCTACATGATGTGGATCCATCAACGTCCAACCGATGGCGGCGACTGGCCAGCAGCACGCGTACACCTGCACATCACACCGTTGCTTCGAAGCGCACAAACGCAGCGCTTTGTGGCCGCTGCTGAACTTGGCTCGGGAATCACCTTTAACCCGGTTCAGCCCGCCGATGCCGCAGCGCAACTCCGAGCATGCGCAGGCTGTGACGGAACCGAGGTCGTTCGTTGAGTAGCAACCAACCTGTGCCCGAACAGTTCCGGGCGATTGCCCCTGGGCGAGTCAACCTGATCGGCGACCACACTGACTACATGGGTGGCCTTGCCTTTCCTATGGCAATCAACTTGGCAACCACGATCACTGCATCTCGCTGCGGCTCAAGAATTGAGCTGACCTCAGAGCAGCTTGAAGGCACTTTGGATCTACCGCTACCGGCGAGCAATGCCCATTTGGCTGCACCGAGTTGGGGGCGATACGTCGCAGGCGTGGCTGCAGAGCTCGGTAGCCGTGTGGGATTTGTTGGACGCGTCAGTTCAACGCTTCCCCTGGGTAGCGGACTCTCTTCGAGTGCTGCTCTCGAGGTTGCAACAGCGCTTGCCCTTGGAGACTTCGGGTCTCCGTTCGAGATTGCAGTTCGCTGCCAACGCGCTGAACAACTTGCTAGTGGTGTGCCCTGTGGAATCATGGATCAGCTGGCCATCACCTCGGCCACATTGGGTAACGCCATGCTCATTGACTTCAGCGACAACTCGGTCACGAATGTCGCAATTCCTGACGAGGCGCAGTTCTGGGTTATTCATTGCGGGCAGGAACGCAAGCTGGTTGGGTCGGCATACGGGGAGCGCAGGGCTCAGGCCGAAGCTGCTGCTGCACTACTTGGGCCCCTCCCCCAGGCAGATATGAGCAGCATCAACGCCTTGGCCGACCCACTCCTTCGGCGGCGGGCTCGGCATGTGCAATCCGAATGTGAGCGGGTCGAGGAATTTGCAGCAGCGCTAGCAAACTCGGAGTTGGATCAGTGCGGCCGACTGATGCTGCAGAGTCATG
>CAMDLX010000019.1 GCA_945901935.1 Bifidobacterium breve | reverse complement strand
CATGTCTGATGAGAGCAACAGCAACAGCAACGGTGCTGGTGATTCTGGCCAAGGTGCCCCGGTAGTAAACCGTGAAGCAGCGCGCGCTTCGCAACATAAGAGTCTGAAGAGCAAGCTTGTTCTGGGAGGTTCCCTGCTCGCCGTTGTGGTCATTGGCTTTGGTGTTGCAGGATTGGGTCTCAGTGGCTGTGGCAAAAAGGACGAGTCAGCGGGCCCTGCAAAAGCCAAAGCCACAGTTGTAACAACCACAACCACCACGACAACCACGATTGCAGTGGGGCCAACTTCAGCGCTGACCGGTGTGCAGCTCAACCTTGATGACACCGCAGGGGCGGCACTTCTTGCCCGCCCGGTACTCGTTGCCAAGATGGACAATTCTCCCGCAGCCATGCCACAGATCGGGATTGAGCAGGCAGACATGGTGATCGAACTCAAGGTCGAAGGCATTAGCCGTTATATGGGTGTGTTTCAGTCAAAGGACGTCCAGCAAGTTGGGCCGATCCGTTCAGCTCGCACCAGCGACCCTGACTTGCTTGCTCTGTTCGGCCGGCCACTAGTCGCATGGTCAGGTGGAAATGAAAATGTGGTGCAGGTTATGGCCGACACCCCATGGATTCAAAGCGTGAGTCACAGCCAAGCCCCTGATGCCTACTCTCGCTCAAAAGCCAAAAAAGCGCCGCATAACCTGATTCTGGATGTTCCAAAGATCTATACCTACGCAGATCAGCCACCCGTATTGCCGAACAAACTCTTTGACTACGTTGCCCCCGGGCAAGACCCTGGAGGAACCCCAGTTCTCGGATTCGATATGAATGTCGGCATGTCTCCCTTGGGATTCGTCTGGGATCCAGCAAGAAGCGCATGGTTGCGTTGGTCGAATAACCGTCGGCACCTTGCATCTGATGGGGTTCAGATTGCACCTACGAACGTGGTAGTCCTCGATACTCCTTATGGCGCATCTGCAGCAGACTCACGGTCCCCCGAGGCTCAGACCTTGGGATCTGGCAATGCTTGGGTGTTTACCCAGGGCCGAATGACAGTGGGAACTTGGGTGCGCAGCGCTCGTGACCAAGCTTGGAAGCTGACTTCAGCGGATGGGCAGCCAATGTTGTTGACCCCAGGTTCTACCTTCGTGGAACTTCCAGAAGCGGGTACCAGCCCGAGGGTTCTTGACCAAGCCACGGTCGATCAATTGCAAGCCGGCTAAGCCTTCCCTCGGCCTCGATGAGGCAGTGGCAGAGTTCACCGATACCCCGGTCCCAATCTGGGTGCCTCGCGTAAGTAGACTATGAGAATGTCTTCTACGTCCTCTGAACCCACCATGCAATCAACCGGCTCCCAACTCGTCAAGCGTGGACTCGCCGAGATGTTCTGTGGTGGAGTCATTATGGATGTAGTCAATCCTGAGCAAGCTCGGATTGCAGAGGATGCCGGTGCGTGTGCCGTCATGGCACTTGAGCGGGTTCCTGCCGATATTCGCGTTGACGGTGGAGTCGCCCGCATGAGTGACCCCGAAATGATCCAAGGAATCCAAGCTGCAGTAACGATTCCCGTCATGGCGAAAGCCCGGATCGGCCACTTTGTTGAAGCACAGATTCTTGAAGCACTCGGGGTTGATTACATCGACGAATCAGAGGTGCTCACCCCTGCTGATGAGGCTCACCACATCGACAAGTGGAAGTTCACGGTTCCCTTTGTCTGCGGTGCAACAAACTTGGGTGAAGCCCTTCGCCGGATCTCCGAGGGTGCTTGCTTGATTCGATCTAAAGGCGAAGCAGGCACAGGCAATATCGTTGAAGCTGTGCGGCACCTCCGCTCCATCAACGGAGACATTCGTGCGTTGACACTGGCTGATTCGGCTGAACTGTTTGACTGGGCCAAGCAACTGCGTGCACCGCTTGGGCTTGTTCAGGAGATTGCCGAAACAGGCAAGCTTCCCGTGCCGCTGTTTTGTGCTGGGGGAATTGCAACGCCTGCCGATGCGGCGCTCGCCATGCAACTTGGTGCTCAGGCTGTGTTTGTTGGTTCGGGGATCTTCAAGTCAGATGATCCTGCGCCACGAGCAAAGGCAATTGTCGAGGCAACCACGAACTACATGGATGCGCACATCCTGGCCAAGGTCAGTCGTAATCTCGGCGCTCCGATGACCGGAATCGGCATGGATGATCTTGATATCAAACTTGCCGACCGCGGCTGGTGACCACAGGCGTCTTAGCTCTACAGGGAGCGTTTGCTCTGCATCAGAGCCGACTCGAGTCGCTTGGCGAACGAGTGGTCCAGGTTCGAATCCCGGCTGATCTTGAGGGCCTTGATCGACTGGTGGTGCCTGGTGGAGAGTCAACTACGGTTTCGATGCTTGCTGAGCGGTTTGAACTGATCGAACCGCTTACTGAATTCGCCCAGTCTGGGAAGGCTGTCCTCGGCACCTGCGCAGGCGCAATCCTGCTCTCGGCCGAGATTCAAGATGGCCGTGCAGATCAACGTTGCTTGGGGGCCATTGACATCTCAACTCGCCGTAATGGGTTTGGCCGACAAGTGGACTCCTTTGAACAAGAGGTGGAGATTCCGATTCTGGGAGAACTGCCTTTCCACGCTGTCTGCATTCGCGCACCCGTTATAGAAAGGGTGGGAGAGTCAGTCACGGTTTTGGCCACAATTGACTCTCGACCCGCGCTCGTTCGTTCTGGTGCAATCATGGTGTCCATCTTTCATCCAGAACTCGTTGACGACTTGCGTATCCATCAACTGTTTCTGGCGATGTAGCCACCCAATTTCTACACCGAGCAAATTTCGGCACCGAGCGAATCCAGACATCCAGAAATCCAGTACAGCGAACCAAGCACTACAACGAACAGCGACACCCACAGCAGCACCTCAACTCGTAGCTAACACCAAAGGGGAACTACATGTCCGGCCACTCCAAATGGGCAACAATCAAACACAAAAAAGGGGCAGCTGACGTCAAGCGAGGCAAGCTCTTTGCCAAGTTGATTCGTCAGGTCGAAGTGGCTGCAAAGAATGGCGGTGGAGACCCAGACATGAATCCGAACTTGCGGACCATGTTCCAAAAAGCCAGAGACGCCTCTGTTCCGATCGACACGATTGAGCGGGCTATCAAGCGGGGCACGGGTGAACTCGAAGGGGTTATCTACGAGGAAGTGAACTACGAGGGCTACGCCGGTCACGGAGTTGCTGTTTTTGTCGAGACCCTCACTGACAATCGCAATCGTACGGGCCCAGAAATGCGTTCCACCTTTTCTAAACTCGGTGGATCTATTGCAGAACCCGGTGCCGTTGCTTGGCAGTTCGAGCGCAAGGGAATCATCCATGTCGATGGAACCATGGACGAGGACGAGATCATGATGGCAGCGCTTGATGCCGGAGCTGACGATGTGGCCCGTGACGGTGAGTTCTGGGCGGTTACTTGCGAGGCAACTCTGACATCGATCCTTCGCACGGCCCTCGAAAAAGAAGGGGTCACGGTTGACTCCTCGGACCTCACGATGATTCCCACATCAATGGTTGAACTCGACGACATCGCTGCTGTGAGGTCCGTTCTCAAACTCATAGATGCACTAGAAGAGAACGATGATGTGCAGGATGTCTACGCAAACTTCGACATCCCCGATGCCCTGCTCGAACAGCTTGCGCAATAGCGGTTCAGGGCGCCGCTGAGTTCGGGGTCACACGGTGAGAACTCAGCTGATACTAAGATCGAACCTGTGTTCGTTCTTGGAGTTGACCCTGGTTTGACTCGTTGCGGCTATTGCGTTTTGCGGGTATCTCGCCACAAGACCGAAGCCGTAGCGCTTGGCGTGCTTCGTACTGACCCCGCTTTAGCAGTTCCCGTCCGCCTAGCTGAACTTTGGGCCGATGTTCGCCAACTACTGAATGAGTTTTCTCCTGAGGCTGTGGCCATAGAGCGCGTGTTGTTTCAAACCAATGTGCGAACTGCAATGTCGGTCGCTCAGGCCTCGGGAATCGTGATGGCCGAAGCGGCGAGCAGGGGGATACTCGTTGTGGAGTACTCGCCAAATCAGGTCAAAGACGCAGTAGCTGGCTACGGCGGCGCAGATAAAGAACAGGTGCAACAGATGGTGCAGGTCCTACTCAAACTCGATGAACCGCCTCGCCCTGCCGACGCCGCTGATGCTGCTGCGATTGCGCTAACGCATGTGGCCTTTACTGCTGGAGTGCAGTTCGCTTCAGTCCGGGGTACGTCCACATGATTGGCTCCCTGCGAGGAGAACTGTTGGATCGTACCGATGCCGAACTGCTCATCGAAGTTGCAGGCTTGGGGTATCGAGTCCAAGTCACCCCTGCTGTGGTCGATCAGATCGGATCGGTAGGTTCCGAGGTGTTCCTCTTCATTCATCACCATCAGCGCGAAGACGCGGGGACCCTCTTTGGCTTTGGTTCGCTTGACGAGCGACGCGTGTTTGAAACTCTCATTTCGACTCATGGCGTTGGCCCCTCAATGGGCCTTGCAATCCTGTCCGTTCATTCTCCGCTTGGTCTTCGACAGGTGCTCGCAACAGATGACATCGATGGGCTCTGTATGGTGCCCGGGGTAGGAAAGAAGACTGCAGCACGGTTGCTTATTGAGTTAAAGACTCGACTCAAGGTGCCAGAGGGGGTTGCGTCTACCTCGGCTGGAGCTGACTCTGGCTCTGCGGGTAACTCTGCTCGCGGAGACGTGCGAGATGCTCTGCTTGGCCTTGGATACGGACCCGAGGAGGTTGCCCGAGTTCTCTCAGAGTTGCCCGAGGCCACCGATACCTCTGACCTCTTGCGGCAAGCGCTGCAGCGACTAGCGGCGGCCTAACAACATGACTAGGACAAAGGCAGCCTGATGGCCCGAGATGAACTACTCGACCCTGTTCCCGATGAGGAAGATCGTGAACTCGAAGGCAGCCCTGTGGCCTCTCCAGGAAGCCAGACACTAGGAGCCACGGATGCGAACTCGGATACTCGCTCCGATATGTTCGATGATGCTTCTGATCCAGTGCTATCGCTGCGGCCACGCTCCCTTGCGGAGTTCGTTGGCCAGACAGAACTCAAACGTCGACTCTCAGTCATTCTTGAAGCAGCTCGCCGTCGCGGGCAGGCACCTGATCACTTTCTGTTCGCAGGTCCTCCTGGGCTTGGCAAGACTTCGCTCTCGGTCATCGTGGCAGCAGAAATGGATGTCACGCTGCATGTCACTTCTGGGCCAGCGCTCGAACGCCCCGGAGACCTTGCTGCGATTCTGACGAAACTCGGAGAGGGAGACGTGCTCTTCATCGACGAGATCCATCGTCTCTCGCGCTCTATCGAGGAGGTGCTCTATCCCGCAATGGAGGATTTCCAACTCGACATCGTTCTTGGCAAGGGGCCAGCGGCCCGCTCCATTCGACTTGATCTACCTAACTTCTGCCTAGTTGGTGCAACCACCCGAACTGGGCTCATAACCGGTCCGCTCAGAGATCGCTTTGGCCTTGTAGCCAGATTGGATTACTACGAGCCGCATGACTTACAAGCGATCGTGCAGCGCGCCGCGGCGATTCTTGAAGTCGAGATCGACTCAGAAGGTGCAGTCGAGATTGCTCGGCGCTCCCGCGGAACTCCTCGCATTGCGAATCGCCTACTTCGTCGCGTCAGAGACGTGGCCGAGGTCGAGGGAGACGGCCGAATTAATGCAGTTGCAGCCCAACAAGGCCTAGAGATTTTTGGTATCGATTCTCTCGGACTAGACAAATTGGACCGGTCAATCCTCTCCGCTCTGTGTCAACGCTTTGGGGGCGGACCGATTGGGCTGTCTACATTGGCGATTGCAGTGTCTGAGCCCACCGAGACGGTTGAAGATGTCTACGAGCCGTTCTTGATTCAACAAGGACTCATGTTGCGAACGCCTCGCGGCAGAATGGCCACTACGGCTGCTTGGAGACATTTGGGCTTAGTCCCCCCGGCTGCGACACAAGAAGGAACAGACCTTTCCCTCTTTGAATAAGTGCGGGGACACCTGTGAATTGTGTTTTGCTCCTAGTCTCAGCTTCTTCTTTTCCTGATCTCGTGCTTTGCTATTCATAGAACATTTCTGTTTCCTAGGTATTTTCCACTGACCCCCACCCAATTCAAGGAGTTTCCCGATGGAGCGTTCACTATTCGAAGAAGAACACGAGATGTTCCGCAAAGCTTTTCGTACCTTCTTGGAACGTGAACTCGTGCCCCATCGTGAGGAGTGGGAAGCCGCCGGAGTGATCGACCGTGAGGTCTTTGCAAAGGCCGGTGCCTCTGGGTTCTTGGCAATGTCCGTTCCCGAGAAATTCGGTGGCGCAGGGGTCGACGACTTTCGCTACAACTTGATCATTGCCGAAGAAATCTGTGCCGCTGATGTGTACCCAGCAGGGTTGGGGATGACCCTTCACAGCGATGTGTGCCTTCCCTATTTCTTGGATTATTGCAATGAGGAGCAGCAGGCACGCTGGCTACCGGGGATTGCCTCGGGTGAACTGATTACTGCAGTGGCCATGACAGAGCCGGGCATTGGATCCGATTTGGCATCGATGAGCACCACTGCACTTCGAGATGGCGACACCTACATCCTGAACGGTTCCAAAACCTTCATCACGAACGGGATCTTGTCGGATCTCGTCATCGTTGCCTGCAAGACCGACCCAACTCAGCGGCACGCTGGCATGTCTTTGATTGTCGTCGAGACTGGCATGGAAGGATTTGTTCGCGGCCGCAACCTAGACAAACTCGGCATGCACTCCCAGGACACGGCGGAGTTGTTCTTCAGTGATGTTCGTGTTCCCGTAGAGAACCGGATTGGCGATGAGGGCCAAGGGTTCAAGTTGCTCGTCAAAAATCTGCCACAGGAGCGGCTCTCGATAGCGATGGCCGGCGTTGCACATGCGCGGGCGATTCTGAATTGGACTACCGAGTACTGCAACGAGCGCACCGCATTCGGACAAAAGATCGGCAGCTTTCAGAACAGCCGATTCAAGCTTGCCGAGATGCAAACCGAGATCACCATCGCCGAGAGCTTCATCGATAAGAGCGTGCTTGCGTTGAACGAGGGGACGCTGACTGCAGAGGAAGCCGCAATGTCGAAATGGTGGTGCACCGAACTTCAAAAGAAGGTGGCTGACATCTGCGTACAGCTACATGGGGGCTACGGCTACATGAACGAGTATGCAGTAGGTCGTGCCTACACAGATGCTCGAGTGACCTCGATCTACGGCGGAACCACCGAGATTATGAAAGAGATCATCGGTAAATCGATGGGCTTCTAATCGGGCCACTGTTACTCGTATGCGCACCGAGGACCTGAACTACGACCTACCCGAGGCCGCCATTGCGCAAACCCCAGTTACTCCCCGCGACTCGGCAAAATTGCTAGTCGATCTGGGCCCTGAGGCTCAGCCTCAAGATGCAGTCGTGGCGGATCTAGCTGATTTTTTGCGGCCGAGCGATCTACTCATTCTGAATGAGACCAGGGTTCTGCCAGCGAGGGTGGCTGTACTTCGCACCGGCGGAGGTGCAGGAGAGGTCCTTCTGCTGGAGCCACTCGAAGACGAAGACGAAGGTTGGTGGGAGGCACTCTGTCGGCCATCTCGCAAGATGCGCGCTGGGGAACAAGTCGCAGCCGCCCTTGGATCCCTGAAATTTGAAATCGGTGAAGACCTTGGGCAGGGCCGAAGAAAAGTCCGTCCGATCCATCAGGGAGATTTGCTACAAGAACTCGAACGTTCGGGAGAGGCTCCTTTGCCTCCGTATATCCATGAGCGACTCAGCGATCAAGAGCGCTATCAAACGGTGTTCTCGCATCGTCCAGCTTCCGCTGCTGCGCCAACGGCGGGCCTGCACATCACTGCCGAGCTTTTGGGGAAGATCACAGAGAAGGGTGTGCAGATCAACACAGTAGAACTCGTTGTTGGCCTTGATACCTTTCGCCCGGTTACTGCAGAGAACCTTGAGGACCACCAGATTCATTCGGAGTGGTATCGGGTACCTGCCGAGACCTGGAACGAGGTAAAGACTGCTCAGGCCGCAGGTCGGCGTGTGATCGCAGTAGGCACAACTACTGTTCGAGCCCTTGAATCAGCCGCTGCGAGTTCTGAACTTCAGGGTAGAACGCGACTGTTTATTACCCCCGGTTTTCAGTTCGAGGTGGTGGACGTCTTGATGACCAACTTTCATCTGCCACGCTCATCATTGCTCGCAATGATTCAGGCTTTTATCGGTCCAAGGTGGCGAGATCTCTACAGCACCGCTCTGCAACGTGACTACCGATTCCTGTCATTCGGGGACGCCATGCTTCTTCAACGAGGACCGCTTCTGCAACGAGGATCGCTCCTGCAACGAAGCCAGGGCCTAGAAGGTGACCATGAAGCTCAAGCTTGAGATCACAGCCACAGATGGTCTGGCCCGAACCGGTGTAGTGAGCACCGCTCGAGGATCGTTTGCAACTCCCGTGTTCATGCCCGTAGGTACTCGGGGTGCCATCCGGTCCTTGAGCACTCATGAACTCGCTGGCCTGCAAACGGTTGAAGGCAGCCGGGCCGAGATTCTGCTCGCAAATACCTATCACCTCATGCTCAGACCCGGGGCAGAGACCGTGGACACCCTTGGAGGATTGCACCGCTTTAGCGGATTCACGGGGCATATGCTGACCGACTCTGGCGGGTATCAGGTGTTTTCTCTTGCCCCCAAGGTGACCGCTGAGGGGGCAAGGTTCAAGTCCACCTATGACGGGACGAGTCACATGCTCACTCCAGAAGGGGCGGTCAAGACTCAAGAGTTGCTCGGGGCTGATATGCAGATGGTTCTTGATGTCTGCGCGCCACTTCCCTCGTCTGAGTCAGTGCTTCGCGAAGCCGTAGAGACCACTGCTGCGTGGGCTGCTCGCGCACGTCTCGCACATCGCCGTACCCATGACCAAGCATTGCTCGGCATCGTGCAAGGCGGAGACAACATCGTGTTGCGACGGGAGTCAGCGCAGCGAACGGTAGAGCTTGATTTCGATGCTTACGCTGTGGGCGGGCTGTCTGTTGGAGAGACCAGAGAGCGAATGTTGCCAGCGTTGCAGTCTGCACTAGCGGAGCTGCCCGTCGACCAACCGCGCTACTTGATGGGCGTAGGGGATCCGCTTTCGATTCTTGAAGCCGTCTCGCTCGGGGTGGACATGTTTGACTGCGTCCTGCCTACCCGCCTTGCTCGTCACGGGACGCTTCTGACAAACACTGGGCGACTCAACATCAAGCGAGCCGAGTTTGCTCGAAGTGAGGATCCAGTCGATCCAAACTGCCCCTGCGCCACCTGCGTCAATTATCCCCGAGGCCTACTCCGCCACCTGAGTTGCCTTGGTGAGAGCACTGCACACACGCTCTGCACCATTCATAACCTGACTTGGATTTTGGGTTTTGTGGATCAGATCCGCACCGCAATTCTGGCTGGGAAGCTTGAAGATTTCCGTTCCCAAGTCACCCCTGTCTGGTCGACAATGGGACCCGGGCTAGGGGAGTAACCACTGCAGACCCTTCGTGGAGTTCTGATGGACAGATGCAAGGGCCTAGACTGCGCCCACTGTGACTACTTTCCTCCTGACCATCCTCGCTCAAGAAAAAAAGGGCGGCGGTAGCATTACTGGTCTCCTCATCATCCTGATCCCCATGGGCGCGATCCTCTATATGACGATCATGCCGCAGCGGAAACAGCGGCAGAAGCAGGCCGCACTGTTGTCAAAGCTCGATGTCGGCGATGAGGTCATTACTACTGGTGGAATCATCGGGACAATCACATTTGTTGAGGATGACCTCTACCACATAGAGATTGACACCGACGTAGTGATTCGTATCGCCAAGTCGGGTGTTGCGAAGAGCTTGGCCGAACCTGTCGTAGCCGAAAAAGGTAAGTCAAGTTCCAAAGGGGCCTCGCGTAGCCGCAAGGGCTTGCTCGCCGGTGCCCTAGGTGGTGCAGCACCTGAGGATGCTGAGAGCCCTGAAGTCAGCGAAAACTCTGCAGATTCAGAAGCCGCAGAAGTTGATTCTCAGGCTTCCTCGGAGCAGATCAACAAGAAGTAGGGAACAAAGAAGTACATTTACTGTTCTTCTGAGGGGCACAGGGCATAGCACGGGGTCACCTAGGGTTCACAAACTCAGGGTTCTCCCGACCGCTGCCATTGTGGCAACCTCACAGGACCTTAGATCTCTCGAAGGAAGTCAATGCGACAGCACCCAGTTCGAATCATGGTGGCCACGATGCTCGTGGTCTACGGATTGCTCTTTGCGACCATCTTGATGGGCAAGAGTCCCAAGCTAGGCCTTGACCTGCAAGGTGGTATCTCGGTCAACCTGCAACCCGTGGAGAAGGGCAAGGTCATCGATAACGTCTCGGACGAGCAGTTTGAGCAGGCCATTGAAATCATCCGCAAGCGAGTAGATGCCCTTGGTGTTGCCGAGCCTGAGGTGTCACGTCAGGGAAACACCATCTCTGTTCAATTGCCTGGAGCAAAAGACCAAGCCGAGGTACTCGCGGTAGTTGGTTCAACAGCACAACTTGAGTTCCGTCCCGTTCTCGCCATTGTTGGCAAACTCCCAACGGGTAAGGACAAAACCAAAGCCGACGAAACCGTCGCCAGATTACGCAAGGAACTTGCGATTCCTGATGGGGTCACCACGGCCCAGGTCGTGGCTGATGAGCAGGCAAAGAGCCCCACAACTCCTGCTGTTGACCCCAATGCCCCAGCAGCGGCACCCGCAGACGCAACCGTAGTAACCGAGCCGGCATCGACGGACACGACTCAGGCTCCTAGCGGCGGCGGTAGGTCGTTCTTGGCCGGTCGCGCAGCCTCGCAAGAAACGCCTCCAGGTGCCGATCCTGTGCCAACCAGCGAGCCTGCGACTACGGCTTCGCCCACCACAACAATTCCGCCTACTCCGCTGAACCAGTGGGGCGTGAACGTCTATGACCCCAAATTTGCCGAGTTGTACCAAACCGAAACTCAACTAGCAGCAGAGCTCACCCCTACAGCCGAACAAACTCCCGAGGGAGAGGTCACCCTGAAGGGCGAAGACGGAACGGTCTACAAGCTTGGGCCAGTTGCAGTAGATGGCCGGGCAGTCAAAGGGGCAACGGCGAGTCTGGGACAAGACGGAAAGTGGACGGTGAATCCATCGTTCAAGGCCGGTGTGGACAACATCGATGCGTTCAATGCAATCGCGGCGAAATGCTACGCAGGTGACCCGACTTGTCCCGATCAAGGAGGCGGCAAGGGACAACTCGGAATTGTTCTTGACGGTGTGGTTCTCTCGGCGCCAACCATTAATACGCCATCCTTCGCTGCTGACCAGATCCAAATTTCAGGAAGTTTCACGAAGGACGAGGCCGAGTCGCTCTCTGTCGCTCTTCGGTACGGTTCCCTACCCATACAACTCGAGCCGCAACAAGCCGAAACCATCTCTGCAACCCTTGGTCAAGGAGCGCTCGAGGCGGGAATCATTGCAGGCCTCATCGGCGTACTGATTGTTCTGTCCTATCTGCTGTTGTACTACCGACTGCTGGGCTTGCTGACTGCTGTGAGCCTGAGTCTGTCGGCCTCGATGCTCTGGGTCATCATGAGCAATCTGCAGGCCACCGTGACACTTGCGGGGGTGGTTGGCATCGTCGCATCAATTGGTATCTCGCTGGATTCCAGCATTGTGTTCTATGAAAGCCTGAAGGAGGACGTACGAAACGGTTCCTCCTTGCGTTCCTCTGCCGACAAGTCCTTCACCTCGGCCTATTCCACCATCGTGAAGGCCGATATGGCCTCACTGATCGGTGCAGGGGTGCTGTACTGGCTGGCAATTGGCCCCGTACGCGGCTTCGCGTTCTACCTTGGTGTAGCAACGCTGCTTGACCTCTTCACTGCTTACTTCTTCTTGCGGCCAGCAGTGGTGGTGCTCGCTCGGTCCAAGTTCGGCGAGTATCCGAAGCGGTTCGGCATTCCTGTGGATGACCTAGAGGGCTATACCGACGGACGAATCACACCTGCTGCTTCTAAGAAAGTTGCCATGCCAGCAGGAAAGGAACTGTCATGAACGCACTCTCTAAGGTGTACCGGGGTGATAACGACTTCAACTTTCAACGTAGTTGGATTCCTCTTGGCATTGTTTCGATCATTCTCGTCATCGGATCGATTCTCTCGATTGCCGTGCAGGGTCTTGATTTGTCTATTGATTTTGAGGGTGGATCTATCTGGGAGGTGCCCTCAAAAACTTTCACCACTGATGAAGCAACCACTGTGCTCGACACCTTTGGCACCAATGCAGGCGAGAAGTACCAAATAGCCACCACCACCGATGGTGTGCGGCTGGTGCGTATCTCGGGCCGAGTCGACACCATTGAGGAAAGCCAAAAGGTAGTAGCCGCTCTTGCCGAGGCTGCAAACGTAGATGTCACCGATGTTGCAGTCACCACAGTCGGACCGTCCTGGGGTAAGGACATCACCAAATCAGCGCGCAACTCGCTCATTATCTTTATGGTCCTAGTGGCTGCCTACATTGCCTGGCGTCTTGAACCGAAGATGGCTGCCTCTGCAATAGTGGCTGTGTTCCACGACGTCATTATCACCGTGGGCTTTTACTCGGTGTTCCACCTAGAGATATCTCCTGCCACGGTGATTGCGTTTCTCACCATCCTTGGCTATTCCCTCTACGACACCATTGTTGTGTATGACCGACTGCAAGAGAATGGGGTCAAACTCACCAGGACGGGTCAATACACCTACAACGGCATCGTGCGCCGATCGCTCAATCAAGTGTTGATGCGCTCGGTGAACACCACCACAGTCACGCTCATTCCTGTTCTGTCCATGTTGGTGGTCGGCAAGTACATCTTTGGTGAGCCGACGTTGGGTGACTTCTCTCTTGCACTCCTGATTGGGTTGGCCTCGGGTGCGTACTCCTCACTCGCTGTAGCCACTCCGCTGACAGCAGTTCTCAAAGAGCGTGAGCCTCGCTACAAAGAGATTCGAACACGCATGATTGCCAAAGGTATTGATCCAAACGAGACCGCTTGGCATGGAGTGAACGTGACGGGTGCACCTGTCTCAGGATCGACTCGGCCAGGAGTGGTCAGGCCTTCGGTTGCAGCCGGTTCAGGTGCTCCAGCGCTGACCACAAACATCGGTGGCCACCCTCCGCGGCCAAGAAAGAAAAAGAAGACCTGAGGCCGCGCTCCCCAAGAGCCTTTCGGCTCGGTAGCGTAGGAGTAGTCGGACCGATCCCACAGGAGGTGACCCATGGCAACAGTGACAAGGGTTCTTCCTTGGCGTCGCCATAGCCAGCCCCCAGCGATGGAGGTTCAAGAGATCATTGAGCAGTATCGGAAGTTCCATCCGAAACGCTCAACTGAGGTCATTTCCGAGGCCTATCGCATGGCCGCCGGAGCGCATCAGGGGCAACTGCGACGATCAGGCGAGCCTTACATCACCCATCCTCTTGCAGTGGCTGGCATCGTCGCCCGCTACGGAATGGACGATGTCACCATTGCGGCAGCGCTGCTGCACGATGCTGTAGAAGACACTGTCATCACCCTCGAGGAGCTCGAAGAGAAGTTCGGCGCGGAACTCACCGCCATTGTGGACGGGGTCACCAAGCTCGAGCGGATTCACTTCGATACCAAAGAAGCGCAGCAGGCAGCCACGATGCGCAAGATGCTCGTGGCCATGGCAAAGGACTTGCGGGTGCTCGTCATCAAGCTCGCTGACCGGCTTCACAATATGCGCACCATTGCTGCGCTTCCGGCTTGGAAACAAGAGCGAACTGCCCAAGAAACCCTTGATATTTATGCACCGCTTGCTCATCGCCTTGGGATGCAGGAGATCCGCCAACAACTCGAAGACCTTTGCTTTTCCTCGCTCTACCCTCGGCGATATGCCGAGGTGGACCATATGGTGGCTGAACGTGCACCCGAGCGTGATGCCTATGTCGACGCAGTCATCGACGAAATCAGAGACCGCCTAGCAGAGGTGAATATCACCGCGGCTGTCACTGGTCGCCCGAAGCACCTCTGGTCGATTTATGAAAAAATGGTCGTTCGAGGCAAAGCCTTTGAAGAGATCTTCGACCTGATTGGCATCCGGCTAGTAGTCGACAGTTCCAAGGATTGTTACGCAGCGCTCGGGTCAATCCATGCCATGTGGACTCCCGTTCCGGGGCGGTTCAAGGACTACATCGCTATGCCCAAGTTCAACCTGTATCAGTCGCTGCACACCACAGTGATTGGTCCAGAGGGCAAGCCCATCGAGGTGCAGATACGCACGCCAGAGATGCATAACCGCGCCGAATGGGGGGTAGCTGCGCACTTCTCCTATAAGGAGGGCACCACAGAGGACATGACTTGGTTGTCTCGCATTGTTGGTTGGCAACAAGAGATGACCGACCCCGGCGAGTTCATGGCAAACCTCAAAATCGATCTTGACCAAGATGAGGTGTTTGTCTTTACTCCCAAAGGCGATGTCGCAACGCTTCCAGCAGGAGCCACCCCCGTTGATTTTGCGTATTCGATTCACTCCGAAGTTGGGCATCGATGCATTGGAGCGCGGGTAGCCGGCAGGCTGGTACCGCTTGATACTGAACTGCAGTCTGGGGATACTGTCGAGATCTTTACCTCAAAGGTTGCTGGCGCGGGTCCGAGCCAGGACTGGCTCAACTTTGTTGCTACCCACGCTGCAAAATCTCGAATCAAGCAGTGGTTCTCTCGGGAGCGTCGGGGAGATGCACTCGATGCTGGCCGTGAATCCCTAGTAAAGGCCATGCGACGTGAAGCGCTGCCGGCTCAAAAGATTTTGGGCGGCGAGGTCATGCTCGAGGTTGCACTCCAACTGAAGTATCAGTCAGTCGAGGCGCTCTTCACAGCAATCGGAGAGCACCATGTGTCTCCCGAATCGGTGGCCAGCAGGATTGCGGAACTGTTGCGAACCGCTGCAGGCGATCGTGAAGAGGTGGTGTCTACTCCCAACCGCTCGGTCAACCGCCGCCAAGGTCGGCCAGCGGGCGTGCATGTCGAAGGCTATGACGATGTTCTGGTGCGAATGGCTCGATGCTGCACTGCTGTTCCCGGAGATGACATCATCGGCTTTGTTACCCGCGGTCGGGGTGTCTCTGTTCATCGAACCGACTGCGCCAATGCCACCTCGCTCGCGGCGGCGCAGGGCGAACGCATTATTCATGTGGAGTGGGATTCAGACTCAACAGGAAACTTTGTTGCCTTGGTGGAAGTCAAAGCGCTTGACCGACCCAGACTTCTGCAAGATGTCACCGCCACCCTGTCAGACAACCATGTGAATATCGTCAGCAGTCAGAGTACCTGTGGCCAAGATCGTGTCTCGAAGATGCGTTTCGAATTTGAACTCGCTGACCCATCTCATCTTGATACTCTCCTGAATCGGTTGCGAACGATCGATAGCGTCTACGACGCCTATCGGGTGATACCAGGGGCTGTTTCCTAATCCGTCAACCACCCAAGGTGAGCTAGCTTCGGATTCTCCTCCGGGGACGACCCCTGAGGTAACCAATGTCCACATCAGAGAGTCAGAAGTACTGACATGGCTTCAAGAAAAAAACGTGATGATTCCGCAGATCGACCAACACTGAGTCTGGTCTCGGATGAGGACTCAAACCCAAGGGCGGAACAGGACCCACCTGTTGCTTCCTCCTCTGATAGTGAGGATGCCGCCGACGCTGTTGAGGGGGTTGATCCAAATTCCACCGAATCTCACCAAGATGAGGGAGTCGAGTCTGAGGAGCCCGCGAATTCCGAGATAGGGAATTCTGAGATAGCGAATTCTGAAATCCCCGGACTCGCAGCTATGTCGCCCACTGAGCAGGCTCAGGCAATTCTCGAAGATGCTGATCCTGTTGCCTATTACCGAATGCTCAACGGCTTGGTTCGCTCCTCGCACTCCTCGTTGCTGCAAGCATTGCCCTACACGCCGGCCCTGGAGTTTCACAGCCCAACCTGTGTTGTGGTGGAGCCAGAGCCAAGCAACATCGAAACCGTTGGCCTCTATGCGCGGGCGGCCTATCCGGACTTTGACCGAATTCTGCTAGCTGCATTCAACGACCCAGCGCACGACGACCTCATGGCAGCTCTCTATCATTTGCTGATCGTCGAGAAGACAAATGTTGCAGTGGTGACCAACCACGGGCAGATCATAGACATTGCTCTAGTTATGGGAGCTTGGCTCTCTGCCATGTTGGCCCCGGGACGCAGCTTTGGGGTCCTCGGTGAACACACCAGCCTGGAGCAACTCGCAGAAGTTTCCAATGTGCTGGTCTCGCGCATGGTGATCACTAGGCAGGCCTTCAACGTGCCAGCAATTCAGGTGCTGCAATGCGGCTCACGAATATTCTTGTCCGTCCCGCAGACAGCGAGTCGCCGCCGAGCAAAACTAGAAACCGCTTTGGTTCGAGCCAACAACACGCTGATGAGAACTGCCCTAGATGCACAGCTTGCACAGGGTGGCCAGCTGCTAGCTATGGCAGCAAGCGGTAGCCAAGACCTGACCATCCCGGGTCTGATGAAAAAGGCGCGAGCTGCTTGGCGGGCACGGCGTGGAGATGATCCGGGCGAAGCCCCTACCTTGCATCTGCAACCGCTGTACGACGGGACGCTCACCCTGATGCAGTCCTGCACCTACGTGCTGCCCGTTGCTATCTGTTTGGATTCAAGCACTCCGGCCTGTGTTATCGGAGGGCTCACACGCCTGAACGGTAAAGACGACTGCCACCGGATCATGGATTGGATCGCGCTGGCACACCAAGAGGCAACCGGTACTCCAACTATTTATCACTGGCATGAGGATGACTTGCTGACACAGGTCAGAGCGAGACTCAACCGCTAGCTGAACGGGTAGCTAAGCCAACCGGTGATCCGCTGTTAGCGTGGGCAACCGTGACAGAGACTCGCCGCGAGCAATTTCAAGCACTGAGAGGGATGCGAGACATTCTTCCCCCGGAATCAGCGCGTCGTCGCGAACTTACGAAGCAGTTTGTTACCCAGTGTGAGCTAGCCGGCTACCACGAGGTGGTCCCGCCGCTACTCGAGGATCTAGGAGTGTTTCTAAGGGTCGGCGAGGCTACGGATGTAGTCACCAAAGAGATGTATGACTTTGTCGATAAGGACCAAAGCCGAATAGCTCTCCGACCCGAGATGACCGCCGGTGTCGTACGAGCTTTTGTTCAACACCGACCAGTGCTGCCCTGGAAGGTTTGGTACGCCGGAACAAACTTTCGCCACGAGCGACCGCAGAAGGGTCGTTACCGGATGTTTGATCAGCTCGGTGTTGAGGCGCTTGGAGTGGATGACGCTGATCTTGATGTCGAGATCATCGCCTTGGCGAGCAGGTTCTTCGCCTCGCTAGGACTGCGGCAAGTTACCCTGCTCATCAATTCACTTGGAGAACATGAGGATCGCGAGCAGTACACCGAAGCAGTGCGCCTGTACCTGCTAGCTCATCAGTACGAACTCTCCGAGGCTTCACAGGTCACACTGGAGCGCAACCCATTACGAGTCTTGGATTCAAAGCGTCGCGAGGATCAGCAGATCATCGCGGACGCACCGCTCGTTGCCGATTACTTGTCGGAGGATTCTGCTGATCATTACGCGCGAGTCTTGGCAGGTCTTGATTCGCTAGGAGTGAGCTATACCGAAGACCCCCGCCTAGTTCGAGGCCTTGACTACTACCGACGAACCACCTTTGAGTTTGCCGCTGAGGCCCTGGACTCAGCACAAAATGCAATCGGTGGCGGTGGCCGCTATGACGGGCTGGCAGAAGCTATGGGTGGCCCAGCAACCGATGGCGTCGGTTTTGCCCTCGGCGTAGATCGCATTCTCTTGGCATGTGATGCTGAAGGAGTCTTCGCTACGGATCCAACAAGGCTCGATGTGTTCGTGATCGACACGGTCTCTGGCGATGCCGCTCGAGATATCACACACCAACTTCGTGCTGCTGGAATCTCCGCTGACCGTCGCTTTGGCGGCGGTTCCATGAAGGCGCAGATGAAATCCGCAGACAAATCAGGGGCACGCTTTGCTCTGATCATTGGTGAAGACGAACTTGCAGCCAATGAGGTGACGCTTCGACCCATGCTGGGCCAAGAGTCCGATGGCGAACAACGCCGAGTAGCTAGGGCTGATCTACTTTCCGAGCTCAGCCGTTATTCTTCTCAAACTGTTACCGATCAAATCAATTTCCATCCAGCCGATTCTGCTTCTGCCGACCCAACGAACTCCGGGACCCCCACGTGACTGCCTCTACAAGTACTTCCATGCGCTCGCACTCCTGCGGTGAACTCAGCCTTGATCAAGTGGGCCAAACGGTCACCCTGTGCGGCTGGGTGGCCCGCCGTCGCGAACACGGGGAGCACTTAGCTTTTATTGACCTTCGAGATCACACTGGGTTGGTGCAATGCGTTGTTGACGGCGCAGCAGAATTACGAAGTGAGTTCGTCGTACGAGTCACTGGAGTATTGCGGCCCCGACCCGAAGGCACTGTGAATGACCAGCTCTCTACGGGGCAGGTCGAGGTGGGGGAGTGCACAGTAGAGGTTCTCTCTGCGGCAGAACCACCCCCGTTCCCACTTGATGACCGCGCTGCTGATGTAGATGAGACTGTCCGCCTGCGCTATCGATACTTGGATCTTCGCCGTGAAGACATGCAGAAGAATCTGCGCACCAGAGCAAAGATCAACTCCGCAATCAGGTCGGCCATGGATGCCCAAGACTTTGTCGAGATTGAAACCCCCATGCTCATTGCCTCCACACCGGAAGGCGCACGAGACTTTGTGGTGCCAGCACGCACCAAGCCAGGCAATTTTTATGCTTTGCCTCAAAGCCCACAACTCTTCAAGCAACTCTGCATGGTCGGAGGAGTTGACCGGTACTACCAGATTGCTCGGTGCTTCCGCGATGAGGACCTGCGTGCTGATCACCAGTTTGAGTTCAGTCAACTCGATGCCGAGATGAGCTTTGCCAGCCAAGATGACGTGCTGGAATGCATTACTCGCGCTGTGTCTGCTGCGGTTGAGGTGGTCACGGGTGAGGGCATCGGTGAGGTGCCACGTATGACTTGGCGAGATGCAATGGACCGTTTCGGTTCTGATAAGCCAGATGTTCGATTTGGAATGGAACTCACTGAACTCACTGCTGTGTTTTCGAACACCGAGTTCAATGCGTTCAAGGCCTCAAGCATCAAAGGAATCTGCCACGTTGGCGCAGCGGCCGAGACCTCTCGTAGCCGACTCGACGAGCTCACAGATGACGCAAAGCGGTGGGGTGCCAAAGGCTTGGTCTGGATGCGCGTCGAAGAGGGTGAGGCTGGCCTCTCACTGAATTCTCCGGTTGCAAAGTTCTTATCCGAGGATGAGAAAGCTGGGATCTTGGATCTCTTGCACGCGCAGGCTGGTGATGTGATCTACCTAGTTGCCGATGACTGGGCCAAGGTGTGTCATGTGCTTGGCCTGTTGCGTCTGGCTCTTGGCCGACCACCCGTCAATGAGGGTGGGTTCAATTTCCTATGGGTTGTGGATTTCCCCTTGTTCGAGTCGATCGATCCGGTTACATCCAAACCAGTGTCTGCGCATCACCCATTCACGATGCCTCATGAGGATGATTGGGCGCTGCTCGATGGAGAGCCCGAGGACCTACTCAAGGTTCGCTCGCAGGCCTATGACCTAGTTCTGAACGGTTGGGAGTTGGGATCGGGAAGCGTGCGAATTCATCGTTCAGATATCCAGTCCCGCATCTTTGAGTTGCTCGGTGTGAGTGCTGAAGAAGCCGCACTGAAGTTCGGGTTCTTGTTAGATGCCTTCCGATTTGGTGCGCCTCCACACGCTGGTTTTGCATTTGGAATTGACCGCATTGTTGCCCTGCTGTTGGGTGAAGAAAATATTCGTGAGGTCATCGCATTCCCCAAGACTCAGTCGGGTGGGGATCCGCTTACAGGTGCACCTACGCCAATTGAGCCGGCTCAACTTGAGGAACTAGGTCTTCGGCTGTTGCCACAGGCCACCTAAGGAACGTTCCCTTTTTTGGGGTGATCTGCGCGGACTCAGAAAGAAATTTCTTGAGGGTCCTTGAATCGAACGCCTGTTCGGAATTACACTCATGTAGGTGCACGGGGGCGGTTATTCCTTCACTGTCACACCACATCAGTACGGTCATCATCACGGATAGCGACACGGCACCAACAGGCCCAACAGGGCAGGGTGAACGCCACTAGACGAGTACTTCCCCCGCAGAACGAACCAGCAGATCACCACCCGGTGACCTACCCCGGAAGAGGACAATCACATGGCAGTTGAAAGAGACAAAGCACTCGAGATGGCTCTCAGTCAGATCGAAAAGCAGTACGGCAAAGGTTCCGTCATGAAGATGGGCGAAAAGACCTCCATGGACGTGGAGTCCATCTCCACCGGAGCCCTTTCGCTAGATATCGCACTCGGCATAGGTGGGCTCCCTCGTGGGCGTGTCATCGAGATTTTCGGCCCTGAGTCCTCGGGCAAGTCCACCTTGGCCATGCATGTCGTCGCCGAGGCGCAGCGTAACGGTGGAATCTGTGCCTATGTCGATGCTGAGCACGCAATGGATCCAACCTATGCCGCACGCATTGGTGTCGATGTCGACGAACTCTTGATTTCGCAGCCAGATACAGGCGAGCAGGCACTCGAGATCACCGACATGCTGATTCGCTCCGGCGCACTTGATGTGATCGTGATCGACTCCGTGGCAGCGCTCACACCCCGAGCCGAGATCGAAGGCGAGATGGGTGATACCCACGTTGGTTTGCAGGCACGTCTGATGTCTCAAGCGCTCCGCAAGCTCACTGCCAATCTCAACAAGAGCAACACCATCTGCATCTTCATTAATCAGCTCAGAGAGAAGATCGGCGTGATGTTCGGTTCACCAGAGACCACGCCAGGTGGGCGTGCGCTCAAGTTCTACTCCTCCGTCCGGCTCGATATCCGCCGGATCGAGGCCATCAAGGATGGGGTCGAGGTGGTGGGTAACCGCACTCGAGTCAAGGTAGTAAAGAACAAGATGGCTTCTCCCTTTAAGCAGGCCGAGTTCGACATCATGTACGGCAAAGGCATTAGCCGAGAAGGTGGAGCACTCGACCTTGCCGTTGAGTACAACATCGTCAAGAAATCGGGTGCTTGGTATACCTACGAGGGCGAACAGCTCGGCCAAGGTAGAGAAAACGCCAAGACGTTCCTGATCGAGAACCCAGAGATCATGGTCGACATTTCTGAACGGGTGATGTCTGAGTCTGGCATTGGTCAGACCGATGAGGAGTCCCTTGAGGAGCTCGTGATTGATCCTGATGATTTGCCAATCAGTCTCGACTGATCATTCTGTCTAGACGGACAGGTGAATTTAAAGTATCCATTAGGTGCCGGTGTAGCGATCTGGGGTCGCTACACCGGTACCTTTCTGGTCTCTTGGCCGGCGCAACCTAGACTGATCACCATGTCTGGCAAGTACATCGTGCGCACCTTTGGCTGTCAGATGAATGAGCACGATTCTGAGCGCCTTGCAGGCTTGCTCGAGGCAGATGGGCTTGAGCCCACCACAGACGTTGAGCAAGCAGATGTTGTTGTGCTGAACACCTGCTGTATCCGAGAGAATGCCGATAACAAGCTCTACGGAACTCTGGGTCACCTAAAGAGCCTGAAAGAGGCTCGCCCGGGCATGGAGATCATGGTCGCAGGTTGCCTGTCTCAAAAGGACCGGGGAACCATTGCGGAGCGTGCACCGTATGTGGACGTGATCTTGGGAACCCACAACGTTCACCGAGCCGTTGATCTTCTGCATCAACGCCGAGAGACTGGCAAACCAGTACTCGAGATTCTCGAAGAGACAGTTGCCGAAGACCACGAATTGTTCCCATCGGCGCTACCAGTGGTGCGTCAGGCCGGATATGCCGGGTGGGTGACCATCCAGATGGGCTGCGATAACAGTTGTGCGTTTTGTATTGTGCCAGCAGTTCGAGGCCCGGAGATCAGCCGGCCATTCGGGGACATCCTCGCCGAGGTTGAGCGCGCTGCATCAGATGGCGTCACCGAGGTCACATTGCTAGGCCAGAACGTCAACTCCTTTGGTCGTGACTTAACACTTCGCCTGCGATCCCAAGGAATGTCAGCCGAAGAGCCTGAGGCCAGGATGAGCGCAGAGTTCATGGTCGGGGAGAACTGGGATCAAGAATCGGGTAGTAAAGTTCGACCCCTCTTTGCCGACCTCTTGCGCGCTGTTGGCGCTGTTCCTGGGATCCGAAGAGTTCGCTACACAAGTCCTCACCCAAAGGATCTGCGTCCAGAGACAATTGAAGCAATGGCCCAGGTTGATACCGTTTGTGAGCATCTGCACCTGCCGCTGCAATCGGGAAGCAACTCCATACTGGCCGCCATGCACCGGGGCTATACCGCTGAGCGGTACATGGAACGGCTTGCGCTGGCCCGAGCAGGAATACCTGATCTTGCAGTCACAACCGACATCATTCTTGGTTTCCCCGGCGAAACCGAGGCCGATGCGCTGGCAACATTCGAACTTGCTGCAGAGGCTCGCTTCGATGGTGCGTTTACGTTTCTGTACTCGCCTCGACCGGGCACCGAGGCTGCTGAACTCACTGAGAAGTTCGTAGATCATGCCGTTGTCGTGGAGCGGATGGAACGATTGCGAGCCATCATTGAACGTTCATCCTTCCTCGGAAACGAATCACGTGTTGGCCGAACTGAAGAGGTGCTCGTTTTCGGTCCCAGCAAGCGTGATCCAGAGCGTGTCTCTGGGCGTACCCGCCAGAATCGTTTGGTGCATTTCACACCACCAGCGCCTATGCGGCCTGGAACCTATGTAAGCGTCGAAGTCTCGAGCGCCACCAACACATGCCTGATGGGCGAGTTTGTAGAGATCCTGGATCTGCCAACACACCGAACCCGCCTCGAGGTTTCTGCGGGGTGAGCCCTACACAAACTGCTCGCCAGCAGTTCGATGCCCTCATCCTGACCACCAATCTGTTCGCACCCGCCGGTCAGGGAGTAGCCGCAACGGAGCCTGAATACCGTTTCGACGCCGAGCGAACAATCGGATCGCTAGCTAGCAGTCTGGCCTCTGTTCATCGGTGCCCCGTACAACCAGCAAGTCTGCTTGCGGAGCCCGACCTGTTGCTCACCACAGACCACCTTGTTGAGCTTGCGCTTCGGTCCGCAGAAGCTGACCAAGTGCATCCCAAAGAACTGAGTCCTCCGTATCGACACATGTCTCGTGTGCGTCTCACGCAGATTCTTCAAGACGGGGCCGGAGCCATAGAGCAGAAGCCTGCGGAGCCGGTACTGCTGCAAGGTGCACCGCGCCTGAGCAACCTACGTTTCTCTGGGCAGGACCTGATTGGGTTCGAGGACTGGACTCAAGCAGCCATTGGCGATGCATATTTTGACTTGGCACGAGCAGCGCAGGACCTTCTCAACACATTTGGTCCACAGCCAATTCAGGCATTTTTCGGTGAGTACGGGATGCAAAACCCTGACCCCGTTCGCTTGGACTGGTACTTGCTAGCCGCTGAACTCTGCGCACAGCCGTGATCCAACAGGATCGAGCGAAAGCAGGTCACCTTGTCCTTCTGGGTCCGACTGCTTCGGGCAAGTCACAACTGGCCTTAGCTCTAGCCGAGCGTCGACGGGCTACCGGTGAGTTAGTCGAACTCGTCACTGTGGACTCGATGCAGGTCTACCGCGGGATGGATATCGGCACGGCCTCGCCCACAGCAGAAGAGATGCAACGTGTTCCGCATCACCTTGTTGATGTGGTTGACCCGTGGTCGGAGTATTCGGTTGCCGAGTTCACTCAAGGGGCCAATCAAGCCCTTGACGAGATCCAAGACCGAGGTGGACGGGCAATCCTGGTAGGGGGAACGGCGCTCTACTTGCAAGCCCTCGTCGATAACCTTGAGCTGCCTGGGAGGTTTCCCTCCGTCGCAGCAGAGCTCGAGGCAGAGGGCGACACTGCGTTGCTCTATGAGCGGCTTCGCCAACTTGACCCTGCGGCAAGTGACCGCATTGAACCTGGAAACCGCCGCCGTATCATTCGTGCGCTCGAAGTCACGCTTGGCTCAGGCCGCAATTTCTCTGAATTCGGTCCCGGCCTAGATACCTACCCCGAGACCCCATTTCGTTTGGCTGGGCTTCGAGTGGAGCGGCCGGTGCTCAGTGAGCGAATCGCCAAGCGCTACGAACAACAAATGCGTGATGGGTTCCTTCAGGAGGTGCAAGCTCTTGCAGCACGCCCCGAGGGAATTTCTCGTACTGCAGCGCAGGCATTGGGGTATCGGGAGTTGCTGTCTCATCTAGCAGGCGAGTGTTCCCAAGAAGAAGCAGTCGCTCGTGCCATCGATCGAACGCGACAGTTTGCCGTCAAGCAGATCCGCTGGTTCCGTCGAGACCCACGCATCACCTGGTTCGATCACACAGGAGACCCACAAACGGTTCTTGATGAATTAGATGCCTTCTGGGCGTAATCGAGTTTCCCACAGCAGGCTTGCCTGCTTCGATGCTCAGCACTGGCACTACTACGGTATGGGGAGTAGTTCTTCGTCGAGTTGGGGCAACAGATCTGCAGAGATGGAGAAAGAGTGCTCAGACTTACAAAGCATCATGGGCTCGGCAACGATTTCTTGGTTGCTCTAGCTGATCAGAACCCAGAGCTAGCCATTGATCCTGAGTTGGCGCGCTCTTTGTGTGACCGGCACCGAGGTATCGGCGCTGATGGTCTGATTCTCTCCTTCCCTCCTTCCGAAGAAGGAAATGATGCTTGCATGGTGCTCTTGAACGCGGATGGGTCCGAGGCCGAAATTTCTGGCAATGGCATCCGCTGTCTCGGCCAGGCACTGCTTCGTCACGAGGGAAGAAGCGAAGGCGATCTGCGAATCGAGACAGCTGGCGGGGTGCGGCAACTTCGGACTGTTCGTGGTTCGGCTGATCAGGAAATCTGGATACAAGTCGATATGGGCGCTGCAACTGCAGGGCCTGAACTCGGCACCCTCTCGCAAGACTTTCCGGCACTTCACCGCGGCACATTCAACATCGGTAACCCGCATCTTGTATTGGTCCTTGAATCCGAGGATCAACTTCATCAGCTAGATCTAGCAGCGGTTGGGCAGCACCTCGAGTCAGAGTACCCAGAGGGAATCAATGTGGAGTTCGTCTACGTTGATTCCACAGATCACATGCAACTCTTGGTCTGGGAGCGTGGGGCTGGGATCACCGAGGCCTGCGGTTCCGGTGCAACAGTTGCTGCTGCAGCAGCACACAGCATGGGTCTTGTGGGTGAGCAGGTCCGAGTGTCGATGCCCGGCGGAGAGGCGCAAGTTTCGATTTCAGATTCCACGCTGTTGTTGACTGGCCCTTCAGTCTTTATTGCAGAGGTAACAGTCTTACTTCCAGAGGTCACGGTTTCGTGAGTAGCGCCGACCAAGATCAAGTCGACCTAGATCCAGTCGACCAAGCCTTGCAGGACCCAGAACTGCTCGATCCAAACGAATCCCACCGAGGTGGCTTTGGAGATTTTGGCGGCCAAAGCAACTCGCTCATTGATCGCAACTTCCGTGAGCGAATCATTTTGGTAGGGGTGAGCTTCCCTCCACATGACGATGACCTGCTGTCGGCATCTCTTGATGAGCTCGAATTGTTAGTCGATACGGCCGGCGCCGACGTGGTGGGCCGCGTCGTGCAACGCAGAAACAACCCGGACCCGGCCACCTTTATTGGCAAGGGCAAGGTGCAAGAAATCAAAGAGCTTGCCCTAGAAACCGACTGCGACACCGTTGTGTTTGACGATGAACTCAGTCCGTCACAGCAGTTCAATCTTGAAAAGATTCTTGGACGAACGGCAATCGATCGAACTGCAGTGATTCTGGATATTTTTGGTCAGAATGCTCATAGTCAAGAGGGCAAGGCGCAGGTACAACTAGCGCTGTTCAAGTATCGGCTTCCGCGGCTGCGAGGCAAGGGAACTGCAATGTCGCAGCAGGCTGGTGGTATCGGAACTCGAAGCGGTCCCGGTGAAACCCAATTTGAGATTGATCGGCGCCGGATTACTCGGATGATTCACAAACTCGAGGCCGACCTTCGCCAGATTGCTCACCATCGCGCTACACAGCGCAAGTCTCGCCGGCGTTCCACGCTTCGCCATGTAGTGATCGTTGGCTACACCAACGCAGGAAAGTCCACTCTGCTCAATTCGCTGACCGAGGCAGGAGTCCTCGTCGAGAACCGACTGTTCGCCACCCTCGACGCAACGACTCGCAAGCTGCAACTTCCGGGCGGCGAATCAGTGCTGCTGACAGACACGGTGGGATTCGTCAAAAAGCTGCCACACCAACTCGTTCAAGCCTTTGCATCCACACTTGACGTCGTTGCCGAGGGAGACCTGTTAATCCACGTGGTTGATGGCTCCGGCCCTGACCCAGAGGGGCAGATGCAGGCCGTTCGGGCAGTGGTCAAAGAAATCGGCGGCGATGCCGTGCCCGAGCTGCTGGTATTCAACAAAGCGGATTGTTCCGATCAAGCAGCGCGTCTGGCGGCGGATTCGCCAGGTTCTGTAGCAATCTCTGCAGTTACAGGCGAAGGAATACCAGAGTTGCTCTTGCGGATCGGTGATCGATTGCGATCCCTGATTCCTGCGGTACAGATGTATATCCCGTACCACCGAGGAGATGTGCTCGCCGCATTGCATCGTTGTGGTGAAGTACTCAACGAGACTGCCGAACCTGAGGGGGTGCGCGTCTCGGTGCGGCTTGAAGACTCCGAACTTGGAAGGTTCGAGGAGTTCCTTTCTCAGCCTCTCCCAGAGACTGCAACGGCTTCATCCTTATGAGCACCGAACCGCAAGGAATCAAACTTCCCCCATACCCGTATGACCGCCTTGGGCCACTGAAGCAACTCGCAGTGGACGCGCACGGCGCAGTTATCGACCTGTCTGTTGGAACGCCTTGTGATGCGCCATCCGAGGCAGTGCTACTTGCGTTAGCTGAATCCGCCGATGCCGCAAGGACCTACCCACCCTCGATTGGCACAAAGCAGCTCCGCTGCGCCGCTGCTGACTGGTTTAGGTTGCGTCTGGGAATTGAGGTTCCTGTTAGCCAAATTGCTGCATGTGTCGGCAGCAAGGAGTTTGTTGCCGGACTTCCGCACTGGCTTCGTCTGCGAGACCCATCCAAGGACACCGTGTTATATCCGGAAGTGAGTTATCCCTCCTACGCAATGGG
This sequence comes from Bifidobacterium breve, assembly GCA_945901935.1. Lineage (GTDB taxonomy): Bacteria > Actinomycetota > Acidimicrobiia > Acidimicrobiales > Microtrichaceae > IMCC26207. The sequence continues at coordinate 5,952 of CAMDLX010000019.1, read as the reverse complement.
AGCGCTGCTCGCAGGATGCCGTGCGGTGCCGGTTCCAATGGATCAACACTTTCGCCTTGATCTTGGCGCCATTGACCCCCAAGACGCAGAACGTGCGCTGTGTTTGTGGACTAACAGCCCTGGCAATCCTGCGGGAGGTCTTGATGATTTGCCCGCTGTAGCGGCTTGGGGCCGGAAACATCAGGTCCCAATTTTCTCTGACGAGTGCTACGTGGAATTCACTTGGGATGGCCCAGCAGCAACTCCAGGGCAACTTCCTGGCCAGAGCATCCTGTCCTCTGGCCTTGACGGCGTTGTCGCTGTGCATTCGCTGTCAAAGCGCTCAAATCTTGCTGGAATTCGGGTGGGCTTTTATGCGGGCGATGCCGAGTTAGTCAGTTACCTGAGCGAGATTCGTAAGCACACGGGACTCATGGTTTCAGGACCGGCACAACTTGCCGCTGTCGCTGCTCTCAAGGATTCCGGCCATGTACTGCAGCAGCGCGAGCGATACTGGTCTCGGCTGGGTCGAGTCTCCGCTGTGCTCAACTCCATAGGTTTGCATGCGCCGTTGCCAGCCGGAGCTTTCTACCTGTGGGTACCTGCAACGAATGGCGATGCATGGGGCCTAGCGGAGCGACTAGCGACAGAACTAGGTGTGTTGGTCAGCCCGGGGGAGTTCTACGGGTCTACTGCCGCTGGTTTTATTCGGGTCGCTGTTGTGCAAGATGAGGATCAGATAGCAGAGCTCGAACGGAGAGCCCAGAACCTCTGACAAGGCCTTTCGACTCTTCTCCCTCATTATTCGGCATGAACGGGCCAAGGGAATGACAGACTAAGGACTTGGTTTGCGATCTAGCAGGTCTAGATCCGCTGATGGAAGGAACCAACATGGCTCAAGCTGGCGCTTCTGCGGCACCTCAAACTTCTGTGACGGACCGACCACCAAAGGGTGCGCTCATTACAGGAATCGTTTTACTTCTGCTTGCGCTGTCGAGTTGTGGCGTGGGCGGCCTGAGCTGTGTCAGCTTTGGTACCTCATTCACAGATATTCTCACTGGCGCATCCACAGTGGCTCTTGGCGAGACCACCAACTTGGACGCTGCATCCTCAACCGGAGTCGTGGTCTCAACCTCTGCAGATGTTGTCTGTGAGGGTGAGGATGAAAACGGCAGCAAGGTCTCATTTGCCGAGCCATCAACTGGCAGCACAGCCGAGATCGGTTCCGGTGCAGACACCTTCACGTTTGTGTACTCATTCGATACAAACCCCGGTTCCTCATACAACGTTGTGTGCGCGGGGAGTGAGTTCAGCGAGGGCCAGTACGCGGTTTCTTCCTTCCCAGGTTTCGGAAAGCTCGGCGTTGGCTTTGCCGGGTTCTTGAGCGGCTTCTTTTTGACATTCCTCGGCCTGATCTTTTTGATCGTTGGCCTTGTGAAGCGCTCCCGGTGGAAGAAGCGTCAGGTCGGCCCGGCGGCCAGCTCGCCTCCGCAGCCGCCCGCAGCAGTAGGTGGTGCGGTAGCCAGTGCTCCACCGATGCCGCCACCGCTGCCCGGTGCGGCTGAAGCCCCAAGGATCGAAGCGCCCACTCCTTGGATGCCAGATACTCCGGTTTTGCCCACGCCTAGCCCGCCCCCAATGCCGCCTACTCCGCCTGCACCAGGCGAATTGCAGTGATCTGGTCTGTGGCCGGCATTCTCGAGTGCTAGCAGAAACCTGCCCCACACCGTGTAAAACTAAGGCGTGAGTTCCGACGCCGTTTCTGCCCCACTGACAGTTGATGATTTGCTGCAGTGTTCAGCAGAGCTAGTTGGTGTCCCTTCAGAGAGTTTCTCTGAGGCACAGATCACCGAGTTGATCCAGAAGGAACTGGCCGCTCATCAGCACCTGGAACTCACTCGGGTTGGCGACAATCTTGTGGCACGGACCCAACTGGATCGCCCTGTTCGTGTGATTCTTGCCGGCCACACAGATACGGTGCCCGCAAACGGAAATGCTGAGCCACGCCTAGAGGGTGATCGGCTGTGGGGCCTTGGGTCAGCCGATATGAAGGGTGGGCTCGCTGTCATGTTGCAACTTGCACAGCAGCATCAACAGCCAGCAGTTGATGTGACCTATGTGTTCTACGCCAGAGAGGAAGTTGCCTCGGAGCACAGTGGTCTAGAGGAGTTGTTCCAGTCGCGGCCCGACCTTCTAGAGGGTGATGTCGCGCTGCTGGGCGAACCAACCGACGGGCAGATCGAGGCTGGATGCCAGGGGACCATGAGGTTCTCTGTGGTCCTTCGCGGAAAGCGTGCTCATACTGCGCGTGCATGGATGGGCAATAACGCAATTCACCGTCTCGCTGGCCTGCTCACAGCGATCGAGCAGTATGTTCCGCGTCAACCAGTGCTACTTGGGTGCCACTTCCATGAGGCACTTCAGGTCGTTCGGGTAAACGGTGGTGTTGCAGGCAATGTGGTTCCGGATGAGGTGCAGATTGAACTCGCTCACCGATTCGCGCCCGACCGATCCTCCGATCAGGCAGAGCAACATGTTCGCAATATTCTCGAGCCGTTCCTACAAGAAGGGGACCAGGTCGAACTGCTTGATCTGTCACCCGCTGCGTACCCTGCCGTCGATCACCCGTGCATTGCAGCATTGATTGAACGCCACGATCTCGGTGTTCTTGGCAAGCTCGGTTGGACAGACGTTGCTCGCTTTACGGAACGCGGAGTACCAGCGGTCAACTTCGGCCCCGGGGACTCGGCCTTGGCTCACACAGCACAAGAGCACCTGCTCGCTGAGAGCTTGGCACGCACCTTTGCGGCACTTGATGACCTGCTGCGGTTTGGCCCGTGATTCCCTAGGCTGCAAGATTTCCTAGGCTGTCAGATTCCCTAGGCTGTCAGAATTCCAGCCCAGAAGTGTTTTTGCTAACGGGTGTCAGCACCTGTCTCGGCAGCAAGCCCGCCAACTACGAGTCCCAATCCCAAGGAGAAATCTGTGAGTACCGATCTGCGTCCAACTACTCCCGAGCAGTTCGCTGTCATGGCTGCAGGGTTGAGAGCTCGTGAGGGCTATGTCGAGCCTGCAGCCTTCGGGATCGGTATAGCGAATATCGCAGATGCAGATGGTTCAGTATTAGATACATGGTTTGGCGCCTACTCGCTCAACGAAAACTTCGGCTCAGCTGCGATCCTCGCGGATGTACTCGGCCATCTTGATGGCTCGGCTACCTATGAACTCGACGAGGATCTGCTACGCGAGCTGATGCACAGATTCGCTCCGATGATTGACGATGGCCAAAGGCATCCCAATATTGAGGTGCTCGCTGCGCTCGCTGGAATCAGTCATGAAACCCCTGATCATGCTCAACGCAATCAAGTTTCGCTGCTTCCGGTTCAGCGGAAGGCAGTGGTGACATTTATTGCAGATCTTGCCGAACCACCGGCAGGCGCATCTGATGTGTATCTGCGGCTGCACTTACTTTCGGCCTGCAAAGTTCAGCCCCACGGAGCAAACCTCGATGGCATATTTGGTCTGCTCTCGAACGTTGTATGGACTTCCTTGGGCCCCTGCGATGTTGCCTCCTTCGATCAGGTGCGCGCACGGCTGATGGCATCGGCGCAACCATGCACGGTATTTGGGGTAGATAAGTTCCCCCGGCTTGTTGACTATCTCATTCCAGCTGGAGTTCGGATTGCTGACGCCGACAGGGTTCGACTTGGCGCACATCTAGCCTCGGGGACCACCGTTATGCACGAGGGATTTGTGAACTTTAACGCTGGGACTTTGGGGCCAGCGATGGTTGAAGGGCGTATCTCTGCAGGGGTAGTGGTCGGTGCTAATTCCGACCTCGGCGGCAGCGCATCCATCATGGGCGTGCTATCGGGAGGAGGCAAAGAGGTCATCTCCATTGGAGAGGAATGTCTGCTTGGCGCCAACGCGGGAATCGGAATTTCTTTAGGCGACCGTTGCATAGTTGAGGCAGGGCTCTATGTCACCGCTGGAACAGTGGTCCAACTGCCCGACGGAACCCGAGTAAAGGCCAGCCAACTCAGCGGAAGTAATGACCTGTTATTTCGCCGTAACTCAGTCTCGGGAGCAGTCGAGGTGTTGCCAAGATCGGGAGCCTGGGCCGAGGGTCTCAATGCGGCCCTACATGCCAACTAGTTCTGTTCAAGATGCCAACTAGCTGGGTGCAAGCCCGGTCAACAGGGCCAAGGCTGTAATTCAGATTTTGCGAATGACCGTGACGACTTTGCCGTAGATAACAACCTCTGACTGTTCAAAGGTCATTGGTTCCATAGTGGGATTAGACGGATGCAACACCACCCGGGAACCCTGACGCTTAAATGTTTTGACCGTGGCTTCTTCTCCGGGGATGCCAGCAACAACGATGTCCCCATTTGCAACCTCGGGCTGAACCTTGGCAACGATAAAGTCGCCGTCGAGTATCCCAGCGTCAATCATTGAGTCGCCCCGAACCCGCAGCATGAATAGCTCTCCGTCCCCAGTGAAATCCGCAGGCAGAGGCATCATCTCTTCAACACGCTCTTGAGCTAGAACGCCTACACCGGCAGCAACATCTCCTACTAGGGGAACATGGCGTGTCGGACGCCGTTCCGCAGTGGTGCCGCTAGCGGTATCGGCTGTTACTTCAATAGCGCGTGGCTTTGTGGGGTCCCTGCGCAGATATCCAAGTCTTTGCAAGGTGTGTAGGTGACTGTGAACAGTCGAAGGTGAGGCCAGTCCGACGGCCTCCCCAATCTCTCGTACTGATGGGGGGTACCCGCGATCTCCGACGGTCTTTTCGATGAATACCAGAATCTCTTGTTGGCGGGGTGTGAGTGCGGTGCTGCTCATGTTGACTCCCAAATAGTTCGAACGTGTGTTTGGACACACTAGCAGCATGCCAAGACAACCTGTGGAACACTCGTTCGATTTTACTGTTGACACCGAACAGTTGTTCGTGCATTCTAGTTATCGAACATTCGTTCGCAGTAGTGGCTCAACGAGCTTCAGTGTCACACCCCATCAGGAGACTGTTCACATGGCAGCAATCATCGACATCCGAACTGGCGAGGGACTCGCTGAGCAACTCTCGGCTCACGACTTGGCACTTGTTGGGTTCGGTCCCCGCAGGAACGCATCCCGGGCGAACTCGCCGCAACTGCGAGTTATCCATGGCGGCAAGTCAGCAGTAGCTCAGCGGCGCCGACAGGTATTTCTTCTGCGTCGGGCTCTGGTCTTAGTTGTTCTGAGCACAGCAGTTCTTGGGGCAGGGTTGCTCCTTCGCTCGGGATTCAGTGCAGCCACTAGTGAGCAGTCCATGAGTACATCCGCAACTCAGGCCGGTGCTGCCCAGGCCGGTGCTGTTCAGGGCGGTGCAGCCTCCCTAATCGATACTTCTGTCCCGTATTTCGTGCAGTCCGGCGATTCTCTTTGGACACTCGCAGAGCGTGTCTCCCCTCAGGAAGACCCTCGCGATGTAGTGGATCAAATCCTGGAACTCAACGCAGGCAGCGACGGGTTCTCTTCCGACGCACCTCTTCGTGTAGGTCAAACACTCCGGCTGCCAGCGAGTAGCAACTCCTGACGTAACTGAGATGGCCCTTGGTTTGCTTGCCAACTCAACATGCGTGATTCCTGCCGGAACGGTAGCGTTCCAGAAATGCAATGTCCCGCCTGTGGAGCCCTTGAGGATCGAGTGGTCGATTCTCGCGCCGCTGACGATGGAACTTCGATCAGACGACGCAGGCAATGCGAACAGTGCTCTGAGCGATTCACGACCTTTGAACGAGTCGAAGAGGTCCTCGCTGTTGTCGTTAAGCGTGACGGTCGGCGCACTCCATTTGATCGAAGCAAAATTGAGTCGGGCGTTCGCTCAGCCTGCAAAGGTCGACCTGTTGAAGAGTCGGCAATCTCGGCGCTCTCGGCTCAGGTCGAGGACCGTATTTCTACGACTCGCGGAGAGGTCGAAGCAGCGCA
>CAMDLX010000018.1 GCA_945901935.1 Bifidobacterium breve | reverse complement strand
CCCGTTCTGTCGGACAAAGCATTTGGCGAAACACCCACTGAACAGGGCGCAAGTCCAGCTCAGGAGTGGGACACGGCGCAGCAGGGAGCCGCTGCGGCGGTTGGTCTACAGGGCCAAGGCCAATCAACTGCTGCTGCAACTCCACCAGCAGGTTCGGGACGAGTTATGACACTCGGCGGCGTGTCTGCAGCAACGCTCTTCATATTCACTTTCTTGCTCATCGGGGCGGCTTACGGCTGGACGCTCGTCACTGAGGGCGCACCGGTGCTGCGGACCGACGGATCAGTGAGCACCCCGGTCAGCTTCGACAACCCAGGTTTGTTACTCGGTTGCATGCTCGGCGCATTCGCCATTGCGATGCTCACGGTGTTTAAGCCCAAACTTGCCCGATTCACTGCGCTTCCCTATGGACTGCTTGAAGGCGCCTTGCTCGGCATGATTTCGCATTACTACAACGCCCGGTTCGACGGCATTGTTGTGCAAGCAATTCTGGCAACCTTCGGAGTGTTCTTGGCCATGCTCGTCATGTACGGGTTGCGCATTCTTCGGGCAACACCCAAGTTCACCAAAGGCGTTATCGGTGCAATGTTCGGCATCATGATTATGTACCTCTTGGGGTTCGTTCTGAGCCTCTTTACGGATCTACAGCCACCATGGGAGGGTGGAGGTCTGCTGAGCATTGGCATCAGCGTGGTCATCGTTATTGTTGCTTCGCTCAACTTGATCTTGGACTTTGATTTCATTGAGCGCGGATCAAAGAACAACCTGCCGGCTTATATGGACTGGTACGCAGCGTTTGGACTGATTCTGACTCTGGTCTGGCTCTACCTTGAGATGCTGCGATTGCTCTCCAAAGTTCGCCAGTAGCCAGTTCGCCAGTAACCGGTTAGTCAGTAACCAGACCTCAACTGCTCAAGTGTTTAGAAGGTCTCGAGTGCGCACCTTGAGCAGGTTTATCTTCCGTTCGTTGACCAGTGCCAAGGCTCAGAGGGCAAGTTATACATGCCAAACCTGCTGGCGTTTCTACTGAGCCAAACGAATGCCGGATTGGATCGAGAAGTAATCAGCGCCCCACCCGAGGTGAAGTCAATGGCGCGCCCCTGCTCATGCATGGAGCGGCCCGGGATTGCAGTGGGTGGGCTGCACTGTGAAGCAGGCTTCTGATAAATGTCGTAATAGCTGGACCCACAATTGGCGCGACGAGTGGCCACTTGTGCAGCTGAACTTCGGTAACCGCCGCCGCGCAGATTCAACCCAGCGGCAGTGGCGGCATCGAGCAATCCCCTGATCTGGCTAGCAATCGCAACGTTGACCGTGATTCCCCCCACAGAGGTAACGCTCACACTGCCTCCGCTCGGCACAGGTACCGGAGGGGGCGAGGTCACTGGCGGGGCTGTTCTCGGAGGCGAAGTGGGCGCCGGAGGCGAAGTGGGCGCCGGAGCCCCAGGTACTGGGTTTGGAGTTGTCGGCTCAGTTGGCGCTGGCCCATTTGCCGGCACGGTTCCAACGGGCGCTGCGCCTGCGGGTACTGCTACATCCTGCAAGCGAGGTGATGGCACGGCAGCAACGTTGCGAAGAGCGGTTTCTTGAGCCGCTAACTCTGCCGCCATTTGACGATCTATTTCGGCCAACGCAGCGGCCTCTGCAAGAGCAGCATCGAGACGGTCATCAAGCTCTGTGGCAAGTGACTCCTGCTCGGAACGGATTCCTTCAAGTTCGCCAAGCTGTGCCTGCTTGGCCGCAACTTGATCGGCCGCAGCAGCCGCAGCGGCATCGGCAGTTGCAGACTCATCGGCGGCAATCTTGCGCTTCCCAACCAAGATGTCAACCACCTTATGGCGGTCATCAGCCATGATCTTGATGACCTCATTTGCATAAGAAGCATCATCTGCTTGACCCACCGACAGCACACGAAGAGCATCCTCTGCGGGCGGGGTGATATACGCCTCGACTGCGTAGGCACGAACGGTTTGGCGAGCGAGTTCGACTTCGTTCTCGGCGAGCGTCACCCGAGCTCTTGCCCGGCCTACTGCCTCGTTTGCTAGCCCAACTGCAACCTCGGCTTGTGCCACGGCGCCTTGTTGTTCTGCGTACTGGGCATCGAGTTCCTGAATTTTTTGCGTGACTTCTTCTCGGGTTGCGGTCAGAACATCAATTTGGTTACTAGAACTGCCAGAACCCGGTCCACCTTTTTGTGCCGTCTGTGCCGCCTGGATGGGTGCGCGCAGCGCAGCCTGAGGCGCAGCAGCAACGGGAAGAGCGCCTGTGAGGAATACCGGAACCGAAACCGCTGCTACAAACCAAAGAACTGCCCGCGGGCGCAGGTTCGTTCGTTGAACAGGAGTGGTCCGTGACACAGTCATCTGTTACTCAACGCCCCAGCAGGGCAACAGGTTGACACTCGGGCGCGCAGCACATTTACTCCTATCGGCCGCCCGCAGAGGATCTTTAGGTTATGCGATCAGGGCACCTAGGTGTACGGATACCCCGAACCGATGCCGATTTCAGCTTCCGAGCAGGCCTCCAAGGCCACCCAGCGAACTGGATTTGGGCTGCGCAGTGGCTTGGTGGCCGCCGCTCACCACGCTCTCAGCGGGCTGAACCAGAACATAGCCTTGTCCGCCAAATGCCATCTGAATGAGTTCACCGGTGCCTCCGCGTAGCATGGATTTCATTCCACCGGTGTCGACTCGAACATCCATCACCACTCCCGCTGTCCAGAGGACCACGGCATCGGCATCTGCATAGGTTGCTGCTCCGCTTACATCAAGTGCAACGGGGTCGCCTTTGGTGGTGACTGCCACATAGCCGGTGCCACGTAATGACACGTTGAACATTCCTCCCGCCATCATGGAAGCCCGGCCCACATTCACACGATGAATATCCCAGTCAATCGATGCAGAGAAGGCCAACACGTTTGCCCCATTCACAGAGACCATGTCGTTTTCTAGGTAGATGATCTGAATTTCTGAGGCCATGTCAGCAAGGAACAGTTCGCCCGTCCCCTCGCAGGTCATCATGTCGACCCCTTCGCCAGTCATCTTTGACTTCAGCAATTTGCTCATACCCCCGGACCCGCTATTCGTAAATTTCACATCACCTTGGTAGGCCACCATGGATCCGGTTCGGGCCAAAACGGGGCCGTACTGCATTGCCACCTTGAGCATCTTTTTGTTCTGATTTGTAAACGGGTCTTGACCCGTTGTTTCTGCGTATTCCTGAAATAGTGACCCATGAATTGGCATGCTGTAGCCCTCTCTGATTGTGCGTTGATGACCTGCCCAAGTCTTTGTGTGGTGTACGTCTTCAGAATAGCCAGCGAAGGGGGCTTTGATCAGCGAAAATCACGAGATTGCGAAGCAGCCACAACAGGCAACAGCTGAATCTTCTCTGCCACCACATTCATCACCCCATCTACGCTGTGTTCGAGACGGCCACTCACAAGGAGCGCCGCAGCAGAGGCCACCACTGGCCGAAATCGGGCCCAACACCCACGCGACACCACCACATTGACAATCCCAGTCTCATCTTCGAGGCTGACGAAAGTAATCCCCGCAGCAGTAGCAGGGCGTTGCCGATGTGTGACCACCCCAGCAACTAACACTCTGGCTTCATTTGCTAACTCGCTCAGTTCAACCGCAGTGACGGCTCCGCGGCGATCAAGGTCTGCTCGCAGGAATTTTGTTGGGTGACCCTCGGGAGCAATCCCTGTAGACCACAGATCAGCCACGGCATGTTCCCAGTCGTCCATGCCGGGCAGTTGGGGTGCATCGAGACCAAGCAGAATTCCAGGCAAACGATCCGACCCAGATTGAGCTACCGCACCAGCAGACCAAAGTGCCGAACGGCGGTTATCTGACCCAAAGACTCCGGCCGTTGCTAGGGCTTCAAGTTGCGCCTGGTTCAAAGAAGATCGGCGCATCAGGTCTTCCATATCTGCATATGGCTGACCTGCCGCAATTTGCTTAGCCAGAGTTTTTCCAATCAAGCGAACAGAAGAGAGTCCTAAGCGGACTGCAGTGCCCGAACTGCCCACAGGTTCATCCGGGTCTTCGCTTTCGAGCGTGGCACACCAGTCAGAACGATGTAGGTCAGGAGTGTGCACCTTGATTCCGTGCCTGCGGGCATCTTGGACGAGCGAGTGCGGCGAATAAAAACCCATCGGTTGAGCATTCAGCAATGCCGCGCAAAATGCTGCCGGATAATGCAACTTGATCCAAGAAGAGGAGTACACCAGATAGGCAAAGCTGACCGAGTGCGACTCTGGAAATCCGTAGTTGGCGAAAGCCGCAATTTTTTCCCAAATCTGCTCGGCCACCGTTGCAGTCACTCCTCGTTGTGACGTGCCGACATCAAATCGCTCGCGAAGCACAGCCATCTTTCGGCTCGACCTTTTTGAGCCCATCGCCTGACGCAACTGATCGGCCTCGGATGGAGTAAAGCCAGCCACATCAATAGCCATCTGCATGAGTTGTTCTTGAAAGAGCGGAATCCCGAGAGTCTTTGCAAGAGAATTCTCTAACAAGGGATGCAAATACGTGACCGGTTCCTCACCCTTACGGCGACGGATATAGGGATGAACCGAACCACCTTGGATAGGGCCGGGTCGTATGAGTGCGACTTCAACAACAAGGTCGTAAAAACAACGCGGCCTCAAACGTGGAAGGGTGGCCATCTGCGCACGAGACTCGACTTGGAATACCCCAATCGAGTCGGCGCGACACAACATCTCGTACACCGCATCCTCTTGAGGAAGTTCGGCTAGATCAACAACAACCCCATGATGTTCTGCAATCAGGTCTACTGCTAGATGCAACGCCGTGAGCATGCCGAGCCCCAGCAAATCAAACTTGACCAGACCAGCAGTGGCGCAATCCTCTTTGTCCCACTGCAGCACGGAGCGGCCTTGCATCCGCGCCCACTCAACAGGACACACCTCGATAACTGGGCGATCACAGATCACCATGCCACCGGAATGAATCCCAAGATGGCGCGGCAATTCCTCGAGCTGACTGGCCAGAGAAAGAACTGTGTCCGGAATCGGCTGGGACACTGATTCGCCCTGCTGAGATGAAGCAGCTTGTGGCACTTTGTTCCAGCGGTCGAGCTGTTTAGCCCACGCATCTTGATGCCCCTGCGAAAATCCCAAAGCACGAGCAGCGTCGCGAACTGCAGATCGGGTGCGATAAGTAATCACATTTGCAACCTGCGCAGCATGAGACCTGCCATAGCGCTCATAGACGTACTGAATAACTTCCTCTCGCCTTCCCGACTCGATATCGAGATCAATATCGGGTGGCCCATCTCGTTCGGGGGATAAGAACCGCTCAAAGAGCAGGCCAAGTCGCACCGCATCAGCCTTGGTGATTCCGAGCGCATAACAAGCTGCGGAGTTAGCCGCAGAGCCTCGGCCTTGGCAATAGATGTCCTTGCGGCGGCAGAACTCGACAATGTCCCAGACGATTAAGAAATAACCAGGAAAACCTAGGGCTGTAATCATCTGCAATTCATGATCGATCTGCGCCCATGCGCCAGGAAATCGTTCGGCATGACGCGGCCCATAGCGACGGGTGGCACCCTGCTCAACGAGCAGCGTTAAGTACTCAGACTCAGTGAGTGCCCGAGAAGCTGGCCGCTCTGGATGCGGGGGGCATGGGTACGGGGGTAATTGCGGAGCAATAAGTGCAAGGTCAAATGCGCACTGTTTTCCCAACTCGGCAGCGGCACCCACTACCTGGGGGTAGCGCACAAAGCGATGTGCTTGCTCTGCACCGGAGCGTAGATGCGCACTAGCAGCACCGGGCAGCCACGGATCCATCTGGTCCAAACTCTTAGCAGCACGGATTGCCGCTAGCGCCGTGCTCAGAGCATGGTCCTGCGGGCTGGCGTAGTGAACATTGTTTGTAGCAATCACCCCGGTTCCAACGCGACGTGCAAGTTGATACAACGCATCGTTGCGATCCGAGTCAAGCGGATCCCCATGATCCCAAAGTTCGATAAAAGTATTATCAACCCCAAACGCTGCGACGAGCGAGCGGAGTTCTTGCTCAGCGGCTCGAACTCCGCGCTGCGCTAGCGCCAGCGGAACCGTGCCCTTACGACAGGCCGTGAGCACTGCCCAATGCCCTCGAGCACGGTGAGACGCTGCTTCAGCTACTGCTGCAAATGAGATTTCTGGCCGGCCCTTCTCACCTGCCATCTGCGCCTGTGAGAGCAGCGCTGCTAGACACGCATACCCAACTGGGTCTCGGGCAAGAATGATCAAGTGTTGGCCGTCAGGGTCTGTCGAACCTGTGCGTTGTTCCGTGGCATTCAGGGTGAGTTCAGCACCGAATACTGTGGGCAGTCCTACTTCGCGAGCAGCTTCAGCAAAGCGTACGACACCATAAAATCCACCATGGTCGGTGATAGCGAGCGCCTCAAGGCCAAGACGCTCTGCTTCTTGTGCGAGGGCCTCAGGAGAGGATGCCCCATCAAGAAAACTAAACGTTGAATGGCAATGTAGTTCTGCATAGGAAACTGCAGATCCTGAAAGACTGTTAACCGCCATCTAGACATTGTAGCGAACACATGTTCGATACTGCCCATTCCGCTAGTTATCGGCTCCCGGCCTGCCTGATAGGCAACCGCAGGACTCTCGCTACGCCGCCTAGCTCAGACGGCACCACCAAGAGCGTGCCTCCAAGTGCTTCTGCTAATCGCGTGGCCAACACCAGGCCGGCCTCTGCTCCAACCATGCTTGCAGATTGCGACTCACCATCATGGTCCACCGAAATAACCAGCTCAGAGGAGCGCAGCGCATCTTGCAGCTGCGAGAAATTCTCGGCGGCCATCTCGCTCATCATCTCAGCAACTGAGTCATCTTCATACACGGCGACACTTGCCGTCACTACAACTTGCGCACTTCCTACGTCTAGTGCTCCTGCGAGAAGTTCATCAACTATTCGAACCGCACGGCTCCCATCTAGCAGAGCATCGACATTGCTATCGGACTCAACCTCCAAAACGAGAGTGCAACCCTGTTGAGCAGCCTGAGTCCGCCGCAAGGAAATCAGCTCATCGAGAAGCTCGAGCGGACGGCACGGTTCGACTGGCTCGCTCACAACAGCAGACTCGATTTCCACTAGGTCAACCACGTCTCGCACAAGTTGCACACAACGCTCAGCTGTGACTGCCGAAGCTGCAACGCGGTGCTGCTCCACCTCTTGAAGCGGAGCGCTAGCAACGAGTTCTACAGTTCCTTGAATCTGCTGCAGAGGCGTCAGAATCTCTTGGGCAATCATTCGAAGGATGTCCACCCGAGAGGCGAGTGTCTGCTCAGCAACTTGGAATGATTCCAAAGCCTCTGCAGTTCGCTCAGCTACGAGCTGGTCTAGGTCTTGATTCACCTCATATAAGCGGCGCAGTCCCCTCTCGGCTGCACGCTCGGCCGCTTGGCGTCGCTGGCGTTCTCGATCGGCGCGCCGCTCTAGAAGAGCAATCCGAGACGCCGTCTTATCGAGCATCAGCCCTTCGCACCCGTACTCTGTTCAATGCGGATCACCATCTGACACTCCTCGCCAGTATCAACGACCGACAACAGTTCTATCGACTCGCCAAAGTATGCACCGGCTCCCACAATAAGCCCTTCTGCAAGTGGCCCCAAAGCGCGTCGCGACCGATAGTGCAGGTGCAGCAATCCGTCCGCTTGCTCGGTAATGTCAAACCAAGGAACCTCTGCGCCGGGGTACAACTTCATAACTTCGGGGTGAATGATTCCGTTCAGGTCGAGGAGCACGGTACGGGAACTTGTGTGATCTTCAAGTAGCGCTGGGTGCTGTGCCGCTAACCCGGAGAACGTCCCTTGCCCGACTAGTCGCTGGACTTGCTCCGGAGGCAACTCAAATCGCTCGGCTGCGGCATTGACGAGCATCGCTAGGTGCTCGTCGGGATAGGTGCCGAGCGTTGTCCAGACCCCATCTAGTCCAGCAGCCTCTAACAGCCCATCCCAGGCCTCGGCGCCGAACTGATCAGTAACAAATTCTTCAACCAGAATAAAGACAACACCTTTCACGAAAGGCCTCCTTGAAAAGTTTTGAGGACAGCAGTGTGGCATGTCTCAGTAAGCAACTCGCGACTCCCCCGTAGCGACACGGTGATGAGCTTGGCAGCTTCAATCGGAATCGGCACTAAGAGTAGCTCAGACCCCCAAATTGCTCTCGGCATGCCACCCGTAGGCACAGGCCCACAGCAGGTCGGTGGCCCGCGAGGATCCAGCACATCAAGGCTCTAACCTTGGCACGGTGACTACCACTACTTCAGATTCTCCAGAATCCACTCCCCCATCGGTATCCCTGCTTGCAGACCAACAATTCGCAGACCTGACTGCTGCAGATGTGGCTTGGGATCTTGACTCCTTGATCGAAGGCACTGATCTTGACTCACTGCTCGATCAGTCCGACCAGATAGCAGATCAACTCGAGACCTATCGAGGGCGGGTTGGGTCGATGACTCAGGAGGAACTTGTCACAGCGATGAGGCTCATGGCAGATCTACAAGAGGTGCAGGGCCGGGCGGGGTACTACGCCATACTGCGCTTCTCAGAGAACACCTCTGACCCCGAGCGCGGTGCACTCATGATGCGCGTACAGGAGCGTTCGGTTCCCCTTGCCACGCGACTTGTGTTCTTTGAACTCGAATGGGCAGCGCTTGATGATGACGCAGCAGAAGCACTGCTCGACACTGCGAGCTTGGACTTCTGCGCACATCACTTGCGGTCGGCTCGTCGCTACCGTGACTACCTGTTGAGCGAGCCCGAAGAGAAGCTACTCACCGAGAAATCAGTCAGCGGCGGATCTGCTTGGGTGCGCTTATTTGACGAACTCACCTCGGCAATCACAATCGAGTTGAACGAGAGCAGCAGCGAAGCCGCCGAATCCACCACTGAGTCTGCGCCCGCAACACCGGGCGCTGCTGCGACACAAACAGTTGGACTCGAGCAAGGGCTATCTCGGCTTCAACACCCAGATCGAGAGGTACGCCGACAAGCTGCGGAAGCCGTCACCAAAGGCCTTGAGCCAGGGTTGCGAACTCGAGCGTTTGTCTTCAACACGTTGCTCCTTGATAAGGCGACAGATGACAGGCTGCGTCGCTATCCCAGCTGGATCTCTGAACGGAATTTGTCAAACGACGCAACCGATGACTCAGTGCAGGCCCTGATCGAAGCTGTGGTAGGCCGTTACGATCTGCCGCAGCGCTGGTACGCGCTAAAAGCCCAGGTCCTTGGGATTGATCAGCTCGCTGACTATGACCGCATGGCTTCCGTGGCCGAGGATGAAACTGCAATCGGCTGGTCCGAGGCCAAGGAAATTGTTCTGGATGCCTATGGCAGTTTCTCTCCAGAGCTGGCAGGAATCGCCAAGAGGTTCTTTGATGAGAACTGGATTGATGCGCCCACTCGACAGGGCAAACGACCCGGCGCATTCTGTGCCTATACCGTGCCGTCGCATCACCCATACGTGTTCTTGAACTGGACTAGCCGACCCCGAGATGTGGCTACCTTGGCCCATGAGCTTGGCCACGGACTTCACGCGTACATGGCCCGCGAACAGGGAGTGTTCCACCAGTCCACACCACTCACTCTTGCCGAGACTGCATCAGTATTCGGTGAGACCGTGACAAATAACGCGCTGCTCGGAAAGCTCGAAGACCCACATGCCCGATTTGCGTTGCTGGCATCCACGCTCGAGGACTCAATTGCCACCGTGTTTCGACAGGTAGCAATGAATCGCTTCGAGGAGTCTGTGCATGTCTCGCGACGTGAAGAAGGCGAGCTCTCGGTGGACCGTTTCGGCGAACTCTGGATTGATTCTCAGACAGCCATGGTTGGGGACTCAGTGGAGCTCACCCCTGGATACTCCACCTGGTGGAGTTACATTCCTCACTTCATCGGGACACCGGGCTACGTCTACGCATATGCCTATGGGCAACTCTTGGCCCTCTCTGTCTACGCCCGCTACTCAGAGCGAGGTGACTCCTTCGTGCCGGCCTATCTAGAACTACTCAGCTCAGGGGGCTCCAAAACTCCCGGAGAACTTGGTCGAATCGTTGATTGCGACCTTGAAGATCCCGGTTTTTGGGATGCCGGGCTCAACATCGTCGAAGCACAGCTCGATGCAGCTACAGAGGCAGCCCGAGAGGCTGGGCGAATCTGAATCGCTGAGAACCGCGCCAAGTATTCGGCAGGCATCCACCGACCACGCTCCGCGCGAAAGTAAAACTATGTCTCGGCCAACTTTGATCTACTTAATTCCTGTTCCTGAGTTCCGCGTCTGAAGTGAGTCTGGCCGCTCTCTGCTTTCGCTTGCAGGCTGCATAAGGAGGTAATCATGTCTGAGGCCGAAGAACTGCTGGCACTGCTTGTAGATCATCTGCAAGATGGTGTCTGGCTGCTCGATGCCAGCGATGCTTCCATTGTTGAAGTCAGCCAATCAGGTTCACTACAAGCGGGATCTCATCCGGGAGTACTTCTCGGGGCCAACTTCTGCAGTCTGATCGAGCCAGAAATTTCCTCGGAGGCTTGGCAACTACTGCTGGCACAAATTCCCCCTGCTGCTAGCCACACTGTCTCGGTGGGCCTACGTTCAGAGATTGGATTCGTGCAACTCGTTGATCTGACGCTCACTCTCGATTACTCGGGCGAACCTGAACAAACACGAGTGCTGGCAATCACCAGATCCCAACCGCTCGCAACGCTGCCCGCCGCCCAACCTCCACAAGTTGAGTCCTTGCTTGATGCCACCCTTGAGGCCCTTGGAGAGGGCGTGGCAATTCTGGATCATCTGGGCCGGGTTGAACGGGCAAATACTGCCTTCTTACAACTCGTAGATTTGCAGCAAAGCCTGGTGCTCGATCACAGCGTGTTTGACCCTCCTTGGATCTGGCAATCGCTGGAAGGGGATTTCTTAGAGATTGAGGACACTCCCCCCGTCAAGGCCCTTCGAACCGGCGAACCGCAGCGCCTCGATCATGTACAACTCAGAGGTAACGGCCTGAATCGCGTCTTGGGTGAACTTATCTCGGTAGAGGTCAGCTGTGAACCGCTCCTTGGGACTGATCAATCTCTTCGTGGTGCTGTGCTCGTTCTGGGTGATCTCACTGCGCTGCTGCAGTCAGTCGACCGTCGTGAACAGATTGAGGCAACTGACCACCTCACCTCTCTTCGTAGCCGGCACCACATCACCGCTCAGGTAGACGCAGCAGTTCGAGCAGCAGAACGGAATTCATCCAACGCCGATGATGCACGAGTGGGCGTGCTCCACGTTGACCTTGATGACTTTCGTAGCGTCAACGACACCTTTGGCACTGCCTTCGGCGACGAGGTACTCATCGCTGTTGCCGATCGCATCCGGGATCTAACGGAACGTCACATTGAAATCGGTCGAGTTGGTGTCGATGAGTTCCTCGTCGTCATCACGGGCAACGATGCAAGCCTTTCTTTCGATACTCGCCTTCGCCGACTGGCAGAAGAATTACAGCGAAGGATTGAACAACCACTAGTTGTGGAAGGTCTTGAGCTTCGCTTGACTGCGTCGGTCGGAATCTCTCGCTACCCTGCCAATGCACGCGATGGTGCAACTCTTGTACGCTCAGCTGATACTGCTCTTGCAGCGAGCCGAAGAGAAGGTCGCCATCAGGTTCGCTTCTTCGAAAGTTCCCTTGATAAGCGGGGCCGAACGGGCCTTGCTTTGGACCGAGACCTTCGCCTTGCTGCTGCGCAGCGCAATTTGCAGGTGTACTACCAGCCCATTATTGACCTGCAATCTGGCGCAGTCTCTGGGGCCGAAGCACTGGTGCGCTGGAACCACCCAGAACATGGCCCGATTCCGCCTTCTATTTTCATCCCAGATGCCGAAGCCACTGGAGCAATCTCTGCGATTAGCGACATGGTCGTCACGACTGTTGCGGAAGATCTAGCAGGGTGGAACCAGCAGAACCTGCTCAATGCAGGCTCACGTATTGCGATCAACATTTCAGCTACCGAATTTGAGCAGCGGGGATTTGTTCAACGTCTCGCTGCCACCCTTGACAACGTTGGGGTGCTTCCGTCCCAGCTTGAACTCGAAATCACCGAGACGTTGCTCATGCGTGATGTCGAGGTAACGGCGCAACGCCTGAGCGACCTGCACGAACTGGGTTTCTTGGTCTCGCTCGACGACTTTGGCACTGGGTATTCATCGCTATCTCACCTGCACATGCTGCCGCTTCACACCCTGAAGGTTGATCGCTGCTTTGTCAGTGAACTTGGTGATGGCAGATCAGAAACCATCACTCGCGCCATTTTGAACCTGGCCCAAGGGCTTGGAATTCACACAGTCGGGGAAGGTGTAGAAACCGAAGAGCAACGCCGGTTCCTGATCGACGGCGGATGCGATTCGGTGCAAGGGTTTTTCTATGCTCCCCCGCTGCCGCGTTTGGCTTTCGAGAAATTCATGCAGAGCCACAAGCCCATCGCCGCTTCGGCAACCTCGTCTCGCTCGGCCCTCTAGGACTGCAGTCTCTTGCTCTAGGACTGCATCTACGTTGGGAGATCAGCTACACCAGTAGCGGGCAGCGAAACAATAAAGAGAGCTCCTCCAGAAGCTGAGGTTTCGACGCGAATCGTACCCCCGTGGTTCTCGACGATTCGCTTGGTCAGTGACAGGCCCAGTCCTGTTCCGCCCTTATCTCGTTCTCGACTCTCTTGCAGGCGAGCAAACCGCTCGAAGACTTGATTCCGTTCGCCTTCAGGTACTCCGGGGCCATCATCGGCCACTGAGAGCACCACCCAAGGGCCATGTTCGGCGACGCTCACTTTGATGGTTGAGGCTGCGTAGCGAGCTGCATTATCTAACAGGTTGCGGATCACGCTGGTGAGTTCATCCGGGTTACCCCAAACGCGACCGGCCGAAACGGCGGAGACATCCATTCGAACCGAAGTCATCCGGTGCGTTTGTTCCATGACCAGATCGTCTAGGTCGACCTCGCTGCGACGGCCGAGTCGACCCTCTTCTAGGCGAGCCATAGCCAAGAGGTTGTCAACAAGGTGTTCTAGGCGGTCATCTTCTGCAAGAACAATGCGAGCGACTGCGGGCCAATCCACATCTTGGGGGTACTGCAACGCCGTCTCGAGCTGAGCACGAATCGATGCAACCGGGGAACGCAGTTCGTGGCTGGCGTCAGAAATGAACTGACGCTGCGTGATCGAGGATTTCTGAAGACGACCCAACATCTCGTTGAGCATGTGTCCCAGCTGAGCAATCTCGTCATTTGTATTCGGAACGGGCACACGTGCATCAAGATTATTCGCTGTCAGTTCTTGGACTCGACCCGTCATGTTCGCCACTGGGGCAAGCGCCCGACCTGTAATGATCCAGGTCATTAAACCGGCTCCGGCAATCAGGAGCGGAAGGCTCATGAGTAGCCCATTCGAGAGCGCAGATACCGATCGGTTGATCTCGTCTACCGGTGATACGGCATGAAGCCGGAGGGTGCCATATTGGGTAGGTAGATCCCGGACGACCTCGATAGCGTTTGCGGCGGTTGGCCGCGGGGGTCCTTGACGGCCGAACAGTACAAGGCGGCCCTGATCATCGACTTTGAAGTTCAATTCAGACAGGCCTTGACCGTCTAGATAGAAGTAGGTGGTCGACAACACCTGCTCAGCGTTTGCTGCGCGACCAAAGAGATCAGCCGAGGTCTGCTGATCCAACTGACCCTCGAGGGTATTGACCGAGGCAAAGAGCTCTGCAGGGACGCGACCTTTGCTGAGCGAATCGGCCATAAAACTTACGATGCGCTCATTACGAGCACGTAGGTCGTTGGTCAGCGTTGCTTGGACCCATGTTCGAAGCAGCACAGCACCGAGGACCAGTGCGATAAAAACTGTGAACACCACGATGGCAGTAAGCCGGAGACGAACCAACTCACGCTTTCGCGGGCGAGAGTACGCGGCGGCCGGCTCGGTTCCGGGTTCGGTTCCCGAGTTGGTTCCGGAGTCGGTTCTTGGCTCAGTTCCTAGCTCAGAGGCAATCTGGGGCCCCCGACCTTCAGACACTGGCCCCTTCACCGATCCGGTAACCGATTCCACGAATGGTTTCGATATCTTGGCGGTCAAACGGGCGATCTATTTTGCGGCGTAGGTAGCCCACATAGACCTCAACAACATTGGGGTCACCTTTAAAGTCTTCACCCCAGACATGCTCAAGCAGCGTCTGTTTCGGAACGACTTGACCGGGCTTCCGCATGAGCGCTTCTAACAATTCGTACTCGCGAGTGGTGAGCGGAATGTCCGTCTCGCCGCGCCGACATGTTCGAGCAAGGGGATCCAACAGCAGATCATCGATCACAATCGGTTGGGCCCGACCATCGGCTGAGCGGCGTAGCAATGCTCGCACTCGGGCCACCAGCACGACATAAGAGAACGGCTTGGTCAGAAAATCATCTGCGCCAGTATCAAGGGCTTCAGCCTCGTCGTATTCGCCAGACTTAGCGGTGAGCATCAAGATGGGAGTACCGATGCCTTCTTCTCTCAGTGTCCGACACACTTTGTAGCCGTTCAACCCGGGGAGCATGATGTCGAGAACGATTGCATCAATGTCATCCTCTCGCGCTCGCGCCAAGCCACTCAGGCCGTCATAGGTGATTTCAACATCAAACCCTTCAGCCCGCAGACCGCGCGCTACACCGTCGGCGAGTGCGGCCTCGTCCTCAACCAGAAGAATTCGCCCCGAGGCGGGAGTGGTCTCTGAACCGGATGTAGTCATGTTCGCTCCTTTGCGACTGTGCACATTTACTGCTGAATACTGCTGTAGCGAGATCTTCCCACTGAACAGATTCTCTCAGGAACAGTCTCTCAGGTTTCTTCTCAGGAATGGGGCTCAGGGTCGAATAATCAGCAGTTTCCTGAAGGAACTCTCTGCTTTCTAAAAGGAACTCTCTGGTCCTGAATCGTGGGTGCGGTGACTCTGCCTAGTCGTAGGTTGCCTCTAACCACCACTGACCAGCTTCAAGCGCCAGCAGGTGCGCAGCAGTATCAAAGAGAACCTGCACCCGAGCACGCCGGCGGTGGCCGATGGCATCCCACCATCGCTGATCAGTGCACCAAGGGCCAGCCCAATGTTGGATCTGGTGCCACTGTCCACCGGCCACACGGCAGCGAACTGGTACTGCGCTCATCACACCCCGGCCGCTCACCCCCAGGCTGCGCCCAAAGGCATCAACAAGCTCTGCTTCTACAGGCTCAGACCAGACCACGGTCGGCGAGGGCAGCGGCAGACGGCCCGGCCAAGGACCCATAGCTGCAGTCTGACTACTAGTTGGGTTCTGACTGCTAGCTGAATTCTGACTGTTAGCAGGGCTCCGATTTGCTGCGGAACGCCCTTTTGCGAACAGATCAACTGCGTCGATTGGCACAAGTTGACACTGCTCAGAGACTGACCTTGCACCGTGCAACTCTGGCAATTTCACTGCATCTGCACCGAGCAACGCTTGCACCCGAGCCAAGGCTTGAACAGCGCGTTCGGTTGCATTGTGTATCTCTCCCCAGAATCCAAGCTGCATGCCCGTATCTGCAATCACCTGCTCTGGGATGAGTTGCAGTCGTTCAACACCACCGGAACAACGACCCAAAGAACGACCTGTGCTCAACCATCCCTCTAACTGCCAGCGAACCCGCCGAGCGATATCGGCTGCTGAAAGTGCACCTTCATGACGCCAAAGCCGCTCAATACGATCACCCGCATCGGTTTGGGCCACCACGAGTACGCGCGAGCATGCAAGACCCTGACCAGATAGTTCGGCATGAAGTTGATCAGCTAATGCAACCGCCACAAAGGCGACCTGATCTACTCGTTCCGCCGGCGGGTCTATTGCAGCCTCTACAGAAAAATCCACTGAGGGATCAGCAAGGTTGAGCGGTGTTGTCTCGAACCCAGTTGCTAAGCGATACGCAGACATGCCGAGACTGCCGAAACGTGCACTCACATCGGCAATAGGGAGCGCTGCAAAGCGTCCTACTGTTCTGATTCCTAAACGCCGAGATACATCAAACATCTCGGCGGCAGATTTCGATGAATGCGTAGAGTCAGTTGCCACGCCAAGACGTTCGATCGGAAGAGGAGAAAGAAACTCGGCAGTTTTTCCTGGTTGCACAACCATCGCTTGCAGAACACCAGTACCCAGAACACCAGTACCCAGAACACCAGAACGGAGAATCGACTCTTTCGCTGCGATCTGAGCGCCCTGTGGGCCATCGGCAATACCCACTCCGACGACACAAGCAAGCGTTGCTCCCCTGTTATGAGCGAATCCACTTTCTTGCAGTCCTGCTGTGTTGAGTCCGGCTGTGTTGAGTCCTGCTGTGTTGAGTACGGCTGTTTGCACTCGGGCAAGCACAAGTTGTGCCAGAGCATGATCCCCTCCGTGGTAACTCGATGGACCAAGAGTCGGAAAGGCACATTGACCAGGTTCTATGACCTCGACTCGTGGCACGAACTCTTCAACTGCTGCAAGAACTAACTCGAATGCCCTCGCATCTCGTTGTTGGTCGTATTGCACTACCTCTACAGCGGGGGAATGCGCTTGCGCTTCACGCATCGTGAACCCAAGAGCAATGCCTTGACGTCTTGCACCCAAGTTGAGCGAGATCACTCTGTTGGCATGGACTACGACGAGCGGTTTCTCGGCGGGTCGTGCAGTTGCTACTGCTGGCCAATCGGCGCACAACACAACCAACGTCCGTGCCGCACTGCCTGCAGAATCAGCACTGCCTGCAGAATCAGCACTGCCGGTGTTGGGCATCTCAACCCACATCCAGTAGCGGACTAGAAGGAGTTAGTTCTGTAGGAGTCAGTTCTGCAGGAGTCGGTTCTGTAGGAGTCGAGGCTTGAATATGCTCAGCTGCCGCTACAGCACCCGAAATATCTGGCAGCCACAACTCCAGTCGCTGCGAACGACTTAGGCCTCGCCGCCCAGTCACATCAAGGCTGATATGACGCTGACGCAACCGACCCGTGCCCTGACCAATCCCAAACCACTCGGCATGTACGACGGAAAGCTCCACATCAGCAACCGAGGGCCAAGGCCGAGCATGACGAGCCGCTCCTAGCGATTCTCCGCTGATGAACATCACAACTGATCCGCGTTCGCGTGCGCGAGCAACTAAGCGCCGCGCATCTTGCGCAGATGGTGCGTGTTGTGCCCCGCACAGCACAAGGTCGAATGAGTCCACCAATGCCGCAGTTACTGTGGCCCAGGATTTGCTAGGAGTTTGGATAACGGCCACACGCTGCAACTGCACCCCTAGCTCAGCAGCAGCAGCCCAGCCCATTTGCTCTACACCAACGCAAGCAGCCCAAGAACCTGTTTGGGTTGGCCCCGCTGCTACGGCCAATGCAACCGCTGTTGCCCCAACAGCCCCGCTGACATGCACTACGGAACCGCGTTGCAACCCACCACCGGGGAACACTTCTTGGAAGGCTTGCAACAGCGGCAGTCTCCGCTGTTCAGCAAGAACTACAGGTCGTGTATGCGCTAGAGCTGTGCGCAATTGGGCAATTGCAGCAGGGCTTTTTTTTGAGTCAACAGCACGCATCACCCAAGTATCGAACACTTGTTCGATACTTACAAATGATTATTCCTCTTCTACATACCCAAAGTCTGCATGTGTGGGAACGGCCACACCTTCGCCATAGAAGGTGTACAAGGATCCAATGATCTCGAGAAGACCCTCGGTATCGGCGCCTCGCTCAAGAGTGACAGTAATCAGATTGGAGTTGATGTGAATACCTTCGATTCCACCCCGAGCAAAAAGTCGACGCGCTAACTCATCTGGCGGACGATCACCCTCAATAGTCTGATTCGCCAGATAACGCTCATGGCCCATACCAGTCAGCGTGCGGTTGATCTCAAAGCGGATAACCCCGCTCTGACTCGAAGGTTTCTCAATAACAGTTACTGGCTGGCCCATAGAACTCACACAGTACTGCCCAACCCGCTGGGCGCCACACTCAACTGTGTTCCCCGCTGCTGTCCCCACTGCTGTCCCCCACTGCTCCAGTTCGCCGTTCTGGCCTCCTGCTCCCCTTCACTGCCACCATGGAGTGGTGAATGACAGCGCTCAACCCGACACAACACCGGATCAGCAGGTAACGGTCTACGAAGCAGTCGGCGGACAAAGCTTCTTTGACGAACTGGTTCGGCATTTTTATGAACAAGTTGCTCAGGACGATGTGCTCCTTCGTTTGTATCCCGATCAAAAGAATCTGGAACCGGCTCGCGAGCGTCTCGCCCTGTTTCTTGGCCAATACTGGGGTGGGCCAGACACCTATTCTCAACAACGAGGCCACCCAAGGTTGCGTATGCGCCACGCGCCATTCGTCATCGGGGCGACTGAACGCGACCACTGGGTGCACGCAATGTTTTTGGCGCTCGATTCTACGATGCCAGGCACACCCCTCGACCCCGAGCTACAAGAAGCAGTTCGGGATCGAATGCGTGAATACTTTGAACTCTCGGCACAACACCTAGTGAATTCTGCAGATTAGCCAAACCTGTCAGACCCGCCTGATCCCGTACAGAATTCAGCCCATACCGAGCAGTACTATCGGCGCATGTCTTCACAGGATTCACAGGACTCACGTATCGCCACTGTTGTTTGGGGCACCGGAAACATGGGACGAGCTGCCATTCGTGCAGTAGCTGCTCACCCTGGGCTTGAACTTGTGGATGTGATCGTCAACAACCCCGACAAAGTGGGCAAGGATGCCGGTGACCTTGCCGGCCTTGGCTACCAGCTCGGGGTCGCTGCTAGTAGCGATGTGGAGGCAGTACTTGATCGATCTCCGGCTGCGCTGGTGTACACAGCATCAGGGGACATTCGGCCCGATGACGCAGTTGCAGATATTCAACAAGCACTGCGAGCGGGAATTACCGTGGTCACCCCCTCGGTCTACCCGCTCTATGACCCTCGGAACGCCCCACAAGAACTGCTCGATCCCATCCGCGAGATTGCACAGACGGGGGGTGCATCACTGCTCGTCACAGGTATCGATCCCGGCTGGGGCAACGACATCCTGCCGGTCATTCTGACGGGTCTAGCAAGCACCATCGACCAGATCAGATGCCAAGAGATTTTTGACTACTCAACCTACGACCAGCCAGATGCCGTCCGCTACCTAGTGGGATTTGGCCAGCCCATGGACGAGGTGCCTCCGATGGTTGCACCAACTGTGCCCACCATGGTCTGGGGCGGTCAGGTTCGAATGATTGCGCGGGCTCTCGGAGTGACTCTGGATGAGGTCCGCGAGACCGTCGATCGAGTACCGCTCGAAGCTACGGTGACAAACGCTATGGGAACCTTCGATGCAGGCACACAAGGCGGGCTGCGTTTCGAGGTGCAAGGAATCGTGGATGGGGAAGCACTCATCATCATCGAACACATCACGCGTATCGATGCTGGGGTTGCACCCGACTGGCCCTCGCCTCCTGACGGAGGAGCCGGTGCTCACAAAGTTGTTCTAGAGGGTCGTCCACGAATTGAAGTCAACATCGAGGCAACTGACGAAGGCGGCAACCGCGCCGCAGGTGGCAACGCGACTGCCGCTGCCCGTCTGGTCAACTCCATTCCTTGGCTGGTTGCTGCGACCCCTGGGGTATACGACGCATTTGATGTGCCACTCAGTCCAGCAGTTGGTCGGCTTGGACTCACTGCCCAGATCCAAAGCCAACAACAACTCCAGCAGGGGCAGAACTCATGATTATTGACGTACCCGAAGGCAAGCATCCCATCATGTACGTATGGGGAGAAATGGTTCCCGGCATTGGACCAGCCGCCGCAAACTTTTCGCAGAAGGTCTACGAGGACACCACTCTGGGTCTGCGCGAGTTTGAAGCTGCGCGGCTGAGGACAGCTCAGATCAACGGATGCATTTTTTGCCAAGACTGGCGCACCGAGATGGGCGGGAAAACTGTTGAGGACACCTTCCCTCAAGCAGTCACTGACTGGCGTACCACGCAGGATTTGGATGACCGATCCAAGCTAGCCGCAGAGTATGCCGAGCGCTATGCCCTCGACCATCACGGTCTTGATCAGGAGTTCTGGTCACGCATGAAAGCGGAATACAGCGATGCCGAAATCGTAGAACTCAGCATGTGTCTTGGGTCATGGTTGGCTTTTGGTCGCCTCAATCATGTTCTCGGCCTAGACACGGCCTGTGTTCTGCCCACCAAACAAGACCAGAAGTAAGCAGAACCGCTACGAGCATGCTGCCCCTTCAGGGGCCTGAACCCGCAGCAAATTACATAGTGAGGGCCGCCCAAGCACTAGACCCCATCACCGCTAGTGAAAGGAAGGCCCTCGATTTGTGTCATCCGTGGGAGAGGAAGGGTGAATGGGAGGATGACACAAATCGTGGTTAACACCACATCTCCATTATCTCTCAGTCACCCCAAAAATGCGAGTCGGCGCGAGGTGCCTCACGCCACTTTTGAAAATTATTCGTCATTTCTAGCTGCTACACACTGGGCCAAGCATTGGTATCTCCAAAGCTCGGTGCCGCAGAAGGATACGCCCCCCCCACCAGTTCTGGGTTTCCATTCAGGGCAAATTAGGTGTGGGGGTCGGGTCCGGTCGCAAGGCTCGAGCGGCAAGAACCGCAAGACCGACAGAGATCACAGCAAGCACCAAGTGAACCAGAATGAAGGGAAGTTCACGGTCGCTGACGAGAGCAATATCGAAGGCCCTCACCATCCACACCAAGGTGGTCCAGACACCCAGGACTGCCACTCCAACTGTGGCTCCCTTCGCAAAGGGCTTCTTGCGAATCAGAGTGACCACCAACACGATCAGCAGGACTGCTGCGGGAACCCACAAACTTGCAGCCAATACCAAAGGCCAGGTGCGCTCAGAGCCGGTCAGATCAGCATCTCCCATGATGTTTCGAACCCGGACGATGCCCCATACAAAGATGGTCCAGACCAAGAAGGCACCAACGCTCACTGCTGACCGAGTACGCATCCGACCAAGTTAGCCTTGCCCGGGGTACTAGATTTCGGTGTTACTTGACTGCCTAGTCAAGTAAGCCAGCGGACAGGTTGATCTTTCAGACTTTGCCGCTCACTCATCGCCAAAGATTTCAAGGGGACTCATGTCAGATACACAGCAGGACACCATCAGCATTGAGGAATTCTCTGCTCAAGCCCGAGCATTTCTTGAAGCCAACGCCGCCCCAAGGCCGCCGGTCAAAGAGTTTGTCTGGGGTCAAGGATCAGACGATGTTGCAATGTTTGATGAGATGGATCGAGAGTCTGAATCTGCTCAGGCCGAGCGGGCCAAAGAGTGGAGACGTAAACGATTCGATCATGGGTTTGGTTGGATCGGTGGGCCGGAAAAGTTTGGCGGGCGCGAGCTTGGAGCAGCCTACGAACGGGCCTATAACTCCATCGAGTCCCAGTTCCTGACACCAAACATGGGCGTGTTCACTATCAGCCTAGGGATGGTTGCCCCGACGATTCTGGCTCATGCAATTCCCGAGGTTCAGGATTTGTACTTGAAAGACCTGTATCGCGGGGATCGCGTTGCCTGCCAACTTTTTTCGGAACCAGGAGCGGGGTCGGACTTGGCCTCGGTTTCGATGAAAGCGATCCGCGATGGTGACGAGTGGATCGTGAGCGGCCAAAAGGTCTGGACATCGGCGGCCCATTTGGCAGAGATTGGCGAAGTCATTTGCCGTACTGACCCAGAGTTGCCGAAGCACAAAGGCCTCACCGTATTTGTCGTAGACATGCACGCTCCAGGACTAGAAATTCGACCATTACGACAGATGACCGGTGGCGCCACTTTTAACGAGGTGTTCTTTGATGAGGTGCGCATTCCTGACACCCACCGACTCGGAGAGGTAAACAGCGGCTGGGGAGTTGCTCTCACTACCCTCATGAACGAACGCTCCTCAATCGGAGCTGGTGGGGGCGGCGGAGGCGGCGGCGGCTTGTTTAGCCCTCAGCGTCTGCATGCAATGCTCGAGCATTTTGGAGCCGCTGATGACGCAGTACTGGTGGATCAAGCGACTCGCCTCTATGTGAACTTCACAGTTGCAAAGTGGAATAACCAACGAGCCCTCGACAAGATTCGTGCTGGGCAATTGCCCGGCCCAGAAATGTCCACGGCAAAGCTGGCACTCACCAACAATCTCTCAGCGTTTACTGAGTGGGTTTCTGCCGTGCTCGGCCCACGCATCACTGCTGATGGTGGCGAGTGGGGCGCCTATGCGTTCTCGCAGATGCTCTGTGGAATTCCAGGCATGCGTGTAGCCGGCGGGACTGATGAGATCATGAAGAACATCGTTGCTGAGCGGGTCCTTGGACTTCCCAAAGACCCAGGCATTGATTCCAAAACTGCATTCAAAGATTTGGCAATCAACCGCACCGATAGCTGATTGGGTGTGGCGCTGCGGCTAACTCTTAGCCCGCAGCCTGCTGATCGAAGGAGAGATTCACAACTTCTAGCTGTGAGACCTGTGGGAGTAACCCAAGGCCATGCGCCTGCACTTGAGTCTCTCGAACAATCCTGACCCAGTTGGGCAAATGCGGTGCGACTCCGAGCGCCAGAATCTCTCCTGCATCGGCGGCCTCGCAGAGCCGGGCCGCATGATTCGCAGCGGGCCCGATGTAGTCGTCACCCTCGAAGAGCAACACGTGTCCACCTGCTATACCTGCGTGGATATCAAAGTTGTCTTCTTCAAAGCGAAGGCCGAGTTCACAAACAGCCGCAATCACTGGTCCGGGTTCAACCCCGACCAACATGGCGCCGTCTCCTAGCCACTTCAGAACTCGCACGCCGCGCCTGCCCGTCACACCGCGAACAGCAGTGCGGAACCTGGTCAGCACTGCCAGCGCAGCAGGAGTTCCGTAGCGTTCCGTGTAGGAGGTAAACCCGCAAACGTCCACAAATGCAAACCATCGCTCAAGGGTTTGAGAAACGTCTACCCACTCTGGGACTGGAGGCTCAATGCCTGTTCCGCCCGGGGCCTCGGACGCGCGGGGCGCTCCAAACTGAATACCGCGTGTTCTGTTTTCGCTCATCTACATCACCCTTTGAGCCATAACTCGGTGGCTGTATCCGCTCTGCTTCTCGCCTGCAAGCGACCCTCCGAGTATGTCACCGACTGCAAACTTTAGCAAGCATTAGCTAACTGTGGTTTGCGAGTTTGAGGCAGGATCGGTTCGGGTTCCAAGCCACGGAATGGAGTCCATAAAGGCCCAAGATCGGCGGTGAATCGGAGTTGGCCCATACCCACGCAATGCGAACTGATGACGGGGGCATGGATACCCCTTGTTGCGGTCAAAATCGAACCCCGGATAAGTATCTGCTTGAGCCCGCATGATCCTGTCGCGAGTCACTTTGGCCAAAATCGAGGCTGCGGCGATTGATAACACCGAAGTGTCACCTTTGATGATTGTTTCGGTGTTCCCACCACCAACAAAGTCCCAACTGCCATCCATCAGCACCATGTCTGCCTGAAGGGTCAGCCCATCAAGTGCCCGACGCGCCGCAAGACGTTGTGCTGCAGACATTCCGAGTTCGTCGCACTCCTGATGACTTGCATGCCCAACCGACCAAGTTGTGCACCAGTCGGCAATACGGTCAAAGAGCAGTTCCCTGCGGGCTTCGGAAAGCTGTTTGGAGTCACGCACACCGTTCACCCTTCGGTCCCGACTGAGCACCGCTGCACCAACCGTTAGAGGCCCAGCCCAGGCGCCTCGTCCCACCTCATCCATGCCCACGATGACCTCATGGCCCTGCGCATAGAGCCGATTCTCGACGGCAAGCGTTGGTGACGCTCGTCGTTGTTTCCGCAGTGCTGCCACCTTATGAGTTTAGTTGTCCCTGTCGCTCAGCACGCTGTGATGCCTGACCCTACGATGCTGCAATGGT
The DNA here is from genome assembly GCA_945901935.1 of Bifidobacterium breve. Lineage (GTDB taxonomy): Bacteria > Actinomycetota > Acidimicrobiia > Acidimicrobiales > Microtrichaceae > IMCC26207. The sequence continues at coordinate 9,338 of CAMDLX010000018.1, read as the reverse complement.
TCGCTCGATACACGTGTTGCCGCATACCCACTGGGATCGCGAATGGTATGACCCCTTCCCCACTTTTCGTGGCCGGCTCGTTCAGATGCTCGACGAACTGCTACCTCGATTACTCGGGGATCCGAGCTTTGGTCACTTCCAACTCGATGGACAAATGGCCGTTGTGGACGACTACTTGGCTGTTAGACCAGAACAACGCGAGTCGCTACAGAATCTGAGTGCAGCTGGACGACTCTCAATGGGCCCGTGGTATGTATTGCCCGACGAGTTCTTGGTTTCTGGCGAAACCCTGATTCGGAACCTACAACTTGGAATTACTCGGGCCGAGGAGTTTGGTGGAGCCATGCAGGTTGGCTACTTACCCGACATGTTTGGTCACATCGCAGCCATGCCGCAGATTCTCAAGTTGTTTGGGTTTGACCATGCCGTGGTCTGGCGCGGTGTGCCGCTGTCAATCGATCAGCCGGCCTTCTTCTGGGAATCTCCTGACGGCAGCCGGGTTCGTGCTGAGTACTTGTCAGCTGGGTACGGAAACGGCTCGGATATGCCAGCAGAAGCATCGCAACTCCGAGAGCGAATCGAGATGTTTCTCGAGGTGCAAGGAGGACTTGTTGGAGACCCTTGTTTGTGGATGGCCGGGATGGATCATGAGGCGCCGCCAGCGCACTTGTCTCGCGTGGTGGCAGAGTTCCAGGCTCAAGAAACCCTGCGAGCTAGCACGCACCCAGACGCGCAACGCTACGACCTCCAAATCGGATCTCTGACTGAGTACCTTGAGTCGGTACCTTCAACAAATCTCCAAACCCACCGTGGCGAGTTGCGTTCCGGGGCGCGTGCCAACTTATTGATGGGTGTGGCATCAAACCGGGTGGACGTAAAGATTGCTGCTGCAAGAGCGGAACGAACTCTTGAACGCCTAGCCGAGCCACTCTGCACTTTGTGGTCTGCTGAGCCGATCCGGGATCAGCCTCTGCTGGACTTGGCCTGGTTGGAGGTGATTCGCAATGCGGCCCACGACTCCATATGCGCGTGTAGTCACGATGAGGTTGTAGATGCTGTGCTGCATCGCTATGCCGAAGCCACTGAGACTGCTCGAGGAGTTGCGAGGTCTGCAATCGAGCATGCCTCAACGCAGATCCAGCAGGCCGGAATCCTGTTGCTCAACCCGTGTGCTCGTGAGCGCACGGAACTCATCGAGGTTGACCTGACAGCAAGCGCCCTTGCCGAGGGAATCGAAGCACTAGGCCAATCTTGGGTACAGGTGTTGTCGGAACGACCTGCACAAGAGGAGTTGCACCTGACCACAGCAGCAGATGGACCGATGGTCGTCGCCCGAGAACTGATTTTTGAACACCCCGAAACTGTTCAAGTTCTCTTGATCGACAGGGAGGACTCGGCCAAGGCCGCCGGCGATGCTCGCAGGGTGCTCGAGGTTCACATGTTTAGCAATGCCGAGAACGTAGAGAGCCACCTTGAAGCACTCAGTGCCCTTGAAGCACTCAGCCCACTTGAAGCACTCAGCCAACTTGGGCAGCGCTGCGAACAGGACCCGAGTTTGCTCATTCGTACCGTCTTGCATCACGCAGAGGCTTCAACCCGGGCACTGGCGATCTCCGGTCGAGTTCCCGGTTTTGGCTGGAGAATCTGGGAGCCTCATCCACCTAGTTCCCTAGTGCAGAGCTCTGGCCCCTACGGCCTGACAAACGGGTTGATCTCTGTTGAGGTCAACACCGAGGACGGAACCTTCTCGGTCAATGGTCATGCTGGTTACGGTCACATCATTGACGACGTAGACGTGGGAGATACCTACAACTGGTGTCCGACTGAGCCTGAGTTGGCAGTAGGTAAACCGATGGCAACACGGGCGCAGGTCATTGAGCAGGGGCCTCTTCGAGGCCGGCTGCGAATTGACTCCGAGTACCTGCTCCCTACTTGTGCCCCTACCGAGGCTGACCCCGAGCCGGAGAGCCTGCTGCAGGCAGTCACGACGGTGATTGAGTTGCGTGCCGATGAGGGCATCCTGCGAGTCAGCACGAGCTTGAACAATCAGGTACGAGATCACCGGATGCGCGTCCATTTCCCATTGCAGGAGCGGGCCAGCAACTCTCGGGCAGAGTGTGCGTTCGGACTAGTACAACGGCCACTTGCCGCCGAGGGTGGTCCAAACGAATGGGGAGTACCAACGTTCCCCTCAAGAAGGTTTGTTCATGCGGGGGATCTGACTGTCACTCACGAGGGTCTGTGCGAGTACGAACTAGTAGATCTAGATGGCGATCCGCAGGACCCACTCACAACTGCAGGAGCCCTTGCCCTGACGCTGCTGCGCTGCACAGGCTGGTTGTCGAGAGGGCCAATGGCTTCTCGTCCGCTTCCAGCTGGGCCAGAGAATCAGCTACTCGGAGCACAGATGCAAAAGCCGCTCACCCTGAATTACGCAATTGCGCTCAATCACCCCGACCCCTACGAGCTTGCAGATCGGGTCTGGTCGCCACTTCAGATTGGTACATCTGCCGGTGAGGGCAGCTTGGCGAATGAAGGCTCCAAGCTAGATATCAGCGGAATGGAAGTTGATGCAGTCCTTACCGATAGCACCGGCAGACTTGTGGTTCGTTGCCATGAACCCTGGGGGCAGGCCGCCAGAATGCGAGTACTTGGACGCAGCGGACAGATTGTTGACTTGCTTGGCAACAACTTGGGTCCGTTCGCTGAGGAACTTGAGGTTCGAGCACACCAAATACTGACCCTGTCTCTGGATCCGATCTAGCAGCAGGCTTGCAAAAAGGACTTCCCCTCACACTCCTTGTGCGACTCCTCGGAATTGCTGTCGTGCGATGAACCACCCGCTCGTGACATCCTGTGGTCATGCCCGAGAGTTCTTTCATGACACCTGCACAAGCCGATGAGCTTCTGAATTACACGATTCAGACGAATGAGGGACGGCAAGATCCGTACCCCGTTTACAGCCAACTGCGTGAGTCTCCGGGACGGTGGCGCAGCGAAGCTGGTGCAATCGTTCTCACGAGCTATAAGGATTGTCTAGAGGTGCTTCGCCACCCCAAGCTTGGTCGGGCTGAGGCAGATATGGACTTGCCGCTTTCGATTGCTGGAAACGAGCGACGGGTTGCTGAAGACACCTCGACCATGTTGTTGCTCAACCCACCCGACCATACCCGCATTCGTTCTCTGGTGAGCCGGGCGTTTACCCCCCGCAGAGTCGAAGAACTCCGCCCAACCATCGAGAACTTGCTGCTGCCGGTGCTCGACCGCTTTGTGGATCAGGGCGGAGGCGACGTGATGGCCGATCTTGCTGTCCCGTACCCCGTAGCCGTGATTAGCGAACTCCTCGGTGTACCCAAGGAGGGAAACGAACACATCCTTCCGTTAGTTCGCTCCCTCACGGCGCTCATCGACCCTGCCTCGACCCCAGAATTAACAGCTCAGGGTGAGGCAGCGGGTATCGAGATCGCTATGTATTTTCTTGAACTAGTTGAAGAGAAGCGGGCCAACCCTGACGATCTGTTGCTGAGCGCGCTCATTCAGGTTGAGGAGGCCGGCGACAAACTCTCGATTGACGAACTCATCACGAACACAGTGCTGTTGTATGCCGCCGGGTTTGAAACCACTTCTAACCTGATTGGAAACGGGCTGCTGCTGTTGCTGAATAACCCGGAGCAGGTGGAACGCCTGCGCAGCGAACCCGCCCTGTTAGCTCCGGCCATTTTGGAAATGCTTCGCGCTGACTCACCAGTGCAGATGAATGTCCGAGTGGCCCTTGAGCCTGTTGAACTCTTTGGAGAAGTGCACCCCCGGGGTGGATCCTTCATCGTGTTGCAAAGCTGCGGAAACCGTGACTCTGCCGTCTACCCCCAAGGCGAAAAGTTTGACATCGCGCGCTTCGTTAGCCCCGATGCCCCTCAGCCGCTCAGCTTCGGATGGGGAGGCCATCACTGCCTTGGCGCTCACCTAGCTCGCGCAGAAGGAGAGATTGTTTTTCGCTCCCTGTTCGAGCGATTCTCGGAGATGACACTCGATCCGGCGACACTGCCCGCAGGTGTGCCAACTTTCCGACCGAGCTTTACGCTTCGCGGGCTTGAATCGCTGCCGATTCAGGTGAAGGAATCACCCTCGCGAGGGGCTTCCACCTGAGGCTTCGCAGCAGTCTCAGCAGCGCTCTGAACAGGAGCGCTCTGAACAGGAGCGCTCTCAACAGGACTAGGCAGATCATCGGTGCTGCTAGCAGCCTCCGGCTGACCCGCAACCACAACCGGACCCATTGGGGCCAAGAGCGCTTCGCCAGTCCATCCAGTTGCCGACCAGCTTGGATCTAGCCCAGGAGCTGTGAACTGCGGTCCTGACCCAGTCGGATCAACTCCTGAACCGGGGATCACCTCCCACAGCAGAGCTGGGCGTTCCCCGTGCCAACGGAGAGCAAACGAGGCCACTCCCCAGCGTGTGCGCAACCCGTGAGCTTCGACAGGTGACCCGAACCAAGAGTCTGACCAGACCGGCAAGATGACGAGCCCCGTGGGTTCCTCGACCAGGGCAAGGTCCAAGATGGCACCTACACGGACTGCAACAGCCGCAGGATCGAGCGCCATGGCTCCACATGCAAGGCCTTGTGCATCAGTGCAATCAGGGAGCACTGCCTGATCACCAATGCGGCAAAGTTCAACAATGCTGGTGATCGCACTGCTGTCCGAGGCTGCCAGAGCGGAGCGCGCTGAGAGTCCTTCTGCAAACAGCCAACGCTTGGCGGAATCCGATCCCTCGCTTGGCCTCGCTGCAGCACTTGGCCCAACAGATTCCCAGAGGGTGCTCGCAAGCTCTTCTGCGGCATCGGCAACCTCGGGTTGACCCACTGCACGTAATGAGGGGGCAACCCGGCCAAGCGCTATGACTGCTGAACGCAGCAGCGAAGGCCTAGCAACACCGCGGCCTTTCGAGAGCCGGTGGATTGCCTGCGCTACTGGTCCAACGAGGTCCTCGGCCCACAGTTCCTGCTGCTTGCCAGCTAGCAACGGGGCCGAAACGTGCAGGAGTGCAACTGTTGCGTCACTTCGGTCCGGCATGCGAATCGATCCCCGCAAGCGCTGCTGGCCGAGTAGGGCGCGAGCTATGGGTCCAAGGGGCTCAGTAAGCCCCACCCGTACCAGGGTGTCGCAAAGTTCCGCTGCGCGCAGAGCCGAAGTCGATGTTCCCGTAGCTGCAAAGAACTCGTCGGTGGCCGCTAGCAACAACAAGCTCTCAGAGCGAGCGACTACCCGATCCAATGTTGAATCCGGGAGTTCGACTCGGGCCGCCTGCTTGGTGTGCGCAGCCCATCCAGCCTCGATGGCTTCTGCATCAGGTGCTTCCCACTGTGCAGACGGAGCGGACCTCGGCTCGGAACTTTTTTTGCTTCGCGAAGAAGCCTTCGCACGAGTGGACCGCGGAAGCAGGATTCTCACCACGGCTGTGTGAGGCAGCGCCACTACAAAGGCGCCTTCGAGACAACTTCCCGCCGAGGTAGTACTGCCGTCTGGTTGTTCATCATCGGCGTTAGCTAGACGAGCCGCAACGGTGCCAAGTTCACCCACAACTCTTCGTGCGACGGCTTTGGAGAGCACTGCGGCCACTACTCCATCTACCGAGATCACAGAACCTTCGGAGCTCAGTGATGCAATTGACCCAGTTCCATCCAACAGATACGGCCGGATCGTGAGTGCCAGCGCAACAGGAACGGCCGTCAGGTTCTCAATCTCGACGATAACGGCGGAGTCCTCCCACAGGCTTTCATCCGAGACAGCGGAGGTGGCTCGGACTCCAAAGATGCGCTGGATAATGTCGCCGCCCGGAACGCGCATAGCTGTCTCAAGAACCGGTGAATCGCCGATTCGACGCTGTCGAACCGCAGCATCAATGCTGGGATAGTGCCAACGGTCCTCTGCGCCGATCCACCAGTCCAGACACCAGGTCTCGCCGCGCATCTGCACCAAGCCGGCTGGGTCACAGTCAGCAATCGCCCCTGCATCAACGGTTCCTAGGGGCGCCCAGTTGTGGACAATTCTGGAGTCATTCGCAGCCGCCCTTGCTAGCGCATAAGGCTCAATCCTTGAAGGAGTTTCGACACTACTTTTCGCTGGCAATCCTGCGCCCTCACCCTGAGATTCATCTAGCGGATTTTGCTCAGGAGAGGCTCCAGAGGAGGAAGCAGAAGGGTCAGGATTGTTGGCCACGCAAGAGAGGGTAGAAGCAGGTAGTCCGGGTCCTGCAACTCGACCCGTGAAATTCGACTGCTTACTAGCGACCTAGTAACTGAGTGACGGGTATTCAGGGCCGCTGGATTCGCGTCGGATCAAACCGCGATAAGCATCCTGAGCGCTCGCCCCTTCGTGACAGACGGCAAAAACCTCGGAGGCAATCGCCATCTCCACTCCGTATTCCTCAGCGAGTTCCATTACCACCCGGCTGGTCTTGACTCCCTCGGCAACCATGTTCATATCGGCGATGATCTCGTCGATACTGTGCCCCTGACCTAGTTGCTCGCCCACAAAGCGATTCCGGCTCTGCTGGGACATACAGGTAGCAAGAAGGTCACCCATTCCAGCTAACCCTGCAAAGGTCGCGAACTGACCGCCCATCGCTTCTCCGAGTCGCGACAATTCGGCTAGCCCGCGAGTGATCACCGCTGACTTCGTGTTGTCTCCAGCCCCAAGACCATCAGCCATTCCTGCTGCTATGGCAATCACATTCTTGAGCGCGCCGGCTACCTCGCATCCGATCACATCTGGATTCGTGTAAATCCGGAACAGATTCATATGAAAGATGCGTTGCAGACAATCAGCTACTACAGGGTCAGGGGTAGCAATCACTGCAGCAGCGGCATGGCCAGCCAGAATTTCCTTGGCAAGATTCGGACCTGTCAGAACTGCAGCTGGATGTCCGGGCAGCACTTCGTTAATAAGTTGAGTCATGCGCAGCCGGGTGCCCTGCTCTAGGCCCTTGGTCAGCGAGACGACCGGAACCCAAGCACGAACATGCGGAGCTACCAGTTCTAAAGCAGAGCGAAACCCTTGTGAGGGAACTCCCATAACAATCACATCGGCTTGCTCCACAGCTTCGGCCAAGTCAGTCGTGGACCTCAGCGCCGGATGCAGTTTGTAGCCGGGCAGATAGCGCTCGTTGGAATGCTGCTCGTTGATCTCGGCTGCGAGTTCTCCCCTGCGCGCCCATAACACCGTCGGAACTTGGTGGGCCGCAAGGTGGGCCACCGTGGTGCCCCAGGATCCGCCGCCGATGACTGCTACAGAAATATCCACCGCCAGACTCTAGGTCGAACGGTTCTTCGGATGAAGAGTCGAACTGCTCCAACTTGCGCCTTTGCTGCTGTGCTGTGGCCAAACGTGTGACTCCGCTGCAGCTCAGGCCCCTCATCGAGTCCCTACACTGAGCGAGTGCCGTCAGCGACCTCCTCCTGTGTGCTCATTCCGGTCAAAGCGTTTTCACAGGCCAAGCTGCGCCTAGCTTCTGTGCTCAGCAATCTTGAGCGTGCTGAACTTTCTCGGGCCATGGCTGGCATTGTGGTGAGTTCCTCGGCGCCTCTTCCAACCTTTGTTGTCTGCGAGGATGAGGAGGTAGCAAGTTGGGCAGAGTCAGTCGGGGCGAAGGTGCAGTGGACTCCTGGGCGAGACCTCAATGGCGCAGTTCAAGAAGCAGTTGATCGTCTTCAGGCACAAGGTATGCAGCGAGTTGTTGTGTGCCATGCGGATCTGCCATTTGCCCGAAACCTTGCTGCTCTGGCACTTGCCGACCCGACCGAAGTAATTCTGGTGGCAGATCGACGTTCTCAAGGCACCAATGTGATCTCAGTTCCTACCGGATGCGGATTTACCTTTTCATACGGTGCTGGTTCATTCGCTCGCCACCAACAGGAGGCCACAGAGCAAGGGCTTAGCCTCCGTGTCGAGCAGTCTGCCTCTCTCAGTTGGGATGTTGACGAACCCGAGGACTTGCAGGTACCCGACGGCTTCGAGGGGAGTTCTCCTCTGCTTGCACAGGGCAGGATCTCGGCAGCGAACCTCTCGTTGGCGCCACCACAGATTGAAAGGCAGCAAACAGAATGAACGACAGCAACAGGGTGGATGCGCAGCAACTTTTCACTGGGTCAGCAGGCGAACGGATCACCATCGACTTGCCTCAACCAAACTCGGCTTTAGTGATCGTCGCGCACCCCGATGATGCAGAGTTTCATTGCGGAGCCACGCTTGCAAAGTGGGCGCGTGCAGGCTGCACCGTGCATCACTTAGTGCTGACTGACGGGTCAAAGGGAACTTGGGACCGAGGCATGGATCAGTCTGTACTTGTTGAAGTACGCAAGGCGGAACAGCGCACAGCGGCAACCATTTTGGGTGGAACAGGAGTGGTGTTCCTGGGGAAGATTGATGGCGAACTCAATTCCGACCGAGAGACCCGGGCGCAGGTGTCTGCAATTATTCGCCGGCTCAAGCCCGAAGTCATCTTGGGTCATGACCCGTGGAAGCGTTACCGACTTCACCCAGATCACGCTGCCGCCGGCCGGCTCTGCATTGAAGGAATCGTGGCGGCCCGCGATCCCTTCTTTCACCCTGAGCAACTCGTGGACCGAATCACGCCTCATCGCCCGGAGGCGTTACTCCTCTTCGAACCCGATCAGCCCAACCATGCTGAGACGATTTCTGAGCAAGATCTACAGCTTCAAATTGACGCTCTACTAGCCCATGAGAGCCAGATCGAGACCACCCACCTGTACAAGTCCGCTGCTGCTGACCCACTTCAGCAGTTCCGGATAGAACAGTTCGAACGACATGAGCGCTTAGGTCAGTGGGCCTCTGTGCCCCTTGCTCAGCAGTTTCACTTGCTCACCGAGCAGCTCTAGCGCTGCAGGCGAACTCTGTTCTGTCCTGCGGTGCACTTGTTCGAGTCGTTGCAGTCAGTGCGTTCTGCTAGCCCGGAAGGGTTGTTGAACTTTCGCTGCTTGCTGGCTGATCACCGGAGGATTCATCAGCCGCACCACCTTCTAAGACCGTGGTGGGTGACCCTTCGGGTGAAACCGTAGAAGGAGTGCTTGTCGCACTAGCCCCACCAAGGGCAAAGTTCTCGGGAGCAAGTCGCAGAAGGATCTTCTTCTCGAGATCGCGCAGCAGCGACTTTTGTGGAGCAGCTGGTCCCAGATAATCGGTTGCCACGATGACGTCGCCTACTGCCATCATCGACCAGACCTGCACATTGGAACCATCGCTTGCAACAAATTTGCGTGAGACCTGATCCGTGATCAGGTCATCGCCAGGACCCGGCTTGATCTCTACCTGAAGTCGATTTCC
>CAMDLX010000017.1 GCA_945901935.1 Bifidobacterium breve | reverse complement strand
AATCTCGGGTGCCTTTCGCCAGTCGGTCATGCCGCTACCGCCTACCCGCAGAATTCCGTCAGGGGGCCGAGTTGGTTTTGGGTCTTGGTATTCACTGAGGTCAATAGGAGGGTGGACCATGGTGACCTTGTCTGGCCTGACTCCAAGATCATCAATCAGGAAGCTTCTGACTGCCTCAGACACTGCTAAGTAGCGGTCAGTCTTTGCCAGCAGAAACTGACGGTCTTTGCTGCCTAGGTTGCCGTACCAGCCCGTGGAGAGCTCATGCGCAATGGTCAGAATCGGAGCAGGGGAGCGAAGCTGACGCAGGAGTTCGACCGTGGGCGCCGTTGCCCCGTTGACAATGGTGATGTCTGCTTGACGTCGCGCTGCGCTGAAAGGGTTACCTCTGACTCTTGCTCGGCTGGCATAGCCCACAGCACTCGCGCCGAGGGCACCTAGGTGCGCAGCCCGAGTCAGACTCTGAAAAACCATCTCGACAGATCGTTGGTCAAGGCGTGCCACAGCTGTGTTAGTCAGTCCAGCAAACTGCGAGACCAGTTCACCGGGCCGAGCAAGAACAAGTTCTGTGTCAAAGGCAGCCGGGTTTTTATTCCAGTAGCGAAACAGCCGAAGTAGATAGATCGGAGGGCCGCTCCGCTCGGCGCCATGTGCAAGGAACCTGACGAGTGGCCGGATCACACGTCAGCTGCTGAGAGGTGCCGGGCCAGAGACCTGGTCCCCATCGTTTTGGTCGTTTCCGAACTGGCCTGCCGGGGTACTGCCGTCTGATTCCATTCCTGGCAGAACTGCTTGATCAAGCTTGGGCACATCTGGAACGCTGCGCTTGAAGAGCTTGGGCAAGAAGCGACTGCGAGACTCTTTGGAGTAGCCGTAGTAGTCGTACAGCGAGCCGTAGGCACCCTCGGCATCTACACCGTTCAGAATCGTGCCCACAAGTGGGTTGTTCACCTGAGTAAGACGTTCAAGTGATCGCTTGACCTCTCGCTTTGAGGTGCTGTTCGCCTTTGCAATAAACAGTGAAGCATCCACGCATCGCGAGAGTACGAGTGAGTCCGTCACGGGAAGAACCGGCGGACAATCCAAGAACACGATGGAGTGATTATCAAGCAGGGACTGAATCAATTCCGAGGTTCGGTCCAAGCTCAGAAGCTCGGAAGGGTTCGGCGGCCGAGGGCCCGATGGCAGAACTCGAATGTTGGGGTGAACTGGAGACTGCTGCAGGGCAACCTCAAGGGGAACCTCGCCGAGGAGAACAGAAGTCAGGCCAATGGCACCATCAACTTCCAAGAAACTATGTGCACGCGGGCGTCGAAGATCGCAGCCAACCACCGCTACTGGCATACCTGCTTCAGCAAAGGCAATCGCTAGGTTGGCCATGGTGGAGGTCTTTCCCTCATGGGCGCTAGCGCTGGTGATCTGCACGATCCCCATCGGGCGGTGCAACGCTAAATACTGCAGTGTGGTCCTGAGGCCGCGATAGGCCTCCGCAGTGGCAGACATCGGTGCAGCCAGCGTGGTCAGCCGAGGTTCGTCTTTATTTTTCCACCCATCATCAAGGGGAATCAGGCCCAATGTCGGAATGCCCTTTGTGGCACGCTCAAGGTCACCAGGGCTGCGAATGGAGTCATCCACCTGCTCGAGCAGCAGGGCCAAACCGACTCCCAAGAAGAAGCCGATCAATGCAGCCTGCACCAGATCTCGAAAGATGTTCGGAGAGATGGGTGAGGAAGGGACCGTGGCCGGATTAAGAATCTGAACACCACCGGTCGTAGTTAGACGCTCAGAAAGCTGCAGTACTTGCAGGCGCTGCTGGTAGTCACTCAGCTGGTTCTCCATATCGGCACGCCGTACTTGAATCTGCTGGTCAAGCCGCTCGCGCTCGGCGCTGAGGTCTGCATAGGTCGGGTCAGTGGTCGGAGTCGCTGCGAGTTTCTCGTCAAGTGCTGCGAGCGGCTGGTTGATGGAGTCGATCTCCTTTTGGAAATCGTCGATCTGCTGTTGCAGGACAAGCTTGGACTGAGTGAGGTCGTCAACGATCGCGTTGAATCGCTCCGTCTGGTATGTCTCGGCATACACATTGACTTTGCGAGCGGCGTCCTTGGGGTTGGAATCCGTAGCAGAAAGAATAATGACGTCGTCATCGCCACCGGAAACAGCAGAGATAGAGATTTTCTCGCCATAGGCCTTGGCCACGGCCGTGCGCACCGCTAGGGAATTGATGATCTTGAGTTCATTCTGCACTGCTCTGGTCGGGTCTACCGAGGACTGGGCCGGCGAGAAGATTGACTCAGACTGCTTTGGCTGCAGGAGCAATTGTGAAGATGCTTCGTAAATCGGGGTCTTCGAAAAATCTAGGGCTGCGACAATTGCCACAACCAGAATCATGGTTCCTACAATAACCATCCAACGACGCCGCAAGACGGCGATGTACTCGCCGATATTGGTCTCAGTTCGATCCTGCATTGGTTCCATACGTGCTACTTCCCCCTACTTGTCGGCGCTACGCAGACAACAGTCATCATAAGTATGCCGGGAATGGCTGAAAACGAGCCAGAGTAAAATTACCCGTTGGCTAGGTTGGACTTTCCGGAGTCGGAACTCTGGCTGCTGAGGCCAAGGAGGTGATCATAAATTGCCTCCACTTGGCGGACGACTACCTGTTGCTCAAATTCCTCAATAACGAGTTGCCGGCCACGCTCGCCCATGGCAGCACGCTCCTCAGCTGTCATGTTAAGCAGTGCCGCAAGGCCGTCAGCCAAAGCTAGGTAGTCGCGAGGCTCAGTCAGGATGCCCACGCCCTCATCCTTAACGGCATGCGCAATCTCGCCCGTTTCGGTTGCTACGACGGGAAGCCTGCTTGCCTTGTATTCCAAGATCACCAGCGGGCCTGATTCGTTCTTAGATGAAAAGACGCCAGCGTCTGCACCGGCCATCAGAGAGGGTGCGTCATTCCTCACGCCAATGGTTCGCACGAGGTGGTCAATCTTGAGCCGCTCAAGCATCGCCATACAGCCCTGAAAATAGGCTGGGTCGGCGGTTGTGCTGCCGCAGACAACAAGTCGAATACTCTCTTGTTGGGCCGGGGCGAGCTCTGCGATTGCCCGAAACAGAGTGGGGTGGTCCTTCTGTGGGCGAAAGTTGGCAACCATCAGCAGGACAAGATTGCCCTCGCCAAGATCGAACTCGTCTCGAAGGTTGATCGCCGGGGCAGTGGAGAAGCGTTCAAGGTCAACACCGCTCCTCACCAAACTCACTTTGGCCTCGGGCAGCCCAACCGTGTCGATTGCCCATCTGCAGAGCCGAGATTCAACACCGATATAGGCATCCACACCGTGGTGCAGCGGGACTTTCATTCCAGGTCCGGCGCTGCGGTCAAGGTGTAGGCGCCCGAAATGGTCATGAAAAACATGCTGAGCCTGAATGATCCCGAGAGCTTTGCAGAGCGCAATGAAGCGCATGGTGCCGCGTCCATGGCTGTGCAGAACGTCGATTCCTTCGCTGCGCACGTATTTTCCAAATGCCAACAGCTTCAGCAAATCCCAAGTAGCTGAACGTTCAAGAACCATGATTTCAACATCGGACTTTAAGCTTGAACGAAGCAGTCCGTCTGTGCGGGTGGCGCAGAAATAAACTTGATGGGTATCTCGGTCCAAGCTGTTTGCGATATCGACTGCTACTTGTTCGGCACCGCCCACCTGAAGTGAGTCGGTCACCATCATGACCTTCATCTTGCGGAGCACTAGCTGCCCTCGATCTGGTTCTCGGGGGCTGGCTCGCCCTGAAGGGCTGGTGCGCTGTGAACGGCTGGCTCGCTCTGAGCGCCACGTCCTGGTCGGACCGAGCGCACCGTATCCCCTGCGACTGCGACCATGCCGAGTCGGTCCCAGCCATAGGCACCAACTCGAACTCCCTCGGCGATGCTGCGGAGTCGGTCGAGTACTGATCCTGATGTTTGGACTCTGCTGCGGTGGTGGGCTGCGATTGCCTCCAGCGTCAATGCCTCTTCAAAGTCACCCATCTCATTGGCCCGCTCAGCCGCTGCCTCGAGTTGATTCGCACGCGCCAGATGAGACTCGTTGCTCTGACCTACAGGAGCGATAAACACAGCCGATGCTGCGCGCCCCAAAGCATGTGTGAGCTGCGCTCCAACGAGGACTCCAGTTTCTTGATCGGGGTGGACCCGAAACCCAAGGAGCGATTCTGGAAGTGCCCGAACGGTTCCCACCGAAGCTGCCACGAGCGAGAGCCAACGATCGTGGCGCATCGGTGCAGCCTCGTTCTCGAGAGCCTCGGGAAAGGGTAGAGATGCAGCAACAGCGCGCCTGCGAACCGCCATAGTGCAACCGGTAGTCAGTGCTCGGCGAGCGAAAAGCTCTTCTGGCACAACCGCCCGTTTTCTGAGAGTACGCCCGATGAGCCGAGCGTCCCACAGGCGTTGGCCCAAATCTTGACCATCTGGTCCGATCAAGTCGGCGTCAGAGAACACCATCGTGACGGTTGGGTCTAACTCAAGTTCGTCAATCAGGCGACGAAGTTTGATTGGGTACCAAACATCATCCTGGTCAGCAAGAGCGATGAAACGTCCGTGACAGCGAGCCAGAGCTGTAGCAAAGTTCGCCGTGGATCCAAGTCGGAACTGATTCACTTCTAGACGAATGGCGAATGGTGCTTGGTCTGCGAACTTCTCAATGAGTTCCACCGTGTCGTCCTCGGAGCAATCGTCTTGGATGACGATCTCGTCAGGCAGGAGTTCTTGAGCCGCGATCGATTGAAGAAGTTCTTCAATCCACTGCGATCCGTTGAGCGTGCAGAGGGCAACAGAGACCTCGCACTGAGCACGGGGGTATCGGGTACGAGGAGTGGTGGCTTGCTCAGTGGTCATAGGAGTGCAGTCACAAGACTGAGGTGCATGAAGAAGAGGGATCGCAATCGACTCGGCGTATCGTATCCTGAGTAGGTTGAGAAACCTCGTGCTCTAGAACCGAAGCCACGGTAGGGCCGATGACGAGTGCAGCTTGGTTTCTCAGCAACAAAATTTCGAGCACACAGAAGTTCAAGCACACAGAAGTTCAAGCACACAGAACGACACACGGGGGGCCAGTGGCTGAAACAGTAGATCTGCTCGTTTGGGGCAAGTGGAAGCAGAACTGGCCACTCGGGTCGGTGACGTCTCTCTCATCAAGCATTCCCCGTGCAGCAGCAGAAATTGATGACGTCCTCGCTACGACGCAGGCTGAATGGTTGCTCTTTTGGGATCCAATGCTTGGTGAGCCCGACCTTGATTTGATTGCTGCTCTTCTGCAGGAGCGTGCCGATGCTTGGCACGCAGGGCTTTGCTTTGGGTTAGCCGGCGAGCCAGAGGAGCATGACTACATCCACCCGATTTGGCCGCTTGCTTTGGACGCCGATGCATCGATTGATTCGGTGTCTTGGCGCCTCACCCTTTCGGCATTTCTTGTCAAGACGCAGGTGCTCCGCACACTCGGAGGTCTTGACGCTGCATTCGAGGGAACTACTGGTGCAGGCCTTGAGCTTGGGCGCCGAATGATCGACCGAGGTGCAGTGGTGATGCATACGCCACGCCTAGTGAACGGTCGAGGCACGTTGTCAGATCGGTTGAGTGAACACGACCGATTCGTGTTCCTTCGCCGGGTCTTTGGTCGTAAATGGGTACGGTACGCAGCGCTTCGTAGATCGATGGCGCATCTGCGACCGCTCAAGGTCCGTGCCGCCCTAAAAAGTTCGGCCGCTTCCACAAGTGCTACCCCGCGTCCTGGAAGTACCGATCGGGTCGTCACGAGAGACAGCGTCACAAGCCCCGAGAATCCTGCCATCACGGTGGTCTTACCAACCCTTGGTCGATATGAGTTGTTGCGGCCAGTCCTCGAACAGCTCCGCAAGCAGACCTTGATGGCACAACAAGTAATAGTTGTGGATCAGAACGACATCGACAAGCGCAATCACGCAATCTATGAGGAGTTCGCGGATCTTAATCTTGAGGTGATTTTTCAGGTAGAGCGCGGCCAGTGGCTGGCACGCAACGCTGCCGTTGAGCAAGCAACCGGTGAGTGGATTGCGTTTGTAGACGATGACTCAGAGGTAGGCCCGGACTTTTTAGAGCAGCACCTTGAGGGTCTGCATCGTTACGATGCCGACCTTTCTACCGGAGCATCACTAGCCGTGATCGGTGCTCCGATCCCCGAGAATTATGCGTTCTTCCGTGTGGCTGATCAGTGGGACTCTGGCAACGGAATGTGTCATCGAAGCCTCCTTGAACGCTTCGGGCTTTTTGATCAGCAGTTCGACCGGCAGCGCAGAGGCGACGCCGAGTTTGGCTTACGCGTCCAACTTGGCGGCTGTTTAGTCATCCACAACCCTCATGCGATTCGTGTACACCTCAAGGCTCAAGAAGGTGGCCTTCGGACCTTTGGGTCCCTAGATGGCTTCCGACACCGCGACCGGACCTCACCCCTTCCGTTGCCTTCGATGGTGTATTACACCAAGCGTTACCACTCCAAGCGGCAGGTTCGCGAAGACCTAGTGATTGGTTTGTCCCAATCAATCGTCCCCTACGAACTCAAGCGACGGGCCTCACCTCGGCAGTGGCTGGGCTTTGTTGCGGGCGAACTGGTGCACCTGCCTTCGACAGTCAAGCGAGTGCGTACTTCTTTGCATATTGCTGACGACATGGTGGAGGACGGGCCTCGAATCCCTAAGCTGTGAGAGTGCCCAAACCGCACAGAAAATTTCAGCAGCAGGTTTTTGGCATCGGATTTTCTCTGAGGGGAGGGTTATGCGACTCGCTGTAATTGGTGACACCCAGCATTATCGAGATAGCGAGGGCAGGCTCTGCGCTCTGGAACCGGTCGTGAACCAGCTTGACCGTTGGGCTGAGTTGTTCGATGAGGTTGTCCTGTGTGCACCGCTTGATCCCGGTCCGCCGCCTCCAGGGTTCGGCCCGTACAAGTCAACGAATCTCAGCATTGAACCGTTACAGAAGGCCGGGGGCAACACCCGGGCGGCCAAGTTTGGACTGCTCGGTCATTTGATCCCTTGGGCTCGGACCACTCGCCGCGTCGCTCGGTCTGTGGATGCCGTTCACTTGCGCTGCCCTTGCAACATTGGTTTGGTAGCGATTTTTTCGACTTGGAAGGCGGGGGCACTTAGATACGCCATGTATGCCGGTGTCTGGCATGACTATGTAGGCGAGCCGCGCTTCTTTCGACTTCAACGAAAACTGTTGGGAAGCAAGTGGTTTGGCGGCCCAGTCAGTGTGTACGCCGATAAGAATCCTGCGCTCGGCCACCTCGAACCGTTCTTCAGTCCGTCGTTCTCAAGCGCCGATATTGAGAGCGCAAGAACCCGCTCCGATGCCAAAATTTTGCGAATCCAAGATTCGAGTTTTCATGGGCCGTGGCGCCTCGTCACGGTTGGGCGATTGACTCCGAACAAGAACCAGCAAACCATCATCCGGTCACTCCCCTTGATCGTCCAGGGCGGAGCAAATGTGACCCTTGATGTCTACGGGGATGGCCCCTGCCTCGGCGAATTGGAGAAACTTGCGAGTGACCTTGGGGTGGCAGAACTCGTCACGTTCCACGGCTCGGTGAGCCATGGGGATGTCATGGATGCCTTTGCAAACGGAGACTTGAATCTGCTCTCCACTCGCCAAGAGGGCTACGGCAAAGTGCTACTCGAAAGCATGGTCCACGCAACGGTTCCTGTGTTTGGCAAGAGTCCGGTCTCTGGTGAAATTTCGGGTGAGGGCAGTCGAGGATTGGTATTTCCTTCGGATGATTCGGAGCGTCTCTCTGAGTTGGTCATTGCCTTGATCAATGACCGTGAGCGTTGGGCGCAGATGGCAGTGGCCGCTCGCGACTACGCCGCCACGATGACCCTTGAAGCCTTCCAGGATCGGGTGCGAGAGATGCTGCAGCGGCAGTGGGGCGTCACGCTACGCGACCCTGGTTCAGCAGGTGGGTCAAAGTGACCCAGAAGCCTCGGGGGAGCAATAGCTTTACGCTAGTTACTCAGTACTTTCCACCAGAGAGAGGTGCGGCGCAGGTCCGACTGGGTTCGATCGTGGCTGACCTTGTCGGCCGTGGAAACCGAGTCGATGTGGTGACGGCTTTACCGAACTATCCACTCGGAAAGATTTTTCCAGGCTGGTCTCACCGACCGCTTCAATCACGGTCCGAGAACGGTGCAAAGATTCGCCGTGTCTGGGTCTGGGCCTCGATGGGTTCGGGGTTAGGGCGAATCTTGAACTACTTGTCCTTCGGCGTGATGTCAGTGCTCGGCATTGGAGTTGCGCGAAAGTCTCATTGGGTCATTGTCGAATACCCGACTCTCTTTGGCGCGCTACCCGCAGTCCTCTGCGCAAAAATGAGGCGGCAGCGGATTGTTATCATCGTGGCCGACTTATGGGTGGACTCCATCGTCGAGATCGGAACGATTTCTGATGGCCGCGTGGTTGCGTTGCTCCGGTGGGCCGAGCGCGCCATGCTGCGCCAAGCTGACGCAGTCACTGCAGTTACCGAAGGGGTTCGTGATGCCCTGCTGCAAAAGGGGGTAACGACAAAGCAGATGACCTGGCTCCCCAATGGTGCGGACACCGAAATGTTCTCGCCAGGACCTCAGGACCTTGAAGTCCGAGCCGAACTTGGCCTTGCTCCGGGTGAGCACCTGTTCTTGTATGCAGGTACGCACGGCTATGTCCATGGCCTTGAGGTGGTGCTTGATGCAGCTCAACAACTTGTGGATGAACCGGTCTGCTTTGTGTTAGTCGGCGGAGGTTCCGAGAAGGAGTCCCTGCAAGAGCAGGCAGCTACTCGCGGGCTTCAAAATGTGACCTTCCTTGATCCCGTGCCGCCAGAAGAGGTTGCGCGACTGCTCCGATCATGCACGGCTGGCTTGGCGACTGTTCGTGAAGGCGACGTGTACCGCACTATCCGCTCAGCAAAAATGCTCCCCACCATGTCGAGCGGCCTGCCGGTGATCTATAGCGGAGATGACGAGGGGTCACGACTCGTTGCAGCAGCAGGGGCAGGGATCGTGACCAAACCAGGCGATGGCGCAGATCTGGCCGAGGCTGTTCGACTGTTAATTGCTTCTCCAGAGCGAGCAGCGGAACTCGGTGCCGCTGGTCGGCACTGGATTGAGTCCAATGCCAGTTGGCATCAACTCGTTGGAAACTGGCTTGAGCAACTTGACGAGATTGATGTAGCAGGAGTGGGCGTAGTTGCTGCCACAGACCAAGGGGTATCGCGATGAACCTTTCCGATCTGTATCAGCGTGCACCGGTGTCGGTTCAGAATGCGTTTGCCACTGGCTATGGCATGAAGGAACTTCCGCGACGACATGGCGGCCAGTTCCGGAGAGAAGTGTTCGACCTGAACGTCCGGCAGTGGTGGCCGGAGGAGGAACTGCTGGTCGATCAGGACTCGCGCCTTCGCTCAATGGTGACTTGGTGTGCTGCAAGAGTTCCTTACTACCGAGATATTTTTAGTGAACTTGGCCTTGATCCACGTGAGATTCGGACTGCAGCAGACTTGTCTCAGCTGCCCATCCTCGACAAGGAAATTGTCCGGGCCGACCCCGATCGATTCTTACCAGATGAGCCTCGGCCCAAGTTGATTGCGCAAACTACTGGTGGCACAACGGGAACCCCTGTGCGGTACTGGGCAACTCTGGCAGCGGTTCGGGCCAATTACGCCACCTACGAGGCGCGTTGTCGTTCCTGGGCTGGAGTGCGCCTTGGGCAGCGGATGGCCTCATTCCATGGGCAGCCGATCATTCCTGAAACACAGCAAGGCGGGCCCTACTGGCGTCGCAATCTTGCATTCAATCAGGTCTACTTCTCGGTCTATCACCTGAACTCGCTGACGTTGGCCGACTACGTGGGGCAGCTGGAAAAGTTCCAACCTCAGGTCATTGCTGGCTACACTTCTGCAGTACATCGCATAGCTCGAGGGTTGCTTGACGCAGGTGACATTGGTCGGGTGCAACCAACAGCGATCCTCGTGAGTTCAGAAACGCTCACACCGGCAGTGAGAGAAGACATCCAAACGGCCTTTGGCTGCAGGGTCACCAATGCTTACAGCCTTGGTGAACTGGTCGCTTTTATCTCTGAATGCGACCACGGGGAGCTTCATATCAGTACCGAGTACGGCATCGTGGAGTTGGCCGAGAACTCCGCAGGGCCGGGACGCGAAATTATTGCTACCGGCCTTATCAACAAGGGAATGCCGCTGCTTCGCTACCGAACTGGGGACCTTGCCATACCGGCTGATCCAGAACCTTCAGCCTGCGGTCGCGGGTTGCCTCGAGTGAGCGAAATCATCGGTCGCGTGGACGATGTGGTTCGGACGCCTGAGGGAGCGACGGTAGGTCCTGCACCAATGAGCTTGGCCTTTCAGCGAGTTCCCAACCTGCGCCGAGCCCAAGTGCGTCAAGATTCTCTAGAAGAGATCACCGTGCTGCTCGAAGTCGATACGGCGTTCAGTAGCGGGGACGAAGAGTTTCTAGTTGGCGAATTGCGAAAGCGACTTGGTCCATCGATTCGGCTGCTCATTGAGAAAGTACCAACGGTGCCCAGAACCTCTGGTGGCAAAGAGCGACTTGTCGTGTCCTCTTTGACCACTGATGAGGGTTCGCAATGAGGTACCGACTAGGCCATCGCTTTGATGATCGATTCTCTGCCATCGGTCCGCGGATTGGGTTCGTAGGAATTCATTCCGGCGGTCGAAAAGAGCAGCCAGTCAGTCAGAACGAAACGCTCGGACGGTTGTTTCAGCAGTCGGGTTACCGCATTCGCCGGGCGTCTTCAATCAAGAACCCAGCACTGCGAACCGCTCATCAGATTGTTTCTATTCTGCTCTGGCGCAGGGTAGACCTGTTAGTTATTGCAGTGTTTTCTGGCACCTCGTTTTGGATTGCGGAGCTAGCTACGCGCCTGGGAAGCCTCACTGGGAAACGAATGGTGCTGTTTTTGCATGGCGGCAATCTTCCTGTATTCGGCCCGGAGCGCCGGGAGTGGGTGGAGCGGGTCTTTGACCGGGCTGACCTTGTACTTGCTCCCTCTGAGTTTTTGGCAGAGACCTTCCGCGACTGGGGGGTAGATGTCAGAGTGATTCCTAATGTGCTTGCGATAGAAAACTATGACTACACCGTCCGCACGGAGCCACGTCCGAATCTTTTGTGGATGCGAACCTTTCATGAGCACTATGACCCCACCATGGCCGTTCGAGTTTTTGCGAGGGTTGTAGAAACGTTCCCAGAGGCCAAGATGACGATGGGGGGTGCAGACCACGGACTGCTAGAAGCCACCCGAGCCGAGGCGCGCCGCCTAGGAGTTGATTCGCAAATTCAATTCCCCGGTTACATGCTCGCCGAGGCCAAGCGGCGTGCCTTCGCAGAGAACGATATTTTCTTGAACACCAACGTTGTCGACAACATGCCCGTCAGCCTGCTCGAAGCCTGCGCATCTGGGCTTGTACCAGTTGCCACTGCCGTTGGCGGGATACCAGCCTTGGTCACCGATGGCCATGATGGGGTCCTTGTTGAGTCCGGGGATGACGAGGCCATGGCTCAAGCAGTATGCGAACTCTTGAGTAACTCTGATCGGTATTCTAAAACTTCTGCTGCTGCGCGGGCGCTTGCCGAGAAGTCCTCTTGGCCTCAGGTGAGAGAGCGCTGGGAGCAGGAGTTATCCTTGTTGCTGCCAGGGGTTGCAAGCCCATGATGGACTCCCTTGAAATCCGTGAGGAATTTGTTCGGGGGACTACTCAGAAGAAGCCGGGGAGTGATTGTGGAAGGACAGGTGCAGCGTGAGGGAACTACAGGAGCGGTAGCCGTGCGCACTGCTACCGAGCAAGACCTAGCTGCAGTTGCGGCGCTGCATGTTCATGCCTTTCCTGGCAGCGTGCTTGGAGAACTCGGAGTTGAAGCCGTCCGGCGAAGTTACAAGTGGCAACTGACTGGGCCTCATGATTTGACTGCTCTGGTTACCACTCAAGACGGCACAGTTACCGGCTTCCTTTTCGGTGGGGTGTTTCGTGGTTCAACTATTGGGTTTGTCAAGGCTGAGCGATGGTTCTTGGTCTCTCGCGTTGCGCGGCATCCGGGGATCCTGCTCAGGGGCGTGGGCTGGAAGCGGATCGGACTAGGCGTTCGACTGCTTCTTCGCAGGTCACAAATGCCAGTGGCTGAAAAGCCCGATGCGGTTCCGCGCAGATCCTTCGGCGTGCTCGCTATTGCTGTAGACCCAACATCTCAGGGCCAAGGACTCGGCGGGATTTTGATGACTGAAGCAACTGCGAGGGCAACAGCGCAGGGGTTTCTTGCTATGCACCTGACGGTTCATCCCACGAACGTTTCTGCAGTGGCGTTCTATCGCTCGCTTGGATGGGTTGAACTCAATGAACCAAACGGAAGTTGGGTCGGCCGGATGACCTTGGCACTTGATGTTGATGCCGATGCTGATGCCGATACTGCCGCAGAGCAAGACCCCGCCTGACGCACAGATGCTGAGTAATTCATGCTGAGTAATTCATGCTGACGCGGCACCGCCAAGCTCTGCAGTTGCTACTGCTTGGGTTACTCGCAACCCTTGTGCTCCTTGGTTTGTACCTGGTCTTTCTGCGCACCGCTCCAGGGCAACGATTTGACGATATTGCCTTTGAAGGCCGCAAAGCCATCCGACTTGCTGCCAGACGCCCAGCAACTTTTCTGGTGCACGTTCTAACCATCCCATCAGTGCTGTTGGGGTGTGCATGGATTGCAGTGGACACCGTTCGCAGGGGGTGGTGGCGCACCGGTGCAGTAGCGCTTGGTTCAGTTGCACTGACGGTGGTGCTTGCTAGATTACTGAAAGGTGCTGTGACCCGACCCGAGCTGGTTGACCTTGCATATGCAAGTTCGCGCAACACGCTCCCGAGTGGTCACACTGCAGCCGTCATGGCTGTGCTGCTAGCTGCAGTATCTGCATGTCAGGCACCGATTCGAGCTTTTCTTGCTTCGGCGGCGGCACTGCTCGCTGCGATATATGTGACTGCTCTTATTGGATCCGGGTGGCACCGATTCAGTGACGTATTTGCCGGGATGGCTCTTGCTGTCGCCGTGACATCCATCGCCACTGCAACTCGGCTATTTCTATTTGAGGATTCTGCGAACTCGCATGGCAACGCCGGCTGGTTCTACCAGAACCTGGCCATGCCAGTTCGAGTTGGATTATTGCGGCCTGTGCGAGTAGTCGGGGTCATGTCACTCGGGGCGCTGATCGTGCTTGTCTTGTTACAGAACCCCACCCCGGATCCGAGACACTCGCTGTTGAGCTACATCCTTGTGGTGTTGGCCTGTTGCCTATTCAGCATGGTTTCGGTGTTCGTGTTTGCTCAGATTCTTGGGTGCCCGAGACTACCTAGCGAACCGGAAATAGAAACCGAAACACTGTCTCGAGGAGCTCGCTGATCTCATCAGCAGCCTTGGCATAGTTGCGCTTTGACCCTCCCATGGGGTCGGCCACATCGAACTGCGTTTCCCGAGAGAGCACTGAACCGGGTAGCCGCAGAGCGTTCGCTTGGCGGACCCAGTCGCTCACCGAAACAGTGGTCGAGCGCCACCCAACGATTGGAGCAAGCTCTGCGAGTTCCTTGAGTGGGAACGACTTGACCACAGCATCTACATCAAGCTCGGCAATAGCAGTCAGGTGGCGGCGTTCCATGGTCAGGATCAGATCTGCTGCACCGATGGTGTCTGGGTCGATCTGCCTGCTCTGGTGCATGCTCAGGTCAAACCCACGAGTGCGCATGGTGTTGACCGAGCCGTTCGTTGCGGGCTTGCCTCCCTCGAGCATCCCAGAAGAGACCACCACAGCGTCAACGCCACGCTCCATAAGCTGATTCGCAGCGAGGACTTCTGCCATTGGTGAGCGGCACTGGTTGGCCGTGCACATGCAGAGCAGTCTGAAGACGCTCATCAGGGGTGGCTCAAAATTGGCAGCGAGGATTCGGGAACTGACGCAGCGACTACTTCTTGTAGCCGCTTTGACTCTCCACCGGGCAACACATGTCGAATCAAGCTGGTCAGCACCAACAGGTCGAGACGCGGGGAAGCGTTCATGAGATACCAGCGATCGATCGCTAGCTTCACAGGGACAACTACTCGTTGGTACGCGTCGCCGTTGTTGTCTTTGTCGATTTCACTCCGCTCCCAATCTCCCACGATCAGTTGGGTGGGGCCGGCAATTCCCGGTGGGACAGTCAGCACCTGCCGCCAGACGGGATTCTCTAGGTCGACAAACTGGGGAGCTTCGGGGCGTGGTCCCAGCAGGCACATCTGACCCAGAGCAACGTTGTACAGCTGTGGCAATTCGTCAAGGTGTAGCGAACGCATGCGAGCACCAATTGGGGTGATTCGCTGATCGTTTGTGCTGGTGAGCGCAAGGCCGGATGCGTGTCCATCGGCTGTGTCCACTCGCATGGAGCGGATTTTCCACATGCCAAATGTTTGGCCGTTTACTCCGACTCGTGGGACGGTGATCAGCGGTGAGTCTCCATCATGGCGACGAACCAGAACAGCTAGGACCCCCACGAGGGGTGCCGTCAGCACTGCAAGAATCGCTCCGAGAATACGGTCAACAATGAGACGGAACGAGAGCCATGTCGACATTGGACTCCTCACCTCAAGTTGTTAGGGCGCGACTCAGCACGGAACACACTCGCTCCACATCAGAAGAACTGAGCATCGTGTGAAACGGCAGGCTCAGTGCTCGATCTGCGTATATGTCGGCAACAGGGGTTCCGCCGGGGCCAGAAGTCAACCCGTTATCTGCAAACCAATTAAAGGTATGAAGGGGTCGGAAATGCACGCTTGATCCAATGGACTCTGCCGAGAGTTGCTTCTGAACCAGTGATCGATCCTCCCCATCTGGAAGCAGAACAACCATCAGGTGATCGGCCCCACCTTCGGGAAGCTCCTTTGGCACAATCTGCAAACCCTCAATGCTGCCGAGTTGCTCACGGTATTGCAGAGCCAACTCCCGTCTGCGGGCCTGAAGGTCAGAGAAGCGAACAAGTTGGGCTCGAGCAATGGCAGCGAGTACGTCCGGCAGATTGGCTTTCAGGCCGTCTCCCAAAATGTCATATCCCTCTGTCTTCGCCCCGGGCGTGTATCGCGCCCAAGCATCTCGACTCAGGCCGTGTAGTCGAAATGACTGAGCGAAGGCTGCAAGCTCTGGGTCGTCGGTTGCTAGCGCGCCGCCTTCGGCAGAAGTCAGGTTCTTCGTGGCGTAGAAGGAGAAACAGCAGCCGGCGGTACCTTTGCCACCGATCATGCCCCGCTCGTCTTGTGCGCCAAGAGCGTGAGCTGCGTCCTCTATCAGAGGGACGCCTGCATCGGCACACAGCTGATGTATCTCCGTCGAGAGTGGAGTGCCAGAGAAATGCACCCCAATGACGGCATCAAGACCACCGTCCTCAAGAGCGGCTGCAAGCGCTGTCGGGGACAGGTTGAACGTGTCCGATTCAATATCGAGCGGGACTGGCCGCAGCCCGCGGTGAAAGGGAGCAATTGCAGTTGAGACGAAGGTCCAGGTCGGGACCCCGATGCGGGACCCTTCAGGCAGGCCGAGATGCGCTGCGGCAATCTCGAGGGCCGCTGTGCACGAAGACATTGCAATGACGTGCTCAACGCCGAGGTATTCAGCCAGCTCCGCTTCGAGAGACTTGCATTCCTCACCAGTGGTGATCCAGCCACTCAACAGCGCCCGCTCAGCGGCTTCTACTTCGGCACGGCCAATGTCTGGGGCAGAAAAACGAATTTCATTTGCTGACATATACGTGGCCACCCCTTGTTTTGTGCTTTTCGGCACGAGCCGAATTCTGCTCGGAATTCTCTGAGTTACCTGTCTGAATCTACTGCGAAAGCTGCGTTTTGCGTTTTCGCCAGGGAGGCTTCAACAAATATTTGCAATTTTTGGGGTCTCTGCTTTGGTCTCGGGTCGCGGTCCTGAGTAGTCTCCCAGCCGATGGCGAATCCGCTTAGCGACTTCCTCCGCTCCTATCTCACCGTCGGGATCTTCGTGGGCCTCAGCTTTTTGCTGTTTGGTCTTCTCCTGCTGATCTCGTGGGCACTGCGGCCGAACCGGCCACAGGCCGGTAAGTACAAGACCTATGAGTCTGGTGTTGACCCAGTGGGCACGATGTGGTCGCAGAGTCAGGTTCGCTACTACATCTTTGCGCTCCTGTTCGTCATGTTCGACGTAGAAGCAGTCTTCATCTTCCCGTGGGCTACTCGCCTCGAGGCTTATGGCTATTTCGGTCTCATCGAAATGTTCATCTTCATCGGCGTTCTATTGCTTGGGCTGGTGTACGCCTGGCGTAAGGGAGTTCTTAAATGGGCCTAGGACTCGTCGAGAGCGGAAAAATGCCAAAGCCGCTGACCACGCTGCTGAACATGTCTCGCAAGTACTCAATCTGGGTCTACCAGTGGGGACTTGCCTGCTGTGCAATCGAGATGGGCGCAGCGTTCGCTTCCCCTAGGTATGACGTCATGCGTTTGGGTGTCATTCCGCTGCCCGCCGGACCGCGTCAGACAGACCTAGTGGTTATCTCGGGCACCGTGACAGACAAAATGGCACCCTCCATTCGTCGGCTCTACGAGCAAATGCCCGATCCGAAGTACGTCATCTCGATGGGATCCTGCGCTAACTGCGGCGGGCCCTACTGGGATAGTTACTCCGTCACCAAGGGCGTAGATCAGATCATTCCGGTCGATGTCTACGTCCCCGGTTGCCCGCCACGCCCCGAGGCGCTGCTAGAAGGTGTTGTCATGTTGCAGGAGCGCATCTTGCATGAAGACATGGCCGAGCGCTGGCGCGGTGCGCCACTTGTGGTCGAGTGAGCACCCATGTCTGACCAAAGCGAAACTCCCCTAGACAACGAAGAAGCTGCCGTAGTCGAACCCATGGAGCCAGAAGGCCCCGTAGATGAGGCTCGCGAAGCGCTGCTTGGCAGGTTTGTGGAAGCACTCGGCGATGCAGTGGTCGATTCCCACATCGTGGTTGATAAGGACCTCTGGATTCGAGTTTCCGCAGATGCGTGGCATGAAGCGGGCGAGGTAGCGCGCAACCAGTTGCAGGCTCGGTACTTCGGTTTCTTGTCAGCTATTGACTGGATGCCCTCTCCGTTTGGTCGTTCTATGGATTCAGAGGTGGACCGTCTTCTTGAGGTAGCTGCTGCCGAGGCTGAAGAGCCAGATGCTGCTCAAGCCTCAACCAACTCGGAACCAGATCAGGGCTTTGAACATGGATTCGCCGGAGGCGAGACTCGATTCCAAGTCTTTGCCAGAGTTGCTCATATTGGCGAGCAGGGCAGCAACTGGGGAGTCACACTCAAAGTTGATGTCCCCGATGACACCCTGGCTCTGAGCACGTGGACCAAGGTGTACGCAGGTGCTGACTGGCATGAGCGCGAGGCTCATGAGATGTTCGGGATTGACTTTACGGGCCACCCTGCTCTGCGCAACATGTATTTGCCAACGGGATTCGAGGGCCATCCGCTTCGGAAGGACTTCCCGCTTCTTGCGCGCCACGTCAAGCCTTGGCCTGGAATTGTGGATGTTGAACAAATGCCAACAGGTGACTCAGATGAAGCCGAAGAAACTGGCACAGCCGAAGGGGCAGACGCATGACTGCGATAACTGACCGGCAAAAATTGCAGTACATCGCGGCCAAGGCCGCTGATGCTCGGGTCAATGTTGAGCTCGAGACAGAGGGCATGATCCTGAACATGGGTCCTCAGCACCCGGCCACTCACGGCACGCTCAGAATTGTTGCCAAGCTAGATGGCGAGCAGGTCGTGGCTGCGGAGCCAATAGCGGGCTACATGCATCGCGGGTACGAGAAGCTGACCGAGGTTCGTACCTACCCGCAGATTACGGCCTTAGTGAATCGCATTGATTGGCTGGGCAGCTTTGCAAACGAGGTGCCCTTCATTTTGGCCTCTGAGCAACTCATGGGCATCGAAGCACCGCCTCGCGCTCAGTGGATTCGTACCCTGCTCTTTGAGATGTCTCGGGTTGCAAACCTGATTCTGTTCCTAGGCGATATGGGCGTGCAGCTCGGAGCAGTAACTCCGGCCTTTTATGCTTTCCGCGATCGAGAGTTTGTGCTTGATCAGATTGAGGCTGTGACGGGTGGACGTTTCCACCCGAACTTTGACCGCATCGGCGGCCTGAAGGACGATCTTCCCAAGGGCTGGTTGGTAGAGACCAAGAACGTCATGAACAAAGTGCGTTCGTTCTGCGATGAGATCGAGGGTCTCTTCATGAACGCAGAGATCTTTGCCAGTCGAACTCGCGGCATTGGTGTCATTCCAACAGACGTTGCAATGCAGTACGGACTCTCGGGTGCGAATGCTCGAGCATCAGGCATTGACTGGGATCTGCGTCGCGACGCTCCATTTGGTTTTGTCTACCCCGAGCTTGACTGGAAGGTCTGGACGCATCCCGATGGCGATTCGTTCGCTCGGTTCTGGGTGCGTCTGCAAGAGGTTCGTGAGTCGACCAAGATGATCGATCAGATCTGTGATGGTGTGCCCGGCGGGCCGATCATGGCCAAGGTTCCGCGCATTATCAAGGTGCCTGCTGGTGAAGCCTATGTGGCCACAGAGAACCCGCTCGGAGAGATGGGTTTCTACGTTGTCTCAAAGGGCGAACTCACTCCCTTCAGAGTCAAGATTCGTTCTGCCAGCTTTAACAACGTCTCGATTACCCCGTGGCTTTTGCGCGGCGTGTATGTTCCCGACATCATCACGATCTTGGCTTCGCTCTATTTCATCCTGGGAGACATCGACCGATGACCCAGGCAGTCCTCTATCCGATCTTGGGACTCGAACTTGCCTACTGGCAAGAGACGACAATTCGCGTCCTGCTGGGACTCGTTGCCCTGCTGCTGCTGACCGGCGGCGCGGTGTATCTGTACCTGTTCAAGTTCGTGAGCTTTATGCAGAGCAGGCTTGGCCCCATGGAGGCTGGGCCGTATGGCTCGATGCAGTTGCTCGCAGAGGTCGGTAAGTGGCTGCAGAAGGAAGACATCTTCACCGAGGACTCGGACAAGTTCATCTTTGGAATCGCTCCTGCAGTGGTATTGGCATCAACGTTCTTGATGTTCGTGGTTATTCCCGCAGGCCCGAACGCAGTGGTGGCTGACCTCGGGACTGGCATCTACTTCGTCCTAGCGATGTCTTCGCTGTCGGTGATTGGCATTCTGATGGCTGGCTGGGCCTCGGCCAATAAATATGCCCTCATGGGTGCACTACGAGCGGGCGGGCAGCTCATTGCGTATGAACTTCCCTTGATCCTTGCTGTAGTCGGCGTAGTCATTTCGGCTGGCAGCCTGAACTTGCAAGACATCGTCGCAGCGCAGTCTGACGGAGCAATTTTTGGGTGGACGGGTATTGGAAACCCCTACATCCTCACTCAGATTGTTGGCTTCACCATCTTCTTAATTGCGGTGCAGGCTGAGCTCACCCAGACCCCGTTCGATATGCCCATTGCCGAGTCCGAACTTGTCGCTGGTTATCAGGTGGAATACACCGGAATTCGGTTCCTGGTGTATTTCATTGCAGAGTTCGCAACTGCAGTGGCGTTCGCAGCTGTGGCCTCGACTCTGTTCCTAGGTGGATGGCAATTGCCCGGTGCTTGGGGAATTTCTGACGGCGCCATGAATGCAATCGGGCCAATCATGATCTCTACCAAGGCAGTGCTCCTAGTGGGCGTAGTGTTCTGGGTTCGCTTCAGCCTTCCTCGCTTTCGTGAGGACCAGTTGCAGAAGCTTGCTTGGAAGGTCCTCATTCCCTTGGCCTTGGCAAATATCGTGGTAACCGGTGTCATGAAGGTGGTGTTCTAATGGCAAACAAGCCCAAAGTTCCAGGGATTGTCAAAGGTCTTGGAATCACCATGAAGACAGCTGTGGAAACCATGTTTCCTGATGGGCTGCTACGTCCGCCGTCGCCGGCAAAGGGTGCTGCAACTGTGCAGTATCCCCACGAAAAAGAAGAACCCGTTGCTCGTGCCCGCGGCGTGATTGCGCTGAAGGAAGAGAACTGCACCTCGTGCATGCTCTGCGCTCGCGAATGCCCGGACTGGTGTATCTATATCGAGGCGCACAAGACACTCGCTCCACCTCGCCGAGAAGGCGGGAAGCCTCGCTCGGTCAATGCCCTTGATCGCTTTGATATTGATTACTCGCTCTGCATGTATTGCGGGATCTGCGTAGAGGTCTGCCCCTTCGAAGCCCTGTTCTGGTCCCCCGAATACGAGTACTCCGAAGTGCGTATACAGGACCTCCTTCATGACAAGTCTCGACTTGATGAATGGATGGAAACGGTTCCAGATTTTGAACCCCTCGAAGCAGGCTCCGAGGTAAAGGTGAAGAAGGTGCCGCGATGAACTCCGCTGCGCTGATCATTGCTGAGGTTGTCCCGCTTGTGACGCCTGAGACCACCTTCGACGCTCCTGCGAATGTGGTATTCGCCGTGCAGGCAGTGGTGATGATTTTCGCAGCTCTTCGCGTTGTAACAACCAAGAACGTCGTGCACGCAGCCCTCTGGTTGGTGGTCGTGCTCGGCGGAGTAGGACTGAATTACATACTTCTGCAGGCCGAGTTTGTGGCGGTTACCCAGTTCTTGGTGTACCTCGGTGCTGTCATCGTGCTGTTCCTCTTCGGCGTGATGTTGACCCGGGCGCCACTCGGTGTCTCCGATGACCTAGACAACAATCAAAAGAAAATCGGCATTGGGGTTGGGGTGGCGCTACTAGCCGTTCTCTCCTACGCGCTGATTGAAACTTTTGGTCGTTCCGAACTCACCTTCGCTGCTTACGAGGGTGTTGCTGGACCGAATACAAACGGCCGGACCCAAGCCGTATCGGATGCCATCTTTGGGCAGTACTTGATTCCGTTTGAGATGCTGTCCCTGCTCCTACTCGCCGCCCTGATTGGGGCCATCGTCCTGGCTCGCCGGGACTGAGGGGAGGACACCGAATCATGTTTCTGAATCAATTCCTTTTGCTGTCTGCGATCTTGTTCACCATTGGTGTCTATGGCGTCATCGTTCGTAAGAACGGCGTGCTGGTGTTGATGTCGATTGAGCTTGTGCTCAACGCCGTCAATATCAACTTGATTGTCTTTAGTACCTACTGGGGAGTCGCTGGTCAGGTGTTTGCCTTGTTCACGATTGCCATTGCCGCAGCCGAGGTTGGCGTGGGCTTGGCCATCGTGTTGCTGATTTATCGGAACCAACGCTCAGTTGATATTGACGAGCTCGACGAGATGAAGGGCTGAACGGTATGTGGTTCTTCACGCATGTCTGGATTATCCCGGCGCTCATGGCGCTGTCCTTCCTGCTCATCTTGTTCTTTGGCAAAAAGATGCCCAAGAAGGGTGCAGAGATTGGAATTGTCTTTGTAGGGGCAGCCTTTGTGCTTGCTCTGCTCACAGGCGGCAACTGGATTGCTTGGAGCAACAACAACCCTGAAGGTCACGGGCCTGCTGCAGAAGGTGCTGCACTAGCTAACGTAGATCCGAGTTGTTCAAGCGTGGCCGCAGAAGCTGCAGCTGTTGGCGAGGGCGTCGAACACGTAGAGGGCAAAACTGAGGGCAAGACTGCTGGCAAAAAAGCCGGCGAGGGACATAACGAAGGCGGCCATAGCACCGAAGGTGCAACTGCAGCCGCTCCGCCAATAGGAGAATCAGCAGCCCCAGCAGCCCCAGCAGCTCCGGCAGCTACCGAGCCCGCCGGTGCAGAGAAGGGTGGTCACGAAGAAGTTGCGACTCGGCCAGTGGTCTCTTGCATTAACTGGTTCGAGAACGGCGATCAGACCATTTCGATTGGCACGCTGGTGGACGGCCAATCCGTTCTGTTGCTCATTGTCGTGACGCTGATCTCGCTGTTGGTGCACGTCTTCAGCACGGATTACGTGCACGGGGATCGTCGATACACCCACTACTTCGCATTCCTCAGCTTGTTCACTGCTTCCATGTTGTTCTTCGTGCTCAGCGAGAACACCCTGCAGATGATTGTTGGCTGGGAGTTGGTTGGAGTCTGCTCCTTTGCGTTGATCGGCCATTGGTGGGAAGAGAAGCCGAACTCTGATGCTGCGCTCAAGGCCTTCTTGACAAACCGTGTGGGCGATATTGGTTTGCTGGTCGGCGTCATCGTGTTGTACTTCGCAGCGGGTAAATCGTTCTCCATCATGGACCTCAACATTTTGGCAAATGAGGGTGAAATTTCTCACAACTTGCTGCTGATTGGTTCGTTGTGTCTCATCACGGCGGTCATGTCCAAGTCCGGGCAGTTCATCCTGCATACCTGGCTTCCCGATGCCATGGCCGGCCCGACCCCAGTCTCCGCGCTGATTCACGCTGCCACCATGGTTGTAGCGGGTGTGTACATGGTGGCTCGTCTCTACCCAGTGTTCTTTGAGGGCCTGTCCATCTCTGGATCCTCGGTCAACGCGCTGTCCATGATCGGGGCAATCACGGCACTCTTTGGCGCCATGTTGGCCTTCGTGCAGAAGGACATCAAGAAGGTGCTGGCCTACTCGACGGTCTCGCAGCTTGGATTCATGGTCACGGCACTGGGTGTTGGTGCTTGGACTGCAGCACTGTTCCACTTGTTTACACACGCATTCTTTAAGGCCTGCCTGTTCCTCGGCGCTGGCTCGCTCAGCCACGCATGTCACCACAGCTTCAACATGGTCGATGACATGGGCGGACTCCGAAAGATCATGCCGAAGACGTTCTGGACCTATCTAGTGGCTACTGCCGCCCTAGCTGGGGTATTCCCGCTGTCAGGGTTCTGGTCGAAAGACGAGATCCTCGCCGGAACCGGATCCTTCCCCGGTACCGAAGGTGCCAATGGTGAGTACCACGTCATGCTTGTGATGTTGTTGCTCGCAGCTTTCTGCACTGCTGCGTATATGACCCGAACGATTTGGTACGCCTTCTATGGCGAGTACCGCGGCCATGGAACCCCCCATGAGTCAGGGCCAAGAATTACGACTCCGCTCATCATCTTGGCTTCCCTTGGTGCCATCGCAGGCATCGTGAACCTTCCCGCAGCTTTCGATTTCTTGCCCGAAGGCACGCAGACTCGTTTCGAGCACTATGTCGAACCCGTCGGTTTGTATTTCCCGGCAATCAGTCACGCAGGATTCAATCCTGCGCTAGCCGTGATCTCGGTCTTGGTTGGCCTCTCAGGTATTGGGCTGGCCTACTTGTACTTCTTCAAGGATGCCTTTGCCGGTCTGCATGGTTTGGCCGAACGCAACAAGGTTGCAGCCTTCTTCAAGAACATTCTCGTCAACAAGTACTACTTCGATTGGCTGTACACCACAGTCATCGTGGGGTTTGTGAAAGGCCCGCTCGCCCGGGCAGCCAATTGGTTCAGTGCCAACGTCATTGATGGCACGGTGAACCTGGTCGGAAAGACTGCAGTTGGCTCGGGTAGTTGGGTTTATAAGAACGTCGACCAAAAGGTCGTCGACGGCGCCGTTAATGGTGCCGGGTCATCTGCGAGTGGTGTTGGCGCAATGCTGCGTCTCACTCAGACCGGACGGATCCAGCAGTACGCAGCACTGTTCTTCGCCGCTGTAGCAATTTTGGCCGGCGTGTTCGTGGTGGTAATCGGCTGATGAACGACAGGGAGAGCCGAATCCGATGATGAATTTCTTGAACGACTGGGGTCTTGTCCTCACTATTTTCTTGCCGTTGGCAGGGGCGTTAGTGATGATGGCCATACCCAAACAATCTGAGGGTGCCATCAAACTTGTGGCATTGGGCGCACCGCTAGCTGCGGCCGCTATGGGCATCTTGTTGATGCTCAACTTTGACTACGGCGATTCAGAAAACCTGCAGTTCATGGTCAACAGGAACTGGATTGAGCTGATTAACAGCAACTTCATTCTGGGCCTTGATGGGCTCTCGTTACCGCTGTTAGCGCTCACCTTGTTCATTGTTCCGCTGGTCGTGATTTACAGCTGGCAGCATGTGCCAAACCCTGGCAACCCCAAAGCATTCTTCACACTCATGCTGATTCTTGAAACAGCGATGATCGGATCCTTCCTTGCTCAGGACCTGATTCTGTTCTTCGTGTTCTTCGAGGTCACGCTGCTCCCGATGTACTTCCTGATCGGGGTCTGGGGTGGCGAGCAACGCCGCTACGCCTCGATCAAGTTCTTCTTGTACACCCTCTTTGGATCAGCGTTCATGATCGTGGCTTTCGTAGCGCTGTACTTCCTAGCGAAGGCACCTACTGGAATCGCACTTGAACAATTGCGGGCCTTGGGTGGAAGTTACGCAGATATGCAAGCGGGGGATCCGCTCCGCAGCTTTGGTATGCAGGCGCTCACCTATTCGGGTGCCGCAGGCATAGCCAAGACCACTGCCATTGTCATCTTCGGTGGCATGTTCTTGGGCTTCGGCATCAAGGTGCCGATGTTCCCGTTCCATACTTGGTTGCCAGATGCTCACACCCAAGCCCCCACGCAGGGATCAGTCATCCTTGCAGCAGTCTTGCTCAAGTTGGGTACCTACGGATTCATCCGAATTGCAATTCCAATCCTCCCAGTTGCGGCTCGTGCTTGGGCCCCGATCATTGGCATCTTGGCCGTGATTGGCATCATCTACGGTGCGCTTGGCTGTCTGGCCCAGACAGATATGAAGCGGCTCATTGCATTCTCCTCGGTGTCTCATATGGGTTACACCATGTTGGGAATCTCTACCCTGACAGCCTTTGGCTTGAACGCCGCTGTGTTCGGCATGGTGGCTCACGGCCTGATCACTGGGCTGTTGTTCTTCATCGCAGGCTCAGTCAAGGAGCGTTACCACACGCTCGATATCAAGCGACTCGGCGGCCTACTCGTCTCTGCGCCCAAGATGGGCTGGATTCTAGGTTTCGCCACCATGGCTTCACTTGGGCTTCCAGGTCTGGCCGGCTTCTGGGGCGAGTTCCCAGCAATCCTTGCGGCTTATGAGCCTGCAGTTGGGCTGAACGTGGCGCTGTTCCGCACCCTCATGGTGCTAGCCGCTGTTGGCACAGTGTTGGCTGCCGGCTACCTGCTCTGGCTGTATCAGCGCACTGCGTTTGGGACTCCAAGCGAAGAGTTCGAAAATGATCCCAACATCACCGACGTGAACAAGTTTGAGTGGTTGGCATGGTCCCCAATTATTGCGGGCATTGTCATTCTCGGTTTCTTCCCAGGCCTCATCTTTAATGTCGCTGGCCCTGCTGTTGAAGTTATTGCCCGAACGGTCGGGGGCTGATCCTCAGTGATCGCCACACTCCTGCAACTCCTTCCAGAGGCGGACTTCTTGTCGCCGACCATTGACTGGCATGCCATCGCGCCCGAGATGGTGATTCTGGTAGGAAGCTTGGTTCTGATCCTGCTCGACTCGTTCAAGTTGGACAAGGCCAAGCCGTTCATGCCCACGCTGGCAAGTTTGGTATTGCTCGGAGCCCTGATCCCCGTGATTACCTTGGCCATAGACGGCAGCACAAGGGTGCTCTTTGGTGGTTCCTACGTTGTTGATTCCATGTCGTTGGTACTCAAGGCGCTGTTCTTGGTCTCGGCCTACATAGTTGTGCTGATGTCCACGAACTATGTGGCAGACGGCGACTACTGGGAGAGCGAGTATTACTCCCTCATTGTGGCCGCTGTCTTGGGCATGCTGGTGATGTGCTCGGCTCGCGATCTGCTCATGATCTTTGTTGCGCTCGAACTGCTCTCCATCCCGGCGTACATGCTTGCGGCTTGGCGCAAGGGTGACGAGAAGTCGAACGAAGCTGGACTGAAGTACTACCTGATGGGTGTATTCGCTTCAGCAGTGCTGCTGTACGGCATGTCGCTGATGTACGGCGTCGGTCGCTCAACTCGCCTTGATGTCATTGCCGAAAATCTGGTGCGAATCGGTGATGGGCGCGGCGCTCCGATTGTGACTCTGGCCATGATTTTTGTGATCATCGGCTTTGCTTTCAAGGTATCGGCAGTGCCCTTCCATACCTGGGCTCCAGATACCTACGAGGGTGCGCCCACTCCAGTAACAGCTTTCTTGGCGGTGGCGTCAAAGACGGCCGGGTTTGTTGCGCTCATCCAGATCGTCTTTTACTGCTTCGCTGCTCGTCCTGACATTATCCAACCCGTATTTGCAGTACTGGCGATTCTCTCGATGACAGTGGGCAACCTGATTGCGCTCAAGCAGACCAACGTGGTTCGCATGTTGGCATACTCGGGTATTGCCCAGGCTGGGTTCATGTTGGCTCCATTCGCTGTAATCGAGACCAATCGAGAGCAGGCTTTGTCCTCAATCGTGATCTACCTAGTGATTTATGCGGCCATGAACTTGGGAGCCTTCGCCGTCATCATTGCCATCACTCGCAAGACTCGCTCGGCCGAAATCACGTCCCTAGGTGGCCTATTCAGTTACATGCCAGGGCTCACCGTAGTGATGACCATCTTCTTGGCATCACTCGCAGGGATCCCGCCTTTCGGTGGCTGGTATGCCAAGTTCGGCGTCTGGCAGGCCCTGATCGGTGGAAACACAGCGCTTGGCTACGGACTGGCAATCATCATGGCTATCAACACCGTTGTGGCCGCCTACTACTACCTGAACGTGGCTAAGACCATGTGGTTCGATGAAGCCCCAGATGGAGACACCGCCCCAGTCAAAATTCCGTTCACCTTGATAGGTGCTATGGGAATCACAGTGGTTGCAACCGTTATGTTCGGCGTGTTGCCAGGGCTCCTCACCAACATCAGCGATTTCAGTCCAGTAGCTGCAGCCCTCGGCCGCTAGGGCGACCTAGTGGTCGAACAACCGAAGCCGCTCATTGACGACCTACTCGAGAGGATTTCTCGAAACGGTTCGATTCGCTTTGATGAGTTCATGGAGCTTGCGCTCTATCACCCCTCGGGCGGATTCTTTTCTAGCGGTGGAGGAGCAGGCCGTGCTGGAGCGGACTTTCTGACTAGCCCCGAGGTGGGCCCGCTATTCGGCATGGTCTTGGCAGAGTTTCTTGACGCCCGATGGCAAGAACTTGGATGCCCCGATCCATTTGTTGTGGTCGAAGCTGCTGCAGGCCGAGGTGCTCTCGCCATAGCAGTTCGTGCTGCTCAGCCTGCATGTGCTCCTGCTCTGCGCTACGTGCTCGTCGAGCGGTCTGAGGCACTCAGAGAGCGTCAGGGGGACTACCTACCCCTGGTGCAGCCTTATGAGGTCTTTGGGCCAGCGACTGATGAGGACCAAGCCCTAGTCACAGTTGATCAGGGTGCAGGCCCCTTGTTCTGTTCGCTTGCTGATCTGCCAGCGGAATCAGTGGTTGGGGTGGTGATTGCGAACGAACTACTCGACAACCTGCCAGTTCGAATCCTTGAGCGCGGACACGCTGGCTGGTTGGAACTCCGGGTCACTGTTCAAGATGGCGAGTTATCGGAGTTGCTCGTGCCCGCGGATCCAGGAACTGATCGCCTAGCAAATGAACTGCTTCCACACGCGCTGTTGGGGGCACGGATACCTTTGCAGACACAGGCAGCAGACTGGCTCTATCGAGCCCTGTCGCTCCTCCAAAAGGGTTCAGTTCTGGTGGTTGATTACTGCGCAGATTCCGCCGGTTTATCAGAGCGCTCGAGTGCTGAGTGGTTGCGCACCTATCAGGCACACAAGCGAGGCCAGCACCCGCTACACGCCCCGGGTAGCCAAGACATCACCTGCGAGGTTGCTCTAGATCAACTGCAACGGGTAGCTCCTGGTCTGCAGTCTTCAACACAAGCAGACTGGTTGTCGCAGTGGGGGATTGACCGTCTTGTCGAGGTTGGGCGCCAGATCTGGAGCGAAGGTGCCAGCGAGGGAAGTTTGGAAGCAGTACGAGGACGCAGTCGAGTCATCGAGGCAGAAGCGTTACTCGACCCTGCAGGCCTAGGGGACTTTCAGGTCTTGGAGTGGCACATAGGCTGATGGCCTATCTTCACTTCGCAACATGACAGGACCAGAGATGAATATCGAAGTTGCCAAGCAGAATCTGTCGCAGGTGCGAGTCGAGCCAGCACAGGGTCGTCCCCTAGAAGAAGGCCAAGTTCGCCTGCGAGTTAAGGCCTTTGCCCTGTCATCAAACAACATCACCTATGCGGTTTTCGGAGACATGTTGAGCTACTGGGAGTTCTTCCCTGTGAGCAAATCTGATGCTGCAGACTGGGGCCGAATTCCAGTCTGGGGGTTTGGTGAAGTCGTTGAAAGCAAGTCTGCGGATGCTGTAGCCGGCGAACTTTTCTATGGATATTTTCCGATGTCTTCTGAGTTGATCATCCTCCCTGGGCGCGCTGATGAACGAGGTATCACCGATATCTCTCCTCATCGAACTGCCCTTGCGTCTGCCTACAGTCGCTACAGCCGCTGTGTTGCTGACCCCATCTACCGTTCAGACCGCGAGCAGCAGCACATGTTGTTGTACCCGTTGTTCTTTACGGCCTTTTTGATTGATGATTTCCTGCTCGACCAGGCCGAGTTTGGTTCCGAGCAGATGGTCATCTCGAGCGCCTCAAGCAAGACTGCGATCGGCGTTGCCTATCTCGCACGGGAGCGAGGAGTGAAAGTCTGTGGGCTGACCTCGGCGGCCAACCTCGAGTTCACCAAGGGCTTGGATGTGTATGACCAGGTGTACTCCTACGAGCAGATTGATCAGATTGCGAACAGGCCATCGGTCTACGTCGATATTGCCGGTAACCAAGATGTGCTGCTAGCCGTGCACACTCATTTGAGTGGCCTTCTTGAACACTCGATGACCGTAGGTGGCACCCATTGGGATCACTCAGCAGATTCTGCGGGCCAACAGATTCCTGCCCCAGCACCTCAATTCTTTTTTGCTCCAACCCAGATAGCAAAGCGAACCAAGGACTGGGGATCCGAACAGCTCGACGCCAGCGTCAGCAGCGCATGGGACAACTACGTTGAGTGGAGCACTAGCTGGGTCGAGTACCAAGACGTTCAGGGGGCCGATGCCGTAACGGCGGCCTACTTGCAGCTTCTTGCTGGTGGGGTTGATCCTCGTACTGGGTTTATCTGCTCTTTGCCCACAAGCTGACCTCTGCCCGGTAGGGATGTAGGAGCGACCTGCGCCCTAGGCTTCGACGATGTCCTGAATCGCAGGACTAAACACCACGAGTAAGTCGATGTAGGCAGCAGGGTCAGCCACACCTGACCAGTCGTAGTTCAGAATCTGCTGACGACTTCGCCGGCCAAGGGTGAGTCGAGCAGCCTCAAACGGGGCAATCCGCAGCGAGCCGGCTGGTTCCCCAGATGTCTTTGGGTCGTTCTGGGCCTGAAGGTCGCCAGCGGCGGGCAGGATTTCAATCTCCAGAGCGTTCAGGTCAGAGCGTTCAATTCGTTTCAGCCAACCAGCCACAACCTGTTCAACAATCCAGTTCAGCGTCTTGTCACGGTCGCCTCCTGGAATTCCTAGGGCACCTCGGACATCTTGTTCGTGGGTCCACAGGTCAATGACCAAACGTGGATCGATCTGGTCTGCCATTGGCATGAGGAGTTCTTCAACGGCAGGTGCTTTTGATTCCCACTCTTCGAGGAGTTCGCTCAAGGAACGACCCCGCCGGGCCTGAACTTGAGCCTCAGTCCATGGGTCGGTAGCGACCCCTTCTAGGCGACCCGCCAAGACGTCATCGGCCACGCCTGCCATATGCGCAAAGTTGTCAGACACTGTCCACTCTGGAGTGGCCACAACGTTGACTTGCCCCTGAGACTCACTCAAGCTGCGGCCAAGGAGTTGAAAGCTTGTTCGGTTGAACTGGTATCTCTCGATCAGGTTCATTCGACTGAACCGTAGCCTTGGAGTAGGGAGTTTCAGGGTTTCTCACGGCCCGACAGAGGTTCTGTGTTTCCTCTACCATTCGAAGGTCAGTGCACGAGCAGTAGGGGACTAGATGTCGGACCAAACGAATACACCTGATAGCAGCGCCACCGAGGCCGCCACCATCGAGGACTACTTCCACGAGAACCGAACCTTTGCTCCTTCTGAGGCATTTGTGGCTGCAGCCAACCTCTCAGACCCAACAATTTACGCCACTGCTGCACAGGACCCAGAGGCTTTTTGGGCTGCGCAAGCTCGCGATTCCCTGACTTGGTTCCAGGACTTTCATACGACTCTTGAATGGGATCTACCAAACGCCAAGTGGTTCCTCGGCGGCAAATTGAACGTCTCCTATAACTGTCTTGATCGCCATGTCGAGGCTGGTTTGGGTCAGAAGGTTGCCCTCCATTGGGAGGGCGAGCCTGGCGATACTCGAACCCTGACCTACTCGGACTTATTGGATCAGGTGCAGCGCTTTGCGAACGTGTTGCTTGGCCTAGGCGTACAACGTGACGACCGGATCTGCTTGTACATGCCGATGATCCCAGAGGCCGTCATTGCCATGCTCGCTTGCACCAGAATCGGCGCCATTCATACCTTGGTCTTTGGCGGATTCAGCCCAGATTCACTTGTGGACCGCATTAATGATGCCGGTGCAGTTGTGGCCATCACTGCCGATGCCGGGTACCGGCGCGGTCAACCATCGCCACTCAAGACGAATCTGGATCTGGCCTTGCCAGCCTGTCCGAGTTTGCGCAGCGTCGTTGTGGTCGATCGCTGTGGTACCGACATCGAGATGACCTCGGGACGAGACCACTGGTGGGATGAACTGGTCTCCGAGGCGAATCCGATTTGTCCCCCGGCCCACCTTGATAGCGAACAGGTTTTGTACATCCTCTACACCTCGGGGACCACAGCCAAACCAAAAGGGATTGTGCACACCACTGGGGGTTATCTGACTCAGGCGGCTTGGACTCACCGGCAGGTCTTTGACCTGAAGGCAGAATCCGACGTGTACTGGTGCGCCGCCGATGTTGGTTGGGTGACCGGACACAGCTACATCGTCTACGGCCCACTCGCAAATGGTGCGACCACTGTCATGTACGAGGGCACTCCGGATACGCCTCGCGAGTCAGAGCGAGGTGATGACCCAACCCTGTGGCACAAAGACCGCTTCTGGGACATCATCGAGCGATACAAAGTCACTCAGTTGTATACGGCACCCACGGCAATCCGAACGTTTATGAAGTGGGGTGAACAGGAGCCAGCCCGTCACGATCTGAGTTCTCTGAGAGTGCTTGGCAGCGTGGGAGAGCCCATCAATCCAGAGGCATGGATGTGGTATCACCAACACATTGGATCTGAGCGCTGCCCGATTGTTGATACGTGGTGGCAAACCGAGACTGGTGCGCACATGATCACCCCACTGCCAGGAATCACTGCTACCAAGCCTGGTTCAGCCTGTGCGGCGCTCCCCGGTATTGGTGTTGAACTCGTTGATGATGCCGGCGAGGTGCTCACCGTGGGTGGCGGCTACCTGACTATTTCGCAGCCATGGCCTGCAATGTTGCGTGGAATCTGGAATGCACCAGAGCGCTACGAAGAGACCTATTGGTCCCGATTCCCTGGTCGTTATTTTGCTGGGGACGGAGCAAAGATCGATGAAGATGGCTACCTCTGGTTGCTCGGCCGTGTGGATGATGTCATGAACATCTCGGGCCACCGCATCTCGACAACCGAGGTTGAGTCTGCTCTCGTTGACCACCCAGCAGTGGCAGAGGCCGCAGTAGTTGGAGCCTCAGATCCAACCACTGGCCAAGCCATCGTTGGGTACGTCATTCTGCGGGGAACGTTTGAGCCCAGCGAGGAATTACGCGAGCAGATTCGCCGCCACGTTGATACCAAACTCGGTGCAATCGCCCGCCCTCGTGCAGTGATTATCGTTCCTGACCTGCCCAAGACCCGCTCCGGAAAGATCATGCGAAGATTGCTCCGCGATGTTGTTGAGGGCCGAGCCCTTGGCGATACGACCACCTTGGCTGACGCATCAGTTGTCGAAGCAATACGCGAACGCGCCCAGGCCGACTCCTCCGACGAGGACTAACCCCCTACCCCTACCTCTACCTCTACCCCTACCCCTGCCCCTTTTCCTTGCCCACCTGAGGAGGATCCCAAGTGTGACGGAACGGGGGTGTTGCGCACCGTTGCTAACCTGCAGTTGTGCCGATCTGGGATCAGACATATTCAAACTGGCTCTGGCGAGAGCAATCAATGAGCGATGGCCCAACGGTTGTGTTCGATATCGATGGGGTGCTGGCGGATGCCAGCACAAGGCAGCACTACATCAACGAACCGTTTGCCGACTGGGATGCCTTCTTTCACGCTTGCGGCGATGATGCAGTCATCGATGAAGTTGCCCGTCTGCTCGAGGTGATCGATTCAGATCATCGCATTGTCTTACTGACTGCCCGGCCGATGAAGGTTCAGCCTCAGACATTGGGCTGGCTTGAACGCTACGGCCTGCGCTGGGACGCGCTCATCATGCGTGAATTCGGCGATTACATGGCGGCTCGTGCCTTTAAGCAACGCACGGTGCGCGAGTTGCGACAGCGTGGCTTTGACCTTCGCCTTGCCTTTGAAGATGACCCTAGAAACGTGCGCATGTTTCATGCCGAGGGTGTGCCCTGCGTGTATATCCACTCGGGTTATTACGAATAGTCGAACACTTCGAGAAGGATCTAGCCCCAAAAAGCTGAGGATTGCTTCAGTGGGTCTGAGTTCTGCACCGGCTTGGGGTCAAAATCGCTCTAACTTGGCCAATTACCCGCACCTCCGAGTCTGATGAGCCAGCCGAACCCATGATGAACAATCTGAAAACAGCAGCGCTCTTGGCTGGACTCGGCGGGCTTTGTATGGCAGTCGGCTATCTGTTGGCTGGGCCTAGTGGTATGACCATCGGCCTGCTGATCGGCTTGGGTATGTGCGGCGCCTCGTATTGGGGATCTGAAAAGCTGGCGCTTCGGTCGGCTCAAGCAATCCCAGTGAGCGCCGAGCAGATGCCGCAGTATCACCAGATCGTTCAAGACTTGTGCCAGAGCGTGAATATGCCGAAGCCCGGGCTCTACGTCTCTAAAAACCCGCAGCCAAATGCCTTTGCC
This sequence comes from Bifidobacterium breve, assembly GCA_945901935.1. Taxonomy (GTDB): domain Bacteria; phylum Actinomycetota; class Acidimicrobiia; order Acidimicrobiales; family Microtrichaceae; genus IMCC26207. The sequence goes on along the minus strand of CAMDLX010000017.1, from coordinate 503 downwards.
ACTGGCCGCAACCCGCAGCACGCTGCTGTTTGTGTCACTGAAGGTCTGCTGCAAACCCTGACTTGGGAGGAAATTCAAGGTGTGCTCGCCCACGAACTCTCGCATGTGCGGAATCGGGACATCCTGATTGGCTCGGTTGCTGCGGCCATAGCCATGGGAATCACCTTTGCGGCGAGCATGGCTCGCTGGGCCCTCATCTTTGGGGGACGTAGCGATGGCAACGGCCGAGACAGCAACCCCCTTGTTGCGCTCCTCATGATGATTCTGGCGCCGGTTGCGGCAGCGCTCATCCGCTCATCAATTAGTCGCAGTCGCGAGTACGAAGCCGATGCTTCGGCCGCTCGCATGCTGGGCTCGGGCGAGTCTCTGGCCCGCGCACTAGAAAAGTTGGAGTCGGGTGCGCAAAGGATTCCCTCGAATGTAAATCCGGCCGAGGCCTCTGCCTACATCGTGAATCCGCTTCGCAGCGAAATGTTAGGAAATCTGTTCTCGACTCACCCTCC
>CAMDLX010000016.1 GCA_945901935.1 Bifidobacterium breve | reverse complement strand
AGGGTCAGTCATGATTGTGGCGGGGTTTGAATTCGCCAGAATGACCCGGTAGCCCTCTTCCTTGAGCACCCTGCAGGCCTGAGTCCCCGAGTAATCAAACTCGCAGGCTTGCCCGATCACGATTGGTCCGGAACCAATCAGCAGGATGGATTCAATATCTTCACGGCGCGGCATGAGGTAACCCTTCTTCGATGAATGCTTTGGCGGGGATGGCTTGTTTTGTTTGGGAGTGAACGAACTGATTGGCTCGGCAAAAGTCCCTTCTGCCTGCACCTGACTGTGCAACGCTGTGTTGGTGAAATTTACTGAGGAACAAAAATGGTCGGCCACCACCCATGAGGTGCTCGAGGTCTACCTTGACTCCGAGTTCTGGAGTTCTTTGACAGACCTTTCGGCCACGAGCACCCCTGAGGTGCTCGACATCAAGCGTGATGCTCACACTGCTGTGGTTCGGCTTCACTACGTGCTCGCTGTGGACCTTCCCAAAGAGGCCTCTCGCTTTATCGACCCGAACGATGTTGCCTGGGTTGAAGAGACGACTTGGACGTTGAAGGACATGTCGGCTCAGGTGCGATTCTTGGCAGACCAAGCTTCTCAGCTTCTGAAAGCGAACGCTTCTGCCGCACTTGCCCAGCAAGGGGACTCTGCAGTGCGATCCGTCCGTGGCGAGGTCAAGGTTCATATCCCGCTGCTCGGCGGACGGGTCGAGAAAGTCATTGTTCAAGGGGTACAAGACCACCTGAAAGAAGAGGCCTCTGCAGTGCAGGACCGCTTGAGCTGACTTCACGAGGCAGACCGGTCCATCAGTTCGGCGAAGCGTTCAAACAGATACCTGCTGTCGTGCGGACCTGGTCCAGCCTCGGGATGATGTTGAACTGCAAACGCAGAGAGTTCCTCACAGGCAAATCCCTCGACCGTGGAATCGTTCAAGTTCCGGTGGGTCACTTCTACATTCGCTAGGGCATCTACGTCCACGCAGTAGTTGTGATTCTGACTCGTAATCTCGACCTTGTTCGTGGTCAGGTCACGAACGGGGTGATTTCCGCCGTGATGGCCGAAGGGCAGCTTGTAGGTAGTACCCCCTAGTGCAGTGGCGAGCATCTGGTGGCCCATGCAGATTCCAAAGACTGGCACCGTCCCGAGCAGAGCCCGCAGGGTCTCTGGTACGTGAGCAACAGCTGCGGGATCGCCAGGACCGTTCGAGACAAAGACGCCATCGGGACTGAGAGCAAGGATCTGCTCTGCACTCGTTGAAGCGGGCACCACTTCGACGGTTCCGTACTCGGTCAAATTGCGAAGGATCGTCGTCTTGATGCCAAGGTCAAGGGCAACGATTCGCCGAGAAGATCCACTGCTGGTTGGCACGGTATAAGCCTGCGCTGTGGTGACGCTAGCTACTAGGTCTCTGCCCTCAGTGCCAGGAGCGCTAGCTGCCGCAGCTGCGAGTTCAGACTCTGATGCCGTTCCGAAAGCACCCGGAATCGCTCCGTTGTCTCGCAAATGTCGTGTCAATCTTCTGGTGTCGATCCCACCGATCCCAGCGATACCGTGTTGCTCAAGATACGAGACAAGGTCTCCCTCAGCCCGCCAACTGCTCGCCCTACGAGACAACTCTCGAACAACGATTCCCTCGCACCTCGGATTGGCAGATTCCTCGTCAGTGCTGTTCACGCCGTAGTTACCAATATGGGGTGCAGTAAAGGTGATGATCTGCCCTGCGTATGACGGATCAGAGATCACTTCCTGATAGCCGCTGAGCACGGTGTTAAAGACGAACTCGCCAGTGGTGATTCCACTTGCAGGGCTCGCTCCGAACGACTCACCTTCAAATACTGTTCCATCTGCCAGCACGATGGCTGCTGCTTGAATACTCATCTCTGAACCTCCCCGTCACGAACAACTACTTCACCGAACACAATCGTGTGGCGCACTTTTCCTCGCACCTCTTTGCCTACATACGGAACGTTACGACTGAGTGAGGCTCCCCCTGTCGCGTCGATCACCCAGCGTTGTGATGGGTCGATAACGCACAGATTTGCGGGGACTCCCACAACTAGACGCTGGCCATGGTTATCCATTCCCGCAATCGCAGCAGGTCGCCAAGACATCGCTGCCAACACTTCGGCCTCGGTCATTTCGCCACCATCTACAAGCTCAGAGAACGCTAGAGCTAGCGCATATTCAAGTCCCAACATTCCAGGTGGCGCCTGATCGAAGGGAAGCTCTTTATCTTCAGCCGCGTGCGGTGCGTGATCTGTAGCGATGGCATCGAGTGAGCCGGCGGCGAGAGCGTTCTTGATTGCCTCAAGGTCTGACTGCGATCGAAGAGGAGGATGCACTTTGAACGTTGCGTCATAGTGCTCGCAGCAGGCATCAGTCAGGGTGAAATGATGCGGTGCGGCCTCGGCAGTGACTGCCATACCCTTGGCTTTCGCGGCTGCAATCAGCGCTGCGGATCCAGCAGTAGACATGTGTTGGAAATGAATCTTGGCTCCTGTCAATCTGGCAAGAGCAATATCTCTCATGACCATGAGTTCTTCAGATTCACTTGGCTGACCAGGAAGGCCAAGCCGTGCCGACCATTCACCCTCATGCATGCAGGTTCCCTCCGAAAGGGAGTTCACCTCACAGTGCTGGGCCAAGGTCAGGCCGAGTCCGCTTGCGTACTCCATGGCACGCCGCATCAAGCGATCGTCTTGAACCCCAGTGCCGTCATCAGTGAAGACCTTGACTCCAAGCGCAGCCATCTCAGCCATGGGTGCAAGTCGTTCGCCGGCGCGCCCAACCGTTATTGCCCCAGTGGTGTGAACGTCGCAGACTGAGGCCCGCCCGAGCTCGAGTACCTCTCGGACCACTGCTGCGCAGTCAATGGTCGGGGTGGTGTTGGGCATAGCTAGGACTGCGGTGTATCCGCCTAGAACAGCAGCTCGCGCACCGCTCGCAATGGTCTCGGTTTCTTCCTTGCCTGGCTGGCGAAGATGGGCATGAAGGTCAACGAGGCCCGGCGAAACGATGCAGCCACCTGCATCGATCAGAATCTCCCCCTGCAAATCTTGCCCCACAGCGACGATGTGGCCATCGGAGATAAGGATGTCTCCCGATTGCTCACCCGAGGCATCAATGAGGCGTCCTCCCTTAATCACAGTGTCTGGATGGCGGATCATGTGGCTTCCTCAGCATGTGCGAGTTCTTCTGCGAGAACAGAATCAGTTTGGACAGATAATTCATTGGATACGTTTGCTGCATAAGCAGCGCTACTGCTTTGCTGCCGGCCTGCACCGAGCAAGGTGAAGAGCACCGCAGAACGCACAGCAACCCCATTTGCAACCTGCTCTGTAATGACTGCACTTGGCCGATCCGCGACCTCGCTCGCAATCTCTACGCCACGGTTCATCGGTCCGGGATGCATGATGATTGCGTCGTCCGCCATTCGATCCGCACGAGCCGAAGTCAGGCCGTAGGTAGAGGTGTATTCACGCAGGGACGGCACAAGCGCCTCAGTCATTCGCTCCTGTTGCATACGTAACAAGTAACAGACGTCCACCGTCGGCAGAACAGCATCAAGATCTTGGCTGACCTGCACCGGCCAAGCACTGAGTGATGCGGGCAACAGGGTACGAGGAGCAACAAGGGTGACCTGTGCACCGAGGGCAGTGAAGATCTCAATGTTCGAGCGCGCCACTCGGGAGTGCTTAATGTCTCCAACCAGCGCAATTCTGCGACCCTCAAGTGACCCCAAATGCGAACGGGCCGTATAGGCATCTAAGAGCGCTTGAGTTGGGTGCTGATGCCAACCGTCACCAGCGTTGATGACCGAGGCAGAAGTCCAGCGTGCAATCTGCGCTGGCACTCCAGAGGATTTATGGCGAACAACCACAGCGTCTATGCCCATTGCTTCGATGGTCTCAATGGTGTCTCGAACCGACTCACCCTTATTCAGAGATGAGGAGGAGACCGAAAAAGACATCGTGTCTGCCGACAGACGCTTGGCTGCTGTCTCGAAACTCAAACGAGTTCTCGTTGAATCCTCGAAGAACAACATCACAACTGTGCGCCCTCGCAGGGCTGGCACCTTCGGAATTGGACGGCGACCGACCTCTACGAAGGTATCGGTGACACGGAGCAGTTCTTCGATCTCGTCGCGGTCAAGGTCCGCTATCGAAAGAAGGTGCGCACGTTGGCTGCGATCTTTATCCCGAGCCTCATGAGCATTCAAGGAATTCATACTGCTACTCACGACTTCTGCAACTCACCGAGTTCGACCCCGTCCATGGTGACGTTGACGAGCTCGTGTCTTCTCGTGGGCAGATTCTTTCCAACAAAGTCTGGTCGAATCGGCAATTCGCGATGGCCGCGATCAACCATGACAGCCAGTTGCACCATTTTTGGCCGTCCAAAGTCAATGACGGCGTCGAGTGCAGCACGAATGGTGCGGCCTGTGAACAGAACATCATCGACGAGAACTACAACCTTCGAATCCAAGTCGAAGGGTATGTCGGTCACTTCTTCGGGGATCACAGGTCGGATGCCGATGTCATCGCGGTACAAGGCCACATCAAGCGTGCACACTGGCAGCGAATGCTGTTCAAGATCCTCAATATCCTCGAGCGTGGCTGCAAGGGCATGCGCAAGTTGCACGCCACCAGTCTGCAACCCGATCAGGATGAGTTCCTGGCTGCCGTGGTTGCGTTCAAGAATCTCATGCGCCATGCGGCGTAAGGCCCGGGTTATATCCTCGCCGTCCATGATGCGTGACCGGGCAACAAAAACGCCCCCGTAGGGGCGCGACATCCTTCGTTCACGTTCTGCCACAGGCATGGCCTTTCTGTGCGTAGTGGCCTCTCGGGACCACCGTGACGTACAGGCTTACATGTTAGCAGACTGCCTGAAGGCGGTCTGACAGAAGAACACCGACCCAGACCTAGGCGAAGGAACCCTTATGCGTAGGGGTAGGCAGCACCTCGATGCGCTGAGACCCCTTCCGCACTCGGAACCGTGCGCCATCTACAGCCTCTGCATCCGGGTTCGTGGTGTCAATGTTTCGTATCGTTACCAAGGTTTCCTCAGGGGTTATGTCAACCACCGTGTATCCCTGATCGATCAGGTTGATGTGCCTCAAAGCAGGCTTATTTGAGTTGAGCACGATGCGCTCTGCGGCCCGAAGCACTTCTTCTGCAACGTCTTCAGGCAGATCTCCAAGAAATGATTTCCGGGGATCAGGGTCAGCGGTCATCGAACCAGTGCAGAAATCGAATGCGGCAACGGGAGTGCTAGGACGGTCGTAGTCGACGCGCAGCTCGCTCACCAAAGCCGTATGCGTGTGACCGCTTGCAAAGATCGTGTCTGAAACTCCTTGGTCGATCAGGAACTGCAGCAAGTCGCGGCGCTCTTGAAGGTAATCATCCCAAGCTTCATTTGGAGCGTAAATTCCGGCATTCGGCGGAAGATCGGGTCGAAGCGCTCGCAGGAACTCTAAGTTGACGAGCTTCCACGGACTGATGTTGTAGGGATTGCCGATGATTCGCCAGGCGGCTTCGGAAGAAGCCAGACCCTGGGTGAACCACTCGTACTGTTCTGCACCAAGGGTGCTCCGGCTTGGATCGTATGCCCCGCCGTTGTCGGTATAGGAAATGTTCTCTATCGGGTCATCACGGTAAGCCCGAACGTCAATCATCGACAGGTCCACCAGGTCGCCCCAACCAAAGCGACGGTAGGCCTGCAAACCCCCAGGATCATTCACTGGGAAGGCCTCGAACCAAGCCTGTTTTGCAGCCGTTAGCCGATCTGCCGGACCGGTCTTGCTGATGCCGTTATAGAACTCGCCGTCATCCCACATCGCTACGGTCGGCAACGCGGCATGTAGATCTCTGAGCAGCGGCTGCTTGCGCCAACGCTGATACGTCTGTCGGTAATCCTCACGACTGAGGGTGTTCGTGTCCGAGACGTATACGTAGTCGCCAAGGTGCATGAAGAAATCAAGATCGGGCTCGGCCGCTGCTGCTGCATGGGCGTTAAACCAGCTGTCATTAATCTGCTGGCAGGAAGCAAAGGCAAACCGCATGCGATCGGGAGAGGATCCAGCAGCAGGAGCTGTTCTCAGGCGACCAACTCGGCTCGCAACCTGTGTACCACTCTGATCAGCAGCTTCAAACCGGTAGTAATACCAAGAGTGTGGGTCAAGACCAGTAACCGGAACTGTTACCGCGTGCCCCTCGGACGCAGTTGCTGTCACCAGGCCAGCGGCTCGAATCGAGGTAAAAGCCGCATCCTCGGCAACTGTCCATAGGACTGCCACATCGGCCGCTCCTAGAGTTGGCTCAACTCGAGTCCAAATCAATGCGCCATCCGGTGCAGGGTCACCTGCCATGACACCGTCTAGGAACGGCGAAAGATCTGGGGTTCCAGGCGGCGGAAGACGCGGATCCTCACTCGGGGCGGGCATGACGCACCCGCTGACCAGAACCGTTACTCCAAGTCCAAACCCCAAACCCTTGAGCATCTCGCGACGAGTCATGCCCTTGCCAGACGAGACAATGCTTGTGGTGGTTGTATTGGTCAACTCATTCCCCTGCCCGTATTGGATTCAGCTTTCGGCTATTTCCGCCGGCGCGATGCCCAGACTTCACCAAAGCTCTGAGTAAGTGTGTCATGTGCTGCCTCACCTGTGAAGGGCTGAATCACATGTTCACCTGTAATCCATACAGGGTGTCAGCAACCCTGTTCTGCCACATGGCTGCCTCTACGCCCAGAGCATGAACCCTGCGGCTCAGGCAGGTCGAAGCTCGTCGGCCGCCGCTGTCAGCAGACCATTCACGAACTTTGAGGAATCATCGGTGCCATAGTGGCCCGCCAGCGCCACTGCCTCAGACAGCACTACCCCTCGAGGAATCTCGGGAAAGTAAGCCAATTCGCAACAAGCAACGCGAAGAAGTGCCAAATCCAGCGTCGGCATACGCTCGACCGACCAGCCTCGAGCGAGTCGTCCAATCAGCTCAGTCAGTTCGATGCTGTGCAGTTCCACACTGAGAACCAGATTCTCGGTATATAAGTCTGGCATTAGAACTTGAGCGTCAAGAACCTCTTGAATCGGTAGGGACTTGATCTCGGACTCGTAGAGCAGGTGAACTGCTCTCTCGCGGGCTTCGTGACGTCCGCCCGCAACTGAGCGCAGTGGTTGGGGGGCAACGACTTGGATTTGTTCGACACGCGAGTCTGCATCGAGCACAGAATCTATGACTGACTGGCTTACCTCGGCTGAGTCCAGGTTGGCAGCAGCCTCTGCCATGGAATCCGGAGACTCAGATGGCTGAACCTCGCTAGCCGTTGGCTCGACTGTGCCCTCTGCTGAGCTCACGCCCGTGAGATGAACTCGCCGGAGCGGGTATCAACTTTGATGCGCTCACCCGGTTGAATGAACAAGGGAACCTGAACAACAAGACCAGTTTCGAGTGTCGCAGGCTTCTTCGCTCCCGAGACACGATCACCCTTCTCGCCGGGTTCGGTCTCGGCAACGTTGAGTTCCACTGAAGCGGCGAGTTCTATACCGATGATCTCATCGTCGTACATCATGAGCTGTGCCATGGAAGAGTCCACCATGTAGAGCGCCCTGTCGCCAAGCGTGTCACTTGCAACGTTCAACTGGTCGTAGGTGCTGTTATCCATAAACACGTAGTCATCGCCATCGCGATAGAGCAACTGCATCTCTCGCTTATCAATGATGGCGCGCTCCATCTTTTCTCCAGCTCGGAAGGTGCGCTCTACGACAGCACCATTTCGAACATTGCGCAGCGTGGTTCGAACAAAAGCACCACCCTTGCCCGGCTTGACGTGTTGAAACTCAACTATCGAGAAGAGTCCGTCATCAAGGTCGATAGACATGCCGTTTTTAAAGTCCGAGGTGGAAATCTGTGCCATGGTGCTTTTTCTGTCCGTTCTGCTTCGTCCGCATGCGAGAAGAAGCCGAGCGCTTGAACAAACTCAAACAAGCGCTGGGTTCTTCGGTGCCAATGTCAGGCGGTCGCAGCCGCCTTCGGTAACCAGCAGCGTGTCCTCAATGCGAACCCCGCCAAGCTCTGGCAAGTACACACCAGGCTCCACGGTCACTACGTGGCCAGGGCGAAGAGTAGCAGTAGACCGAGTAGAGACTCGTGGCTCCTCGTGAATGTCTAGCCCTACGCCGTGGCCAGTGGAATGCAAGAACGCTTCACCAAGGCCGGCATCGACGATGACCTTGCGACAAGCAGCGTCTACCTCTGCAGCCGCGATACCCGGTCGAACAGCGTCCACTCCCGCCTGTTGAGAAGCAAGCACCACATCGAGCATGTTGCGTCGTTCATCACCTACGTCTCCGACAGCGACCGTTCTGGTCATATCGGAGTGGTAACCATCGATCAACGCACCAAAATCAATCACCACAAGATCCCCTTCAACAATCCTTCGGCTCGAAGGGCGGTGATGCGGTTTTGCGCCATTTGGTCCCGAGGCCACAATCGTCTCAAAGCTCAGATCGGCTGCACCGAGTTCGCGCATTCTGGAATCCAACTCGAGGCCAAATTCAATCTCTGTTGGGCCATCACCAAGTCGAGGTCGGATCTGCAGCAGCGCTTCATCTGCTATCGCACAAGCTGCGCGAATCCTTGCTGCCTCCCCTGCATCTTTGATCAGGCGAAGCTCCTCAACGACCCCGTTTGTGGCAGCGATCTCTCCTGTCGTGAACAGTTCGGACTGCCACCTGCGCTGCGCAGCCCAGGTGACGGTCTGTGCCTCGAGGCCAACAGAGGTCACACCCGCAAGCTTGGCTGCCTCGGCGATACATCCGTCGGGGTCTGCGGCAACGATCTCAATTCGACACTCAATTCCAGTGGCCTGGATCTCTGCAGCCGCTTGGTCGCGATAGCGACCGTCGCTCACAAAGACCAACTCCTCGGCTGTCACAAGCAGAATTCCTGCTGATCCAGTGAAACCAGTGAGATAGCGAATGTTCGTCAAATTGGTGACCACGAGCCCGTCCCAACTCGCTTCGCTCATCATCTTGCGAAGACGCTCCGTGCGCCGAGGAAACTCCATAGGCGGGAACTGATCAGCGGACAAGCTTGGAGTGAGATTTTCGGTTACGGCCATGGGTACACAGTATGGCCTCGTTGACCCTGCACCCTCGCGTCAAGGCTGCATTAAGGACCAGGCTTCTGCAGGCTCAGACCGGCTAGAAGCCCGCGATGATCTGAACTATTCCGAGGCAGTCGCTCAAAGGAGTTCAACTCAATTCCCTGGCCGAGCAGCACATGGTCAAGTCTCAGTACGGTTGGAAAGTACGCAGAGGCAGGCCATGTCGTTGCGAAACCAACGGATCGAACATCTTGCGCATCCCTGAGGTCTGCCTGTGCAAGCAACTGCCGAAAGCGAATGTGTCCCCAATCTGCGTTCAAATCTCCAGCGACAACAGTTCGAGGACCGGCCTGTTCCAAGATGGCAGTTGCTCGTTCGAAATCGCTACGCCAGCGCGGAATATCCCAGACCGAAGTGGGCGCATTGAAGTGAACAGCAAACAATTCGACTGATGAGTCGGGCAGTTGCAATTCCATGCTCACACCAGAGCCGGACAGTTCTAAGTCCTGTGGATTGATAAATGGAATGGAACTAAACACAGCAATCCCGTGGCCATATGGCTCAACAAGTTCCCACCGATACTGATACTGATTCATTACACCCGCATCCTGAAACGCCAAGGCATGCGAGGGGGTGTACTCAAGCAAGACCATGACCTGTGAATTGCGTGCGAGCAACTGTTGCGCCAGTGCCTCTGGATCTTCGTTTCGATACCACAAGTTTTGTACCAATAGGCTCAACTGAGCGCCCGAGCCCTTAGGTTTAGGCTCAGCCCACCCTGAAAGAATTGGGTGGGCAACAAAGAAGAATGCCAACCATGGAACTGCAAGCAAAGCCGCAGAATAACGAAACCAAGATCCTGGCTTCTTTCGAATCTCACCCATCATCAGAGCAGCGCCGAACAAGGCAACTCCCCCACTGAGCAGGAGTAACTGGCCGTCCATGCCAGCCACTGCCATGAGACGCGGACTGAACTCCTGAGCGGGCAAGTAGTGAACCAGCAACAGAAGCAGGCTGAGAGTGAGGGAACCGGCAACCATGGCCGTCCCGATCCAAGCGGTAAGTCGCAGCCCAGACCTGTTCACTCTTGCGTGGACGCCTCTGCTAACCCGGGTTGCTGCGTGTCCAGCAAAGTTGCTGCTGCACGAACTGCCATCGGGTAGCCACTTGCACCGAGGCCCATGATCACAGCCGTTGCTACAGAACTAACTACTGACAGGTGCCGCCAGTCCTCACGCCGATGCGGGTTCGAGAGGTGAACCTCGATGATCGGAAACTCACAAGCAGCGAGGGCGTCGTGAATAGCCCAAGAGTAATGAGTGAAAGCTCCTGGATTGATGATAATTGCAGCATGCACACTGCGTGCCTGCCCGATTGCATCCACTAGATCACCCTCGTGATTGGACTGTAAGGACTCAAGTGAAAATCCCAGGCCACGAGCTTCATCACGAGCAGCACTCATATGATCGTCGAGGGTGGACGATCCATATATCTCGGGCTGTCGAGACCCTAAAAGCTGCAAGTTCGCTCCAGAGAGAACCAACAACGATCGCTGGGCGCTCTGCTGTGAGGTCACCTCACTCAGATCTTCATTACTCATCCGTTTGCTCGCTCCAAGGTCGTAGACAGTTTCGGGCGCAGAACCACAAGACTGTTCAGTATGTCAGTTGAGGCCCTCTGAACTGCGCTCACTTCGGCGATCTGCGCTGCTCAGGCTGAAGGGCGCACAGCCTCAAGGGCTTCACGCATGAGAACTGGATCAACGTTTTTGACCACCTCGACACCAGTACTCCCGAGCAAGGCGAAGGTATAACCGGCATCAAGAACTTTTTTGTCCCGGCTCATCAGGTGCATCAGTTCCTCGTTGTCAGATCCGGCAGGTAGCTCACTTGCAAGGCCATACCCGGCAAGCACTCTGCGGTGTTCTTGGACAGCGTCGCCATCAATTCGGCCCATGAGACTTGCCAATTCGGCGGCGTACATTAAGCCAATTCCAACCGCCTCGCCGTGACGCAATTGGTGATCTCCGGCTATCTCCAAGGCATGAGCCAAGGTGTGGCCATAATTCAAGATCGCGCGTCGGCCAGACTCACGCTCGTCTTGAGAGACAATATCCGCCTTGATCTGTACGCAGGCAGCGACTCGCTCATCAATCGGGAGCGCATCAAGATTGCCTCCGCCAAGCCAGTGATACTTTGCCAATTCACCCAGTCCGCACTGCCACTCTCGCTTCGGAAGGGTGAGGAGTAGATCTGTATCGCAAATCACTGCCGATGGCTGCCAGTAGGTGCCGACCAGATTCTTGCCCTGAGCCAAATTGACTCCGGTCTTACCACCGATTGCTGCGTCAATCTGTGCCATCAACGTTGTGGCTACGTGAATCACCTGCATCCCGCGGTGATAAACAGACGCAGCGAATCCAGCGACGTCGGTCACGATGCCTCCGCCGACTCCGACAACACAGTCGCTTCGAGTCAGACCCCACGCAGCGAACTGCGAACAGAGTGACTCGACTGTTGACATCGTCTTGTGCTGCTCGCCCTGACCAATCAGGAACACCTTTGTTTCACGTCCGGTTTCAACCTGAACAGGCAGGTCAGCCTGGGTGACTACGGCAACACGCTGAGCACGCTCCGGGATTCTGGCGGACAACTCTTGGTGCGCCCCTGCACCAATCAAAACGGGGCAGGTTCGTCCATCTGGAAAGTCAAGCTCAAGGGTGATCACGAGAGTGCCTGAATAACTTCCTCTGAAACGGCTTGAGGATCCAAGCCATCAACGTCAATAACGAAATCAGAAACGCTGGAGTACAACGCATTGCGCTCCTCTGCGAGTCGATGCAACGCGAATTCAAGATCGCCGGCCAGCAGGGGTCGCGAGCCATCTGCGTCTGTCAGGCGATCTGCAAGGTCTGAAACGCTGCACCTCAGCCAAACGACTGTTGCTTGTCTGCTGAGCGAGATTCGATTTGTCTGATCAAGCACAACGCCCCCGCCGGTAGCAATCACCGCTACTGGACCTGCGAGCGCCTCTTGAAGCGCCTCTGACTCACACTGACGAAACGCCACCTCGCCCTTCTCGGCAAAGATCTCACTCACAGAGCTACCAAGACGTTGCTCAATCACCATGTCCAAGTCAACACATGCTCCGAGGCGCAACCGCCCAGCAAGGATCGGTCCAACGGTTGACTTCCCTGACCCGGAGAGTCCAACCAGACAAATATGTTGGTCGGCGATATCAGTCACACGACTAGAACGGGAAGGCCAGCTAGCAATTGGGTAATTGCTGAGCGAAGCGGCACCGTGGAACAGTCCCGGGCTTCGAGTAAGAGGGTAATGCCTTGATCACACTCGATGACTAGAGCAGAGGAATCACGATGGATCTTGGTATTCATTCGGAATCTAGCTTCGTCTGAATTCTGCGGCTCGACCGAGGTCACGGAATCCCAAGACATCCGGAAACGAAGATCAGCAGGACCGACTACCTCGAGTCCAGTGCGAGTGAGGACTGCAGTGCAGTTCTTGCGCTTCTTCGTCTGGCCGGGGTACCCGCCCAGATACACCACATCTTCGAGTTCTAAGCCAGCGGAAGTTCCATCTACTGGGGCGACATCACTGAGCGACTGAACTGGTTCAGGCGCAACTGCTGCCTGCTCGCTCGGAACAGCGGGAGCCTCAAACTCGAGTCCCTCGACTGATCCGGCCTCTGCGGATCCAGCATCTACTGATTCAGCCTCGGCTGATGCAGCCTCGGCTAAGCGAGATCGATCACGCACCACAGGGGGTGCCATCTCAAGGACAGGATCACTCGAAACCTGAGCGGCCTCTGCAAAGAAATTTGGCGGATCTCCCTGAAGTTCACCAGGTGTCGCAGGAAGATCGACCGGCAGGTATGCCTGATCCTCTATCGGGGCTTGGTCGGCAGAGTGGCCGGAAAGTGCACTGACAACAGCCGTACAAAAAGCCTCTGTCCATCCAGCGCCAACAACGGTGGAATCCTTCATGACAATCTCGACATGAATCAATCCGCCCTGGGGTTCACCGATGGCATCCATAGCTTCAACCTCTGAGAGGTCAAGCCAAACAGGGGTGGTGACTACATCGGTTCGTTGAATGCCAAGTCCAAGACCGGCGAGCACAAAGAGCGCCTCAATACGAGCCTGTTCCGGTGGGTCAACCCAACCACGGCAGGCTGAGTCCGGAAGCGGCTCATCAGGATTTGATTCATCAAGTCGAGTATCACTCACGACTTTTTGAATTCCTCTAACAGCATATTTCTGACCTTTTCTTGCAACATCTGTCGGTAATGCTAGTTGTATTGAACCCCTGTGTGACTCTTCTCGCTGGACCGGGCTGGTCGAGAAGGGATTCTGCTGAACTGCTACTCCCACTAGAACGAGCCAATGAACGAGATCGGACCCAAGGGGCCCTCATCTTCGCCGAGTCCGTCAACAACGGGGAACTCTCCTTGGGGCGAAACCAAACCCAGCATGTCATCGGTCGAGTCTTCGCTAGCAAGCTGGGCTTCTACGATGGTCGACTCGAACTGATGAGCGTCTGAGTTGTCTGCCTCTCGGCCGCTCACGGCAACGGAGCCTTCGTGATCAAGTACCGGACGGGCGTTGAGAGCTGCTGCAATCGCATCAGCGGCTTGAGGGCTGAGCGTGGACATCTGCCGAAAGACATCCTCCTGTGTTGACGGTGTGTCTTCTAACTCCCCATAGGAGGCGGGATCTAGTTCCTGAAGATCCTGCAGCGGCGAGACAAGCTGATCCCATGCCGCAGCCGCAGTCTCCATTGAAACCGCAGTCTCCATTGAAACAGAAGTGGAATCTGTGGCAGGCGGAGCTACAAACTCTTCGGTCCGGTGCCACAGGTCAGAGGAGTCTGCTTCGCTTGAGCCAACAAGGTCATCAATCGGAAAATGCTGGGGGAAAGGAGTTTCCTGCACTTCGATTGGCACAGAGACAGGAATCTGCGAGTGAGTTTCAGAAACAAGAGCAGCAGTATCATGAAGAGCTGTATCCAGAACGGCTTCATCAAAAGCGGCTGTATCAAAAGCGGCTGTATCAAAAGCGGCTAGATCAAGGGGCGCTGAAACCAGCGCAAGACCATCTGCAACGAGCAGAGTTAATGCTGCGCACACATCAAGCTCATCTGCCCTGACTCGCTCCACTACATCGCAGACAGCCGACGATCCTTGAACTGCAACGAGCAGTGACCAGAGCAGAGCGTCTACAACAATCTCATCGCTCGGCAACTGGCGAACCAGTTCAATTCGATGCGCTGTAGACGGAAGTACTTGTTCGATTTCTTCCCACCGCTTCAGTCTGAGCTCAGATTCCTCTAGACAGTCCGCTAGGGAAGCCCCCTCAACGGTTGCGTCAGACAACTCAACCTTGTCCAGGGCTAGAAACTCGAAGTCACCGCCCGTGCAGCGCAGAAGTTCGAACAGCGCGCCTCGGGGTTCAAGACTCGCCTTTCCTTCGATCTCGGCAGCATTCAAGAATCCACCTGCAACCTCGATCCAGCCAGTGTGCCGGTCGCCTCGAACCGTTAGCCGACCGAGTCTGGACGAGGAATTCAGCAGACTCAACACATCCGCTAATGGAAAGCTGTCGATTGTCCCTTGTAGCGGCACGTGAAGTCCTCCGAATAATTGTCGCCGGTGCGACAAGCTGTGAGGAATACATCGGCAGGTTCGGGCCAATAATTCAACTTTTCTCTGAACTCATCTAGAAACAGCAGCTTCGGTCGCACGAGTCATGGCATCGATTGGCGCCTTATGGCCCGTCCATATCTCGAATGCAACTGCGGCTTGGTGGATCAGCATGGACAAACCGTTCGAAACCCGACAACCCTGAAGCTCCGCCTGACGCATGAGCTCAGTTTGCCTGGGGTGATAGATCAGATCCGCCAAAATCTGATTGGGTCCCAACAACGAAGGGTTACAGGGCATGTCCAGAGTAGATCCCGACCCGGTTCCGGCCATGCCTACAGAGGTGGCATTGACCACCAAATCCGCCCCTCGGATTGCTTCGACCTCAACTACCTGTCCCGCTGCGCCGGCTAGAAGGACAGCCTTCTCCGCAGACTCCCGAGTCCGATTCACAACTCGCACCTCGGCTGCACCTGCTTGGGCCAGGGCAAGGATTACCGATCGCGCTGCGCCTCCAGCGCCTAGGACCGCACATACCTTGCCCGCAGGATCAAATTCAAAGTCGGCTCGTACCGCAGCAAGGAATCCGTCACCGTCAGTGTTGTGGCCCTGGAGGCCAGACTCCGAACGTGAAATGCAGTTCACGGACCTGAGTAACTCGGCGGTAGCAGTTATGCCATCAAGTGCGTCAATGACTGCAGCCTTATGAGGCATCGTCACTGACAGGCCCGCAATCCCAAGTGCGCTCATGCCACGTAGCGCTGCCGCTGCCGCGCCGGTCCCCGTAGGAAAGGCAACGCACACCCAGTCCAGACCTAGTGCTAAAAACCCTGCGTTGTGAATGACCGGAGAAAGTGAATGCGCAACCGGGTCACCGATAACGCCAACTACCTGAGTCGAGCCGCTCACCAACAGTTCGGCCATCTAGAAAACACCTCTGGCTTGAGCGTCGTCCTTAGCCCTGAGGAACTCGTTATAAGAATCGGTAAAGAGATGCTCGGGCGGATCATTCGAGGTGAGCACGTAGTACCTCCAAGTTCCTGCGGGCGGGTCAATCGCTGCCTCGAGTGAAGCCTTTCCAGGCAGGGCGATCGGCGTGGGCGGCAGGCCCTTCACCTTACGAGTGTTATACGGCGTGTTCGAGGCTAAATCCGACTTGGAGAGCGAGCCACTTGCTCGATCAAGGCCATACAGAACTGAGGCATCGATTCCAAGGGTTTCTGAGTCATCCAAACGGTTGGAGATCACCCGAGAAATTTTGCCTCGTTCCTCGACCGGCGAGCCTGTCTCTTTCTCTATGAGCGATGCAATGGTGATTAACTCGTAGGATGATCTGCCCTGAAGAGCCTGGGCCTTGTCGTATCCAAGGCCATCAAGCACCTTCTCCATCTGAGTAGCCATGGTCTGCAGTATCACCTGTGGCGTCGCTGTCTCCTCGAACTCATAGGTATCAGGAAAGAGCAGCCCTTCCCAACTCGTGACATCCTCTGGCTTGTAGGCCGACAGGATCTTTCCTGAGTCCAAGGTCTCTTGAAGTTGCTCTGCCGTGATCGTGCCCATCTGATCGGCAATTGTGATCAGAGCATCTTTCAGGCGGGTTCCTTCGGTCACCCGAACAACCTTTGCCTGAATCGGAACCGGGCCGGCATCGAGCACCTCAATTGCTTGATCAAAGCTTGAGGAGGCTCGGAATTCGACGTACTCGCCGGCATTCCACGGTCCGGCATTCTTCCAGCCTGTGTAGTACCTGAACATCCGAGCGTCAGAGACAACACCATTTTCGGCCAGCAGTCCGGCTATGGAAGCAGTAGTCGCACCTGAGGGAACGACGAGCGATGCAATGACCTCACCTTGCTCCCCTGATGGATTTATCTTCCGCGAAGCCCACAGCAGCAAGCTTCCCAGCATGATTCCAAGGACAAGCAAGCTAATGGCACCGATTGCTATCAGGTTGCGGCCGCCACCGCTTGGGGCTGGTAGCACCACATACTCATCGGTTGCGGCCTGAGGGCGAGCCCTGCGTGCTGGCTCCGCTGCTGCAGATCGTGGCGCGGCTGCGGATCGTTGCGCAGGTGCAGATTCTTGCGCAGCGGTTGGCTTGACCGAGGAGGAGGGCTTCGGACGCTGCGCTTGAGTCTGCGCAGGCTGCTGCGAGTCACCATCCGAAGGAGCAGATGCTCCTGCAGGTTCCTCTGTAGGCCTCGGTCGCTGCCGACGAACCACCGGCTTTACGCTCGCTGGATCGAATTCCTCTGACGAGTTCACGCTTCCAAATCCTCTATCTCGTTGCTACTGACATCTGCTGATATTTCCGACTGTCGATGGTCCAACCATGACTGAAGAATGATTGAGGCTGCTACCGAATCGACCATCTTTCGCCGCTCAGCTGCACCCAGATTCATCTCCCGGAGGGACCTGTCTGCTGTAACCGTAGTAAAGCGCTCGTCATAGGTCTCAACTGAAACTGTGAGCAACTTCCGCAGGAGCTTGATCTCGGCTTGCGCCTTTCGTGCTGCCGGCCCCATCGACCCATCAAGCGAATAGGGCATTCCGACCACGACACACACTGCTTCTGCCTCTGCTACTAGGGCAGCAATCTTGCGATGATCGCCGTTGCGATCCTTGCTGCGTGTCACAACTTGGTAGGGAACAGCGACTGTCCCCTCTGAGTTTGAGAGTGCGACTCCGATGCGTACCGAGCCCAGATCAAGTCCAAGCGCCCTCATCAGAATAGGGTTCGGACCTGATCAAGCGCCTCGGTGATCTTCTCCGGATGCCGACCGCCAGCAGCCGCGAGCTCAGCCCCCTTGCCACCCCCGCCGCCCACAATCTTGATGGCATCCGCTATCAGTTCGCCAGCATTCAGGCCGCTCTCCTGACTCACAGCCGCTACAAAGGCAACACCTTTTCCGCCCGGGGAGGTTGCAAGGATTACTGCTGAAATGCCTGGCTTGTCGCGAATCGCAACTGCCAAATCACGAAGTTCTTCCCTGCTCTCTGCCGATACTTCGGCGATGACCACCCCATCAACCGCCGCTGCCACCAGATCCTCAGACTGACTTCCCGCAAGCTGTTGTCTTGCAACTTTGAGTTCCTCGCGAAGCGACTTCACATCTGCGAGCTTCTTGCTGACTCCCTCGAGGACGGCATCTGCAGCGACGCCCAACAATTCCGCTGCCGATTGCAGGGTTTGCTCCTGATGCCGCAGCCGAGCCGCTGTTGCATATCCGGTCACTGCTTCGAGCCGGCGGACGTTGGATCCAATCGAACCTTCTGAAGTAATCCGGATCAGACCGATGTTTCCAAGTGCCGAAACGTGAGTTCCTCCGCAGAGTTCCACGCTCTGATCCCCCGCTTGCAATACGCGAACTCTCTCGCCGTACTTGTCCCCAAAAAATGCGAGCGCCCCGAGTTCGACAGCTTCGTCCATCGTTGTCTCGAAGTGCCGCACAGCACCGTTGGAGAGCACCTGAGCGTTAGCAAGCTGCTCAATCCGCTCAAGCTCCTCTGCAGTAACTGCGCCATGATGAGAGAAATCGAAGCGCAATCGATCAGCATCAACAGAGGAACCCTGCTGCTTAACCTGCTGGCCGAGGACCTCTCGCAGAGCCCAATGCAACAGGTGAGTAGCCGTATGGTTGCGCCGAATAGCAGAGCGACGCTCATCGTCAATAGTCGCAACCACCTGTTGCCCCGGGTTGACCTCACCTTGGCTCACCTGGAACTGATGTCGATGAAGCACCCCAGGAATCGCATACGTCGTCGCAATCACCTCAAGAGTGCCTGTTTCAGATGTAATCCTGCCGGTGTCACCTATCTGCCCGCCTGACTCGGCGTAAAACGGCGACCTATCCAAAAAGACTGCTTCGCCGATTACTGCCAGCACAGTTGCAGTTGTGGTGACCTCTTCTCGACCTGTGAACACCGTTGGTCCCGAAGCCGCCAGAACAGCGCGTTCGGCCTCAACTTGTTGACCCGTAGCAACGCCAGTCTTTTTGCCGGCAGCACGTGAGCGCTCTCGCTGCTCTGTCATCGCCAGATCAAACTCATCAACATCGACCTCTAGGCCCTGCAGTTCGGCCATCTCTCGAGTGACCTCAAGAGGAAATCCAAAGGTGTCATGTAACTCAAAAGCGACTCGCCCATCGAGTTGACCGCCGGGCGCCACCCCTGCCAATTCAGAGTCGAGTAGGACAGAACCGCGTGCCAGCGTCTGGCGAAAGTTCGCCTCTTCCCGGCCGATTATTTCGGCCAACGCATCTTGTTGCGTGACTAACTCGGGATACGCCTCCCCCATGATTTCTACGCACCGCTCAACTAGCGGTGCCATGATCATCTTTTCGACGCCGAGCATGTAGCCAAATCGAACAGCACGCCGAATAATTCGGCGAAGCACGTAGCCGCGATCCTCATTTGACGGAAGTACCCCATCTGATACCAAGAACGCCGCAGTTCTGGTGTGATCTGCCAGAAGGCGAAGGCCAATATCTGTGATCTCTGACTCGCCAATCTTGTGCGAAGTCACCTGTTCAGCCCGCTGCACTAAGCCAGCAAGAACATCAGCGGTATACAGCGAAGCGCTGCCTTGAAGCACGGCAAGAATGCGCTCCATTCCGGCACCTGTATCAACATTGCGCGTGGGGAGGTCAGTCAGTTCGCCTGTCTCACCTCGGAAATACTGGGTAAAGACTAGGTTCCAAATCTCGACAAACCGATGTTCGGCAAGCTCGTTCGCCGGTCCCCCATCGGGACCGTGCTCAGGGCCGAAGTCAAAGAAGATCTCGGTCGAAGGACCGCACGGGCCGGTTTCGCCCATCTCCCAGAAATTGTCTTTATCGAGCCTTTGTATTCTGTCTCGGGGCACACCGACGACATCTGCCCAGATTCCCTCGGCCTCATCGTCAGTGACATGACAAGTCACCCACAAGCGGTCCCCGTCTACGCCAAGTACCTCGGTCACGAACTCCCAGGCCCACGGGATTGCCTGATCCTTGAAGTAGTCACCGAAACTGAAATTTCCGAGCATCTCGAAGAACGAAAGGTGCCGGGGCGAGCGACCAATTGCATCAAGGTCGTTGTGCTTGCCACCTGCTCGCACGCATTTCTGAATGGAGACGGCACGGGGAGGATCGTACGGGGCTGTCTCCTCGCCCAAGAAGTACGGGACAAAGGGCATCATCCCTGAGTTCGTAAACATCGGAGCCGAAGGGTGCGTTGGAATCAGGCTGCCGGAGCGGACAGTTGTATGGGCGCGCGCAACAAAGAATTCATTCCACTTCGAACGAAGTTCGTTCGCAGTCAAAGGGCGTGGAGGAGTAGCAGACATGACTTCCCCACACTATCGGGGCAAGCGCTGCCGCTAACAGTCAGCGATAGGAACGGGACCCGGTCACTCGGCGCGTAGAGATATCTACAACCTCGCGAGGGAACTCCGAAACTAGAGGGCTGTGGTACTGATCACGCAGCTCTGCCTCTCGGTCTTGCATTGCTGATCGGCCTTCCAAGGCTGCGTCTAGCAACTGACGGCCCATAGAGGTGGCGCGCTTTTGTGCCATCACGACTAAGTGATCGGGCTGTAGGGAGTCGAGTTGAGTACGCACCTTGCGCTCAGCCCAGATAGTCCCTGAAGCACCAGCTACTACTCCAACGCTCAACCAAAAAATACGCCTCATCAAGAACCCCTTCCAGAGCCTGCACGAACCATCTCGTTGTTTGTGGCACTGCGGCCTCGCAACCGTCTAGCAGCGCGCCTGGTGCCAGAAGCGAGCGCAACGCTTTTGATCACCGGCGAGGTGAGCGCACGATAGGTAGCTTCGGTTGCGGAATCGACCCGATCGCCAATGGCGCCGGCCACCTCGAGTAGGTCGTCGATGCGATCAACCTCGGAACTTGCTCGGCCGGCGGCCTCACGAAGTTCTTGCACTGCAGGCACTGCCTCGGCGAGGAACAACTCGGTTGCTGCGTTGAGAGCTTGGACACTGCGAAGAACACGACCTGCTAGGACTGCAAGCGACGCGGCAAAGCACATAGCGAGCAGTCCGCAAAGAAGGGTCACAAGATCAACAGCTGACATCAACTCGTATTCTTGTCGCTGGCCGGGTCCGATTTAGGGATGTCCCCCCGTCGCTCACGCCACCGTTCAACGAGTCGCCCCTCGGCCCCGTTCGCAGTTGGAACGTAATAGCTCGAATCCGACAGTTCCTCGGGCAAGTACTGCTGTTCAATCCACCCCCTTGGATCCCCATGTGGGGTGCGATAGTCAGTACCGTGACCAAGGTGTTGCGCCCCTTGATAATGCCCGTCACGAAGGTGCGGTGGAACCTCTCCAATCACCGAACTCTCGACTTCTGCTGCAGCAGCCAATAGCCCCTGATAGGCCGAGTTCGACTTGGGGGCCAGGGCAAGGTGCACAGTTGCCTGTGCCAAATTGATGCGTGCCTCTGGAAGTCCCACAAACTCAACTGCCTGAGCCGCTGCATTTGCAATGAGGAGAGCGAACGGATCGGCCATTCCAACATCCTCAGAGGCCGCTATGACTAACCGGCGCGCAATGAACCGGGCATCCTCGCCTGCTGCGAGCATTCGTGCCAGCCAATGCAGCGCCGCATCAGGATCCGAACCACGAATGGACTTGATAAAGGCAGATATAACGTCGTAGTGATCATCCTGGCCGTAGCGAACAGCCGAGGCACCGAGAGCACCCTCAGCATCCTCTAATGCGACATGCACCGAAGACACAGATGGGTCCCGGGTGGATGCCAGTGCAAGGGCCACCTCCACACTTGTAAGCAGGTGGCGTCCATCCCCACCCGAGCGATCCACCAAGTGATCCACGGCCTCAGCATCTGCTGAAGCCTGCTCAGAATCCAAGGCTCGACTCGCCAATTGCCGAAGTGCCTCGGGGTCGAGGACTCGCAGGCGAAAAAGCGTCGAGCGACTCATGAGCGGAGGGTTGACTTCAAAGTAGGGGTTCTCTGTTGTCGCCCCGATGAGCACGAGTAGCCCAGTCTCTACTGCAGGAAGAAGCGCATCTTGTTGAGCCTTCGTGAACCGGTGGATCTCATCGAGAAATAGAATGGTTCCGAGTGCACGAGCGCCGAGTCGCTCTTGAGCCGCAGCCGAGACCTCACGTATGTCCTTCACCGTGGCAGTAACCGCCGACAGCGGAATGAACTCCTTGGAGGATGCCTGAGCGATAAGCCTTGCAATCGTGGTCTTACCGGTTCCGGGTGGACCCCACAAAATGACTGAGCTCAGACGATCAGCGTCTACGAGCGCCCTCAGGGGTTTCCCCGGGCCCAGAAGGTGTTCCTGGCCAACGACTTCCGCCAGGGTTGTTGGGCGGAGACGATCCGCCATTGGGCCTGCGGAACGGAGGTGCTGTTCAGCCGCTGCAGAAAACAGATCGTTTGAGCCTCTTAGCTGTGAGGAACCCGAACCCGTAGAACCGGCACTTGGTCCCATCAAGCTGAGGCATCCCTGCGAATCAATTCGTGACGAAGAATGCCAAGCAACGTAATCACCGTGAACTCTCGGACTTGGGTTCGGCCTCCAGGAAGTTGAAGTTGCTGCGTGAACGTGGAACCTGTTGTTTCTGGGTCACCAATAACAACTGCCACACAGACGGTTCCGGGCTTGTGTCCTTCTGCGCTGTCGGGCCCTGCAACCCCTGTTGCAGAGATTGCAACGTCTGCTGACAGAGCCTTCTGAGCACCGAGGGCCATTGCGAGCGCAGCGAGTTCAGAGATGACTGGACCTACGGGCACTCCCAAAAGGTCGAACTTCACTTCGGACGCATAGGAGACAATCGACCCCTGAAACACCTGGCTTGCACCCGGTACCGAGCTGATCCTGGAACCAATCATTCCGCCAGTCAGCGACTCAGCCACTCCTAGCGTCAGATTGCGCTCCATCAGCATGCCCAGCACTACCGACTCCATGGTGTCGTCATCGACACCGAATATCAGGTCACCCAGAAGGTCTCTCACTATGACCTCTTCCGCGGCTAGCGCAGCATCCACTAATTCTCGGGTCTCACCCTTGGCCGTGATCCGCACCTTGAGGCCCTCCATTCCCGATGCCAAGAATGCAAGGGTGGGGTTTCCAATAGCGTCGAGCTCACCGATTCGATCGTGAAGGATCTCGGCGAGGGCAGATTCAGACTCCCCCCAAGTCCGCAGGGTACGGCTTGCAATCACTGCCGAGATACCTGCGCGCTGCTGAAGGTCCGGCAAGATCGTCCCGAGCATCATTTCTTTCATTTCCCACGGGACTCCCGGCACGGCATAGATCACCTTGGATGTCACCAATGAGTTTGAGTCAGTCCACTCAACGGGACACACCAAGCCGGGCGCAGTACCTGGCTGTTCTGCGATGAACCTTGCCCCGACGGGCAGTTCGGCTTGTAGGAGATTGTTCATCGGCATTCGCCTACCACGTGATTGAAACATGGTGGCGATGTGCTCTTCCATTTGCTCATCTGGAACAAGATCTACACCCATGACTCGCGCTATGGCCGCTCGAGTGATGTCGTCTTGGGTCGGCCCGAGGCCTCCGCAGCAGATCACGGCATCACTTCGGTCGAGAGCGAGTGAGAGGGTAGCTACCATCCGGTCAAGGTTGTCCCCGACCTTGGTCTGATAGAAGGAATCAATCCCCACTAGGGCGAGTTGCTCCCCGATCCAAGATGAGTTGGTGTCTGTAATCTGCCCGAGTAGCAGTTCGGTTCCAATTGCAACGACTTCAGTGCGCATGGCTTCACGCTAACCGGCAGGATCCCCCTATGTGGACGCGTCCATCGAGGAGGTTGCTCGCGAGCCAGATGAGATGTACTGAACGGCGCTGATCCATGCAACTGCTACTCCGGCCCACAGAAACCCGTCGCCAATCAAGAGAATATTCGTGGTGAGCGGTAGCGCCACCCAGGCCACTGCGTTGAACTGCAGAAAAGTCTTGAGCTTGGCAATTTTTGAGGCCTGTACGGCTCGCCCTTTCCTTCCCCAATACGAACGGAACAGAGAGATGACAATTTCCCGGAGGGTGATAAGCGCTACCGGAACCCACCAGAATCTTCCAGCAAGAACCATTGCCCAAAGTCCGCCAAGAGCTAGGACCTTGTCTGCCAACGGATCAAGAAATGCTCCAGAGCGGGTGGTCCCTTGCTTGCGGGCTAGGTAGCCATCGAGGCTATCGGTGGTGGTGATCACCACCCAGAGTACAAAAAGTGCCCAGCTTGATTCTTGGCGAACAATCATCACGAAGGCCACTGGGGCCAACAGAAGTCGTGCAATGGTTATGGCATTCGCAGGAGTGAGTATGGCGCTCGGCCCGAAAGACCTCTCCTGTTCAGCTTCACTCACGTGTACGGTCCGGCAACTGAGCTTTGAGCGACCGTTGGTCAGGCTGATCAGTCTGTTGAGGGAGCAGTTCCGCAAAGAGATCTGGACCCTGAGCATCGGTCACGAGGACATTGTGGAACTCACCAACAGCGAGTGACTCATCTACGAAAATGATTCCGTCAATCTCGGGCGCTTCAGCAGAGGATCTAGCAACTCCAGGCTCGTCAACAAGCACAGTTAGTACCTCACCAATGCAAGCATCCCGGATCGCCGCGGAGATGTCGTCTTGCAGTTCCCGAAGTTCTGCAAGACGATCATTCATCAGTTGGACAGGCACTCGGTCCTCAAGGTCGGCGGCATAGGTTCCGTCTTCTGGGGAGTAGGCAAAGAAGCCGCACCAGTGCAACTGCGCAGCTTGCACAAACTCCAGAAGTTGATCGTGATCTGCTTCGGTCTCGCCGGGGTAGCCAACGATAAAGTTAGAGCGAAAGGTGGCCTTGGGCTGCAAGCTGCGAATCTGCTCGATGCGATTCAGGTACTTCTCGCCTGATCCCCACCGACGCATGCGACGAACCAGCGGGGCCGAAACATGCTGTAGGGACAGGTCGAAGTAGGGCACTGGGCTTGCCGCCATGAACTCGATCAGCGGATCGGTGAGTTCTGAGGGGTAGAGGTACAACAAGCGAACCCACTCAACTTGTTCCGATACTGCCTCGAGCAAGTTCAGAATTCGCTTCTCGCCAACCCCCTGATCGCGACCGTATGCCGCAAGGTCTTGAGCAATCAGGACGATTTCGCGCACATCAAGTTGCTGGACCTCATCAACTATTGAATTGATGGACCGGGATCGCTGAGGCCCCCGAAACGAGGGAATCGCACAAAAGCCACAGGCCTTATCGCAGCCCTCGGCAACCTTGACATAAGCCCAAGGAGACTCTGACTTTGGGCGAGGCAGATTGAGCAGATCTAGCAGTGGCACACTCTCCGAAGTAGCAGAGAGCGCGTCACCTCCAGGCTTTAGGCCGAGATGTATCGGCACGCCGAAACCTGACACGGCATCTACCTCGGGCAGTGCCAGGGCGAGCTCATCCCCGTAGCGCTCTGCCATGCAACCCGTAACCACGAGTTGTGAATCCGTCAGCCGCGTCTCATCAAGCGCAAGGATGGTGGCCACGCTCTCTTCGCGAGCCTCTTCTATAAAGGCACAGGTGTTCACCACGACTAGATCGGCTTCTTCTGGTGAGTCCGCTGGTAGCAGGCCATCGGCAAGCATGGTGTACGTCAACTTGTCGGAGTCGACCTGATTCTTAGGGCAGCCGAGAGTCTCGACCCAAAATGAGCGTTGCACGGTGTGCAGAGACTAGTAGCGCGATCCAGAGAAACCAGAACTAGCACTGGTAATTCAGGCGCAAGCCCGGGCAGTGCCAGTCGAATGCGAGCAGCCTCCCGGTACCAGAGGAAGTCACATAGGCCTTGCGCATGTCCGGCCCTCCGAACGCAATATTGGTCACCAGCAGATCATCAATGGGTAGGTGCTGAACGGAGCTGCCGTCCGCGGAGACCACGGTGATCCCACCGTTGACAAGTGTTCCCACGCACACATTGCCCTCGGCATCTACTGCAAGTGAATCGAGCAACTGATGCCCGGCCAAACCGGCCAGCAAGTCTCCGTGAGGTGCCAGAATCCCAGACCCAACTGCCTTGCCTGGTTCAGGCACGTCCCACTGCCAGATTCGCCCCGTATGGGTCTCTGCTACGTAGAGACGGTCCCCCGCCGGCGACAATCCAACCCCATTGGGAGCTTCAAGCGGAAACAGCACCTCGGTGATTGAGGAGCCATCGACCAGAGCATAAAAAACTCCCGTCAAGTCGGAACTGCGCTCAAGTCGAACTCCATGATCTGTGAACCAAAAGCCACCCTGATCATCAAAGACCAAGTCGTTGGGAGAACGTAAGGGCCGGCCATTACATTCGGTGTAGATGGTCTCAACGACTCCACTACCTGGGTCGACCCGCTGAATCGAACCTGAAACCCAAGAGGGTGGGACTGGCCCGGGTAATAAAATCTCCCCAAGATCAATATAGGAAAACGAACCACCATTATTGGTAATCCAAATCCAACCATCGGGGCCGACTGCAGCACCGTTCGGGCCACCTGGAATCTCTGCGACTGTCTCTACTGTTCCATCGGCAGAGACTCTTGTGAGTCGTTCTCCCGCGATCTCAACGAGTAACACGGAGCCGTCATCACAAGCGACTGGTCCCTCCGGAAAGCGAAGCCCAGTTGCAAGAACTTCTGGTTCACCAAGGACGATCTGAGAAGTCATCCTCTCAGGCTAGCTGCGCGTGCAGTGCGCTGCGTGTTGTCCCAAGCTAAGAGATTCAGAACTCGCCACGCTCAATCATGTCGTCGAGTTCCTCAGGAGAGATCATCACGGTACGTGCCTTGGAGCCCTCCGATGGGCCTACCACGCCACGCTGTTCAAGCAGGTCCATAAGGCGGCCTGCCCGGGCAAAGCCGACTTTGAGCTTTCGCTGAAGCATCGAAGTTGAACCGAGGCCACTGCGCACAACCAACTCCATGGCCTGATGCATCAGATCGTCGTCGTCACCTGCAGTCCCGCCCGAGAGCGTGGAACCACCCGAGGGCAGCTGGTCATCACCAGCTACACCTTCTACATAATGCTCTTCTACTGCAGGCGCCTGCTTGCGCCACTGATTCACGATGCTCGACACTTCGGACTCTTCTACCCAGGAGCCCTGAATTCGCTGTGCAGAAGATGATGTACCGCCAAGCAACAACATGTCACCCCGGCCTACGAGTCGCTCAGCACCTGTTTGATCAAGGATGACTTTGGAGTCCATTGAGGAGGCAACAGCAAAGGCCAAGCGGGCTGGGATATTCGCTTTAATGACGCCCGTGATGACGTTCACCGATGGACGCTGTGTAGCAATCACTAGGTGAATTCCAACAGCACGCGCCTTGGCTGCGATTCGCGTAATGGACTCTTCTACCTCTCGCGAGGCAACCATCATGAGGTCGGCGAGTTCGTCAACAACCACAAGAATAAAGGGCATACGTTTGAACTCTCGATCCTCACCGAGTTGCTGCTGCAAGTCTCCCCGATCGAATGATGCGTTATAGCCCGTGATATCTCGCACTCCAACCTCGGAGAGCAGATCGTAGCGACGCTCCATTTCATGGACTGCCCAATTCAGGGCATTCGCCGCTTTCTTTGGATTGGTGACTACTTGAGTGAGCAGGTGCGGGATTCGGTTGTATTGAGTGAGTTCAACCTGTTTTGGATCAATCAGAATCATGCGCACTTGGTCGGGCGTTGAGCGCATGAGGATGGACGTGATGATGGAGTTAATGCAGGAGGACTTGCCAGCACCTGTCTGCCCTGCGATCAAGAGATGCGGCATGGTGGCCAAATTCATCAACACCGAGGTGCCGGAAATATCTCGCCCTACGCCAACCTCGAGAGGATGCGTCGCTCTGTGTGCCTCTTCCGATGTCAGGATGTCGCCCAGATTGACGATCTGGCGGTCCTTGTTGGGAACCTCGACCCCAATTGCTTGCCGGCCCGGAATAGGGGCAAGTATGCGAACGTCCGGGGAAGCCATGGCGTAGGCGATGTCCTTATGCAGACTCGTCAGCCGAGCGACCTTTACCCCAACACCGAGTTCGAGTTCGTACCGCGTGACAGTTGGGCCGACCACCATTCCAACAAGGCGTGTTTCTACGCCGTGCTCCGCAAGTGCACCCTCAAGGACGCGACCACGCGCTTCTACAGCTTTGGTGTCCACCGTTCGCTTGCCAGATAACGAGAGCAAGTTCTTTGGAGGCAAACGCCAAGCCGACCCCACTGCTGCAGGACCGAGGCCAAGGCCGAGTTGCTCCGGCGCAACGGGTTCCTCCGAACCTTCGCCAGGCGGCGTGAAGGGCTTCGGTCCGGACACAACTACCGTTGGACCGCTTTCGGTTGTCTTCTTCGAACGTGGACGCTTTTTCTGAGGGGCAGCGCCGTCATCTTGGTCGTAGAGGTTGACCTCTAGCTCTACCTGTTCCCCAGCAGAGCCGCCTTCAGCAGGCTGGCCCTGAGAAGCCCGGTCTGAAGAGCCCAGATTGAAGAGGTCTTTGGCCCAATTACCTGCCGCCTGCGCCGCTGGCTTGGCAGCGCGAATGACTGACTGAGCCATGTAGCTCAGGGACCAACCGGTCAGCAGGCTCACAGAGAGAACCCCCAGCACCAACAGCACGACAACGGCACCCCATCGACCTAGCAAGAGTGCGAGCGAGCCAAAGAATGCGCCTAGCAGTCCCCCGCCGCTTGAGTATGCGCCGAGCCCATCCGCTGAAATTGACGCACCCTCCTCGAAGAACAAGTCCAACATGCCTGCAACCACAAACAGTGCAAGCAATGCACCGATTGCTTGCACTGCCCTGCTTGGGGACTCCTTGCGGCCTTGGGGCTTGTTGGAGTCTGCATTGTTGGAATCTGCAGGAGCCTCAGCTCGCTCCGATGCCGATTCATCGGAATGCACATGGGCACTTCTGATGAGAAGCACCCCAGCGAGAACTAATGCCGGAGGAAGAAACACGCGTAGCAATCCGACTAATGCTGCCGTTGCGGACCCCGGCCAGTTGGCGACTCCCCCTGGGCTTTGACTGTAGATACTCACACCCAGCACCACTGCTGCAAGGATTGCTATCAGTCCCCAAATGTCACGTCCGTGGCCATCTACCAAACTGTGCCAAGCAGTGCTACCAGTTGAGGCTTGTCCAGTCCCGCCCTTGGTGCCGCCCCGTCCACCCTGCGCCTTCTTGCGCGCTGCTGCAGAGTTCGGCGAGGAACTCGCACTCGGTTTGCGTTTGGCAGACGCGGCCGAACGAGTTGAGGAAGAACTTCGCTTCTTTGCAGGGGTTTTCTGAGAAGTTGCCACGGTGCGTCAAGAGTACTCAGGCTGACTGACAGCATCGCGGCACTCGGATGCTCAGCAGCGATTACACCTCGAGCAGGATGGGAACAATCATCGGCCGTCTTCGTGTGGAGTTTGCGACAAATCCACCAGAGGCACGCCGAACTGCACGTTGCAGGCCCGCAACGTCTGCCCCGTCTAAGAGCGCCTTCTCAATAGCAGCCTTCACCCGTGCAGATAGCTCTGCGAGGAGATCCCCCGCCTCTGGCTCGTGTATCCAGCCTCGAGTTGCTATCTCTGGCCCAGAAACAAGGCGCTTCTTCTTTCGATCCACGCAAACTGTTACTGCGACCACGCCGTCATCAGCCAAAATTCGTCGATCTCGCAATACACCGCTACCAATATCGCCGACGGTGCCGTGGACATAGACGTACTCAGATGGAACAGTCCCAACTTGCCGAAGACCATTATCGTCAAGGATTAAACGGTCTCCATCCTCGGCAATCAGAATGTGATCCTCGGGGGTTCCCATCACCTGCGCCAACCGACTGTGGGCAATCAGATGGTGGTACTCGCCGTGGACCGGCACAAACCAGTCGGGTTTGGCAATGGAGTGGTAGAGCTTGAGTTCTTCGGACTTTGCGTGACCCGTGGCGTGGACATCAGACAGTCCTGAATGGATGACTTCGGCGCCAAGACGGAACAGGTTGTCTATGACCTTCGTTACTGCGTTCTCATTGCCCGGAATGGGATGTGAAGAGAAAATGACCGTGTCATCTGGAGTGATCTTTAGCCAACGATTCTCGTTGGCGGCGAGCAGAGTCAACGCTGACATTGGCTCACCCTGAGAACCGGTGGAGAGCACGAGTACCTGACCGGGTTCGTACCGATCCACCTTCTCGATGTCAATCAGCGAGGTATCGGGGATGGTAAGCAGACCCATCTCTCGAGCCATGGTGATATTGCGCTTCATGGAGCGTCCAACCGGCGCAATCACCCTGCCAAATGAGATGGCTGCGTCAGCGAGCTGCTGTATGCGATGAATATGGCTCGCAAAGCAGGCCGTGATTACTCGCCGGCCCTCTTGTTCGTGCATCAAGTTGTAGAGAACCTTGCCCACGCTGGTTTCTGAGCGGGAGTGACCAGGCTGATCGGCATTGGTGGAATCGGCAAGCAACAGCCTGATGCCATCGCCATCAGCAAGCGCACCGATCCGAGACAGGTTGGTCAGGCGGCCATCAACTGGGGTGAGGTCAATTTTGAAGTCACCAGTGTGCAGAATTGTTCCTTGAGGCGTATGGAACGCAGTTGCAACTCCCTGCGGAACAGAGTGGGTTGCCGGAATGAACTCAGCTTCAAACGGTCCGATCTCCCACCGCTCGCCGTCGGCTACGACAATGAGCTCCGTGCGCTTCATCAGGCCGGCTTCTTCGATTCGTCCAGAGGCAAGCCCGAGCGTCAGCTCGGTACCGAAAAGCGGAAAGCTGGCCTCCCGAAGTAGATATGAAAGCCCGCCGATGTGATCCTCGTGGCCGTGCGTCAGCACACATCCGACGATGTCCTCGGCACGCTCAACTAACCAAGTGAAGTCGGGTAGAACGAGATCAACTCCCAGCATGTCAGTATCGGGAAACATGAGACCGCAATCGATGAGCAGCAGTGAACCCTCAAGCTCCAAGACTGCGCAGTTTCTTCCAATCTCGCCGAGACCGCCTAGGAACGTGATGTGAACGGGTGAAGCCATTAGTTGAGGTCCTTGAGCACCTGTCGGGCGCGATCTGCGAGCCAATCAGGAGCGGGACCCATTGGAGGACGACAGTCGCCCACCCTGAGACCGAGCACCCGTAGGAGCGTCTTGGTGGGAATTGGATTCGGCGCTTCATCGCCGGACTCATAATCGTAAGAAGCAATCAACCCAGCGTTGATGCGTCGAGCGAGCTCGAGGTCTCCCTTTGAGACGGCCTCAATCAGTTCCCCGAGTTGGCGCCCAACCCAATGCGAGGCAACCGAAATCACTCCGACTGCACCGACTGCCAGCAACGGAAGTGTCAGCGCGTCGTCACCGCAATACACCTCGAACTCCGAGGGGGCTAAGGCTACAAGTCGAGCAGTCTCTGCAGGGTCACCTGCTGCATCCTTGAGAGCCACGATATTCGGGACCTCATGGGCTAGACGAAGCACCGTATCGGTAGCAATCTTTCGACCTGTCCGTGCTGGAATGTCATAGAGCACCACGGGCAGATCAGTTGCCTCGGCCACGGCCTTGAAGTGCGCCTCTAGTCCAGCTTGGGAGGGTCGGTTGTAATAGGGGGTGACAGACAAAATTCCATCAACTCCCAACTCGCTCGCCCGCTTTGTTTGCTCCACTGCGCTCGCCGTTGAATTAGATCCTGCGCCAGCCAAGATCGGCACTGTGACCGCCCCACGAATGGTGCGGAACAGGACCAATTCCTCGGACTCGCTCAGAGTCGGGCTTTCACCTGTTGTGCCGCTGAGCACCAAGCCGTCGCTACCGTTCGCAACCAACCACACGGCAAGATCTACAGCCGCGTCAAGATCGAGATCTCCTCGATCATCGAACGGCGTCACCATTGCAGTGATCACCGAACCAAATCTGGGACTCATCCTTACTCCTCTAACTCTGCAGAACCGTCCTCGGCAGAGTCGTAGTCAACCCGCTCATCTGAGCGTCGACGACCGAGTGTCGCCAGAAAATCCTCATGCAGTTCGAACCACACGGTGTGATAGGAGTCGATTCTCGGCCCCGTCAACCACTCCGTCTGGCCGATTCCTATTCTCTCATGTGCATACCTGAGACGCGAACTGTACCCCTCGAATCGTTGCAAGCCCGCTGCGAGTTGCTCTAGTAGCGGCACGACATGTTCATGCAACTTTGCCAAGCGCGCTAACACGACAGCATCTCTAGCTGTATCTAGGTGGTCATTGAGGACTTCTTCTTGCCCGACCAAGTGGACCTGCCAATCAGTACAGATAGACAGAAGCTCAGGATTCATGACCAGAAACTGCTGATAGGAGGCAGCCACTGCGCCTCGCAGAGACAATCGATCAAGCTGCTCGGCCAGCAGGCGCTCGCCTTCAGCCCGTCCTGTGGCAGTAAGCATCCAGCCTGCAAGACGCCCCTCATAAAGCCTGGCAAGTTCGCACCTTCGCAGGACTTCAAGTGTGGATTTGACCTCATCGAGGTCCAGAGAGAATCGACTAGCTAACTCCAGATCAGAGGCGGGCCCCCTGAGACGCAGTGCATGCAACACAAACAGCTGCTCCGGCTCGCTCATCTACGCCAGATTACTCACTGCCAGATTAGTCAACACAGAGTTACTGCCATGCAGAACTCAAGTCGAGCGAATATCACTCTCAAGCAAGGCGAAGCCATCGAGCTCCGAGGCGGTATCAGCCCAATCCTCAAACTGAATAACGCCGATCTCTTCAAAGCGATGACGCAGCCACTTGTCGTTGCGGTCAAGCAGTCCCAGCTTCTTGCAGTTGGGCACCACCTTTGAGAACAGCATCATCTGGAACATCTGCCGGGTAGGTGTTCCCATGACGAGCTCAAGAGCGTCCTTCACGGGTACTCCCATACGCTCCCAGACCTCTTGCTGCAAGAAGCGGTCCCGCATTCGCACTGCAGCCTCAAATGCAAACTGCTGCCGCTCAAAGATCTCTGCGTCTGAAAGCCCCTCGTAGAACTCCTGCAGGGACAGGACACCAAATGCCACGTGACGAGCCTCATCGCTCATGACATATCGAAGAAGCTTTTTGAGTAGTGGCTCGGTGGTGAGTTGGTGAATGAATCCGAACGCAGCGAGAGCTAGCCCTTCGACCATGATCTGCATACCCAAGTAGGTCATATCCCAACGACTGTCGTTCACAATGTCGTCAAGGAGCATCTTGAGATGAGCATTTACTGGATAGTGACCTGACAGCTTGGTATCAAGATATTTTGCAAACACCTCTACGTGGCGGGCCTCATCCATGACCTGCGTAGCTGCGTAGTACTTGGCATCGATCCATGGAACAGTCTCGACAATCTTGGCCGTACAAATCAGTGCACCCTGTTCTCCGTGCATGAACTGTGAGAGTGTCCAGTTCTGGCTCTCGATGCCAACCTGGATCCACTCCTTGTCGGTCCACTTCGCGAAGGGCGTACCAGCCGGGTCAAACTCCAAAAGCCCACCGTTCATGTCTGCGTTGGCAAGCACGACCTGCTCTTGGTCAACCTCGGTCTCCCAGGGAAGGTCTTTCTCGCCATCCCACATGGAGTGCTTAGCCTTCTCGTACAACTTCTCAAGGCTTGGGCGAGCGCCCTTCTTGTAATCCCAGGTAAAGATCGCATCTGAGTTGTCCTCCACAACAGAGATCACAGCATCACGATCAGTGTTCGTGATTGCAAGGATTGCCTCGATGTCGTTGACATCAGCACGGCCGATCATGTCTTCAGTGGTGCGTTCCTGATCTAGTGACATTGTTACTCCTGAATAGTTGAAAGGGTCTGTAGGGGAAATGATCTGTTTGGAAAACTGTCTGTAAGGGAAATCGTCTGACGGTTTGGTAGGGCTGATCTAACTAGGCTGATGTTTTAACTGCGGTTCGCTGATTCCGGGCAACAAGAACATGCGCACCAGACGCCTTGAATCTTGTTCCTTGCAAAGATCAAACTCAGCTGAGGGCTCGGACACGTAAGACACAACGAGCCGCGCAACCCACATACCGACTGCGATGGCTGCTGCCTCGTCCATGAACCGGAGTAGCACGGGTTTCATAACCTGCGCTGCAGTGAGAAACAGCAGGTCCAGTTGTTCGGATGAAAGCAGTTGGTCGAG
This sequence comes from Bifidobacterium breve, assembly GCA_945901935.1. Lineage (GTDB taxonomy): Bacteria > Actinomycetota > Acidimicrobiia > Acidimicrobiales > Microtrichaceae > IMCC26207. Next base: position 17 of record CAMDLX010000016.1, on the reverse strand, counting down.
CAAGCCGCTCTCGTGGT
>CAMDLX010000015.1 GCA_945901935.1 Bifidobacterium breve | reverse complement strand
GACGCCACGGGGGCCATCGGTGAAACGCAGGCCTGGAATGCCGAGTCTCTTGACGGCCCCAGCAACCACGGGAACCCCGTTATAGCGCTTTGACATGTCGCGAGTACCTCTGATGAACGGACCATCTCCAGACATCAGATGCATGCGTTCTTGCATGGAAAGCGACCTCAGCAGTCGATCAACTTCGGCTTCGACCTCTGAGTTCGAGCGAGGAGTCGAAGTTAGGAAGGAACCAAAGGCAGCCTGTGCTGCGTCTTTCGGTGAGCGAGTCTTGTCTTGCTTTGCTTGTGGGGTCGACCGTAGGAGTCTCGCTCGGAGAGACATGTTCCGTTTCTTTGTCATGAAGTACCTCCGGTACGACCCTCTCGTCGACACTGCTTCGGCAGAGGGGTGCTTGATTATGGTTCAGAAGCTTCGATGGGCCCGATTGCGAGGGAAAAGATTATCAAGGGTGGGGTCTACCAAGCCGATTAGAGTCGGGTCGTTCTCTAATCGGGGGTTAAACACATTGTCCACCCATTCGGATCTTGCAGATAGTGCCGCTTCGGCAAGTATGAATAAACGAGCGACAGCCACAGGGGTATCGCGCATGCCTGCACCATCCGAGGCCGCACAGGAAGCTGTGCAAAGTGCTACTGCTTCCTTGCGGGAGGCAGGCGTTGAGCCCGTCCTTTTTGTCGCTTATGCCGCATCTACCTATGACGCAGACCTGCTCGCGGTGGGATTCGGACTTGCTGCTGGCGGGGTGCCGCTTATTGGCTGCTCAACCGCCGGAGAGATTGCAACCGGTGGTGCAGACGATGGCGGGGTTGTTGTGTTCGCTCTGGGAGGTGATGGATTTGCCGTCGAGGTCTCCTGCCAGGAAGTAAACGACGGCGATCTTCGCAGCGCTGGGTCTGAGGTTGCCGGCTGCGTGGAGCAGCTTGCTAGGCGCGAATCCACAGTGTTACTGCTGCTCTCTGATGGCCTTTCCGGTGATCAACAGGAGGTCGTTCGGGGGGCTTATGACCGAGTTGGCGCCGAGATACCACTGGTTGGGGGATGTGCGGGCGACGGACTTCGAATGGAGCGAACGACTCAGTTCTTTGGCTCTGTGGCGATGACGAATGCAATCGTCGCAGCGGCCATCACCTCGGACGGCCCAATTGGCATCGGGGTAAGTCACGGTTGGCGTTCAACTGGCGGATCTATGACGGTGACCAAGTCCTCGGGGGTAGTTGTTGAGACGCTTGACGATGAGCCAGCACTTGACACGTACCTGAACCGCCTAGACGCCCCCGCCGATGCACGAGTTGACGCTGCAGCATTTACTGACTTTGCTGCCACACGACCTATTGGTTTGATCAGGCGCAACCGTGATGAGATTCGCTTTGTTGCCAAGGCCGACTTCGAAAACCGAACCTTTACTTGCTTTGCCGAGGTACCGCAGGGGGGATCAGTGTCAATTATGGAGGGGGACGCCGAGTCAGTACTGGGTGCAACCGATGCGGCATGTTCTGGCGCAGTAGAAACATTTCAGGGAAGCCCACCAAAGGGCTTTATGGTTTTTGATTGCATAGCCCGCAAAGGCGTGCTGGGCGAGGGCATCCAGAGAGAGATCACTCAGATCGCGGACGGGGCAGACGGTGCAGCCGTAGCTGGTTTCTACAGCTACGGTGAATTTGCTCGGACCTCCGGTTCCAGTGGTTTCCACAACCAGACTCTCGTCGTGTTGGCATTGGGGTAACCGAGTGCCCTCCGCCCCGTGGTCCACAGTTCAACTAGCCGAGTTCCTCGAGGTTTTCGAGCTGCTCGAAATGCTAGATGGTGTAAATATGACTCGAATTGCAGTTGATCGAGTCGCTGCTGCCCTTGATGCTGAAGTGGTAGCACTTCTCATTGACGAGACTGTTGTTCGCTGCCTTGGATTTCCTGCAGATGCTGTCCCAGTAAAGCTGCTTCGAAATGCCGCCGAAGTTCGGTTCTCGACACTGGACGCACCTGGGATTGGTGAAGTCCATTCGGTGAGCGCCGCTGTGTCGACTGCAGGCTGCACCATGGTGGTGTTGCGCGCAGGCAATGCTTTCGACAAAGAAGAAGAGACCCTTGTCCGCTCGATGGCTCGAGCACTCGGTCTTGCCATGACTGCCACGGACAGGCTGACCGAGAGTCGGATGTTGGCGGAGCGCTTAGCAGAGCGGCAGTATCTGAGCGACCGGCTTGCACAGATTCAAAAGTCAATCTCACATCGTGCGCCGCTTCAAGAAGTCATGGATAGCATCACTGAAGGCGCTGCGGAACTTCTGGGCGCAGACGTGGTCGGACTTCGCATTGTTGGCATTGGAGAGGGTGAGAGGCCGATTGCTTCCTTGACGGGTTACCCCGAAGAAGGCTTGGATCACTTTCGCTCCATTCCCCTAGGTCAGGGGTTTTCTGGTCGAGCATTTATTGAGGGAAAGCTTGTATCCACTGAGGATTTCTCTACAACGGCAACAGAACTTGGCGCTGACCCTCAGGAGTTGATTGAGGCAGCTATGGCCGCCCCGGTGCATCATGACGGGCGCATAGTTGGGGTTATCAACGTGGCCTCACGTGAGGTTGGACGCGTCTTCACTCCGCCTCAAGAAGAGATCCTACTCCGTCTAGCAGATCATGCTTCGCTCGCAGTCACGGATGCTGTGGCTATTCACTCCCTACGCGATTCTCTCGAAGGGGAACGGTTCAAAGCCAGCCATGATGCACTGACTGCTTTACCAAACCGCACCACCGTGCTCGAAATGATCGAGTTCGAGCTGGATCACACTGCCCGAGGAGTGCCCCTGTCCGTGTTGTATATCGACGTTGACCGGTTCAAGCTGCTTAACGATATGTATGGACATTCCTTTGGCGACAGAGTCCTTATCGAAGTCGCCAGTCGTCTGCGCAGTGCAGTGCGAGAGGAGGACCTTGTCGGTCGACTAGCTGGAGACGAGTTTGTGGTCGTCGCTCCAGGAATCTCGGCTGAGGATGCAGGGGCGCTGGCACAGAGGGTCACTTATCAGATGACACAGCCTCTTGTGATTGACGGTCGAGGTACCCAGCTGAGTGTCAGCGTTGGCGTAGCGGAATCAGCTGCAGGCCTGTCCTCGGAGGAACTCCTTGGCAACGCCGATGTTGCGATGTATCGAGCAAAGACCAGTGGTCGCGATTGCGTGGTCTGTTACGACGTTCAGATGCGCGACGAGATGTTTAAGCGAGCGGACCTTGAACAAGAGATTTCTCTTGGCCTCAAGGCCGGCGAATTTGTTCCGTTCTTTCAACCAAGCATGAACTTGGAAACCGAGAAAGTCCATAGTCTGGAGGCCTTGGTCCGCTGGAACCACCCCACACGCGGACAACTCGCACCTGACGCCTTCTTGGAACTAGCTGAAGAAACTGGGCTTATCGTTGAGATTGACAAATCTGTTCTCGATGAGTCTTGTCGCCAATTGGCTGGGTGGACACGGTTAAATCCTGACTTAACAATCTCGGTCAATCTTTCGGTCCGCCACTTTGCCCACCCAGAGATTGTTGATTTCGTGGCTGAAACCTTGGCCAAGTATCGGTTGCACGGCTCCCGGCTGTGGCTCGAGATCACAGAGAGCATGGTTATGGCTAACGATGCGATGACCCTTGAGATTCTGCGCTCTCTTCGTTCTCTTGGGGTTCGTTTCATGGTGGACGATTTTGGAACCGGTTACTCCTCGCTGGTGTACCTAAAGCGCTATCCGATTGGCGCACTCAAGATTGATCGAGAGTTCGTAGATGGTCTGGGAAGCGACCTAGAGGACGAGGCCATCGTCACTGCCATTATCCGACTTGCAGACGCACTTGGGCATGAGGTGATTGCCGAAGGGGTAGAGACAGAGGCTCAACAAGAGTGGCTGGTTCAGTCAGGCTGCATCTACGCACAGGGGTTCTTGTTCTCGAAGGCTATTTCTGCTGATGCCACAGAAGCGCTCTTATCGCCCGCTGTCACCGTGGAGAACGGGTTGCTCTAACGCTTCAACCGATGGCTCCTGCGGCGATGACTAGCAATGACCGTCTATGCATCTGACGTCACGGTAACTCTATGCAGATCGTCGCCTAGCTCGATCCGGCCGCCAAACTCGGTGGCAGCCAAGTCTCGCCAATCTTGGCCTTCCCCAGCGCCAAAGGCGGGCACGTAGTGCGTCAAGACAAGAGTTCCAACCCCTGCTCGCTGTGCGGTCTGTGCTGCTTGTTCAACTGAGGAGTGGTAATCCAAGATGTCCTGCAGGCGCTGCATCGGAATCATTGCCACGATATCTGAGCGAATGGCAGTGTGAACTAGGGCATCCGCCCCTGTGCAGAGAATGTCGAGTCCTTCACAAGGGACCGTGTCACCAGCGAGGACGACCCCAACCCCCTCATGATCAACCCGGAAGCCGATCGACGGCTCAACGGGCTTGTGATCAGTCTCGCCTACCGTCACCGTGACGTCTTCAAACTCGAAGGTCATGCCCGCTACGCATTCCGTGACGTGAACCACAGGCGGATCCGTTAGGTCATCGTGGTGATGGATCCGGTACGAGATATCTGCCCGCAGCATCGACATCAGGTGGTCCACGACATTCGCAGTCCCTGGCGGGCCGAGGACGATCAGGGGAGTAGCTGGGAAACTCGTTATCCATCGAGTAGTAATCACGTCGTTGAGATCAGTCAGATGGTCACTGTGCAGGTGGGTGAGGAGGACTGCCGTGATCTGACTCGGGCCAAGGCCAGCAGCTGCAAGGCGCATCAACACCCCACGACCTGCGTCGACTAACAAGTTGACCTGCCCCGCCTGAACAAGCGTTGATGGCCCAGCGCGTAACGGGTCGGGGAGGGGGCTTCCGGTTCCTAAAAGAGTAATCTCGATCGCCATTGGATCCTGACTTTCTGCCTAGGTGTTCAGGCGGATGGTGATGACCCGCTGATGCTATTGCAGTTTCTTCCTAGGGATCGCGCTGAATCTGGTCGGCAGTTGTTTATGCGGCGGCTTGATGGCTTAGATTCCTCAAATCAGTTCTAGTTTCCACGGAGGTTCTTCTATGGGTGCCAACCAGCGATCGCAAATCACCATGAGTGAAGATGAGATCGGGGATTACCTACTGCGCAGTAGGTCAGCGACTATGGCCACGGTTGGATCAACAGGAACCCCGCACCTTGTTGCCATGTGGTATGCCGTGATTGACGGGCAGATCTGGTTTGAGACCAAGGCCCGTTCGCAGAAGGCTGTGAATCTTCGCCGCGATAATCGAATCACCGTCATGGTGGAAGATGGCCACACCTACGACACGCTTCGTGGGGTTTCCCTTGAAGGCACAGCGGAAATTGTTGAAGATGCCGACCTGCTCTGGCAGGTGGGGGTCAATATCTGGGAGCGCTACAACGGCCCCTATACCGAAGACCTAAGTCCGCTTGTGGAGTTCATGTTGCATAAGCGTGTAGCCGTGCGTGTCGACACGGAGAGGGTCCGCTCTTGGGACCACCGCAAATTGGGAATGGACCCAATTCCGCTCGGCGGGTCAACCGCTGAATTCCTCTAATACTGAATTGGCCTGAGGTTCCACTAGATGCTTATAGGGATGCCAAAGCGGAGCGAACCTGATCAGGCCGAGTTGGTCCTAGACCGTAAAAACCTGCTTACCAAAACCGCCACCAGCTTGCAGTCGCTCAAAGGCCTGTCGAGCCTCAGCTAGTGGGCGAACCTCGTCAATAACAGGTCGCACATCTGATGCATCCATGAACTCGAGCAGTTGGAGTAGTTCTTCGCGTGTCCCCATGGTGGATCCCACCACGCTGAGCTGCAAGAAGAAAACCCGATTCAAGTCGGCCGGTGGATTCGCTCCGCTAGTAGCACCACTGACGACAATTCGGCCGCCCGGGCGCAGAGAACGAAGCGAATGCTCCCAGGTGGCATCGCCGACGGTCTCGATGACTAGGTCCATCTTCTCGGGAAATCGCTCCCCAGAGGCAAGGGCGAGTTCAGCGCCCAAACCAAGTGAGCGAGCACGCTTCTGTGGATCTCGAGAGGTGCAAAACACTCTGTGTCCCAGAGCAACACCCAATTGAATTGCAGCCGTCGCAACGCCACCACCAGAGCCTTGTACCAGGACGTTCCCTGGACTATCTAGGCCCGAGCGAGTAGTCAGCATCCGGTAAGCAGTAAGCCATGCCGAAGGCATGCATGCAGCTTCCTCCCAGGTCAGCGCCTGTGGCTTTGGCACCAGGTTTCGGAGCGGGACAATCACCTGCTCGGCAAGCGTCCCTTGATGCAGCTCAGACAAGAGAGTCCTTCGCGGGTCAAGAGTCTCGTCTCCTTGACCAGCCTCGGGGTCGCCAATCACAGAATGAATCACGACCTCGGTGCCGTCATCAAGAACTCCAGCACCATCGCAGCCGAGCGTCATAGGAAGACGGGAAGGGTCTAACCCAACGCCCTTCAGTGACCACAAGTCATGGTGATTCAAGGCGCAGGTGCGCAGATTGACTCGCACCCACCCATCTGGCGGCTCGGGAGGCGGAACCTCTGCGATGCTCAGACCACTGAGTGGATCCGTGGAGGATTGTGAGATGCACCGAACTGCGAGCACCGGCCTACCAATACTCTTCGAAGTGCAAGTTGCCTCGTTGCTTGCGGTGATCGATCAAAAATCCCTTAGCAGCGAGGAGTTCCACGACTCCGGTCGTTTCTGGGAAGACCTCAACCCCGTCCACCTCTTCGGGAAGCCCAATCATGGATGGGTTGCCGCACAGGTACACGTTTGTTGTTTCCGGGTCGAGCGTGATGCCATATTCCGTAGTCAAGGTTCCCTCTGTTATCAGTGACTGAATATAGCGTTTGGGAACATCTGCCTCGCGAGTTGGCATGGGCAAGTAGTGGTAGTTCGAGTAGCGCTCCTCGAGTTCTCGATGTTGCTTGAGATAGCCAAGGTCTGCCCATTCGCGTACGGATACTGCAGAAAGGATCGGCCCGCGGTGGCCCTTTCTGAGCAGTTCAACAACCATTGCGTTATGGGGTGCCTCGCCAGTACCAGTAGAGAAGAACAGAACCGTACTCAGTGGGTCCGTTACAGCGGCAAGGGTGTAGCGCCCAGCCACCTTTGGTCCTAGGTAGATGCGGTCTCCCGGGCGTTTCAGCGCCAATCTGGGAGTCAGACCTGGCACGTTGTCCTCGGTTGGAGGAACGAGAACGATGTAGAACTCAAGTTCCTCGACGCCTTCCTCACCAGAGAGGTAACCGTATTCGTCGAACATCCGACTTGAGATTGAGTAGGAGCGACGAACAAGCTTCTCCCACTGCTCATCTAGGCGAGGGTCCTCTGCGTCATCAATACGAGCTTCCCAGTACCCCAGGCCCAAGGAGGCGTACTGACCAGGAAGGTGCGATATCTCTCCGCGATCAGGCCGAACCCGAAGAACCCAAAGGTCTGAATGAGTTGGCTCGAAGTGCGTAATCGTGGCGTTGTAGTTCTCGGCACAGAGTTCTTCGATCGCTCCGGTAAAGCCACGGCGTCGCTCTGCAGCGGAAGGTGGTTCGACTAACTCAACCTGCGGGAAGACCTGTGCCACGACACGGGCGATATCCCAACCGGGAGCCACTGCAAGGCCCTCCGCCGCAAGATCGACATCACCGATAAAGAACACTCTGCCGCTAGCTAGAGCGTCCTGCGTCGCTCCTACTTCTTCGGGCTGCAGGATCGTGCGTTCCGAGGCAAAGACCACATGATCGAACTGCAAGTCAGGTGTCCGACGGTCACTGAAGAAGGCCATCGGGTATCCGTCCACCTCGTCGACCTGATCTGGAATAGACCGATACAACAGGGTTGCCCGGCGCTCACGTTCCAGACGCCGAAGCCAAGATTCACCAGCCGGTGACATAAGGGCGGGATTCATCCCGCCGCCAGCTAGAACCACGCCAGCACCGGCTGTGGCCAGTGCCGAAGCAATCTCTACGGCGTGATCCGTATGGCCGATCACGAGGACGTCTTCATCAACAGCAGTGGTGGGGATCTGATCAATCAGAATTCGTTCCCCAATGCGTGCAGCGATAGGTGGGCGCCAGTCGGGATTATCTCCTCGCTGCGCAATGACAACTGCGCGAGTCCGGTATGCATGCCGCTGTGTCGTCACGATGAGATCGCTGCCAGATTCGGCACCGTCAGAATTCGTTTCAGAGGGGGCTGCTATGGCAATGGATTGAACCGTCTCGCCGTAGCCAACATCGAGCTGATGCTCGCCAACGAGTTCAGGGAATGCCACTGCAGAACTGGGCTCCAAGATGCGAACCTGTTCAAGGCCAGCTTCTTGCATAGAGACCGCAACCGAAAGGCCACCGGCGTTTCCGCCAAAGATGACCAACTCGTATGCGTTGCTACTCATCGGGAAGCTCCTTTGTCCATGCGAACAAATCAGGGGTGCACAAGATGCACTGTTGCTGTTGATGCTAGGGGGTGAACGAGTGTCTGCAACTTACGCCATGAGTATCAGCCACGGTTACAGAGATGGCATTGTTGAGCACGAGCTAGAAATATGCAATCTCCGTTGAGGTGAATGGCGCCGCAACAGTTTTTGCTGCTCACCTATTCACAAACTTGTGCAACTAGGAACCTGTCCTCCTCGTCCCACGGAAAGCCGGCCCCAATGCAATTCGCAATCATTCCGCCCGTTCGCTCGGACGTAACCGCCGATCCCGAATGGATGACCGGGTTTGCACGTCATGCCGAGGCCCTTGGATTCGAGTCGATCGTTCTGGTTGAGCACGCAGTCGTCATCTCTGGCTACGAGCACAAGTACCCCTATTCAGAATCTGGCCGAATGCCCCTGCCTGATCAATGCATTGTTCCCGACCCCCTAGACCTGCTTGCGTACCTGGCCGCAGTCACCACAACCTTGAAGCTTGCCACCGGAGTGCTCATCCTGCCCGAGCATCATCCGGTGGTGCTAGCCAAGCGGCTCGCTACGATCGACCGGCTGTCAGCTGGTCGAGTCAGACTATGCGTGGGCGTTGGCTGGATGAAGGAAGAGTTAGAGGCTTGCGGTATTGCGTTCTCGACTCGAGGTAGGCGCACCGATGAATGCATTGATGTGCTTCGGTTGCTCTGGGGCCCAGAGGACGAGGACGGCTTGTCCTTTTCTGGAGAGTTCTTTGAGTTTGACCATGCTCACAGCAACCCGAAACCTGCACAGGAACATGGGATTGCCATTCATATTGGTGGCCATACCAAAGCAGCAGCTAGGCGGGCGGGACTGCGCGGGGACGGGTTCCAACCACTCGGGTTACGCGGCGAAGAACTGACCAAGATGTTGAAGGTGATGAACGAAGCAGCCGAGGAGTCAGGACGCGACCCGTCGGCGCTTGAACTCAGCCTTGGGGGAGCGTTGTCCACAACTACGGAAGAGTCCGTAGCTGAGGCAGCTCAAGCAGGTGCTCACCGACTCGTAGTATCGCCTTCGCAGAGCACCGAACTCGCTGCAGTCTGCGATGAGATGTCAGCCTTTGCAGAGCGGATTCATCTTCAGCCAATGAGCTAGTTGCTCATCCAAGGTCCACCAGCTACGAACTGCTCGAGCGTCTGTAGGTGACGCTTAGGATCGAGTCCATTAGCGCTCAGCCACTCCGTGTCATGGGTCTGCCCGTAGCGTTCTCCGCCGTCACAGATCAGAGTCACCACCGAGCCCGTCTGCTGAGCAGTACGCATACCAGCGATGATCTGCAGCGATCCCCACAGGTTGGTTCCCGTCGAGGGTCCAACGTTTCGCCCGATCGCTGAGAGCAAGTACTGCATGGCTGCAATCGAAGCCGCATCGGGAACCTGGATCATCCGATCAATCACGCTAGGCAAAAATGATGGCTCCACCCGCGGACGGCCTATCCCCTCGATACGTGAGGCCACAGAGCTCGTTACGCTTGGGTCCTGACGCATCCAGCCCTCAAAAAAGGCCGAGCCTTCGGGGTCCACCACTGCGAGTGCAGTTTCGTGGCGGCGGTAGCGAACGTAGCGGCCGATCGTTGCTGAGGTGCCGCCAGTGCCGGCCCCGACAACGATCCAAGACGGAATTGGATTCGGCTCAAGTCTGAGCTGCTCAAAGATTGACTCAGCAATGTTGTTGTTGCCACGCCAGTCCGTGGCTCGTTCAGAGAACGTGAATTGATCCATATAGTGGCCACCCGTCTGCGATGCGACTGCTCTGGCCTCTGCGTACATCTGGGCTGGTTGTTCAACGAAATGGCAGCTACCGCCAAACTTCTCAATCAGCACGCACTTCTCTTTGCTTGTGCTGCGTGGCATGACAGCTACGAACGGCAGGCCTAGGAGTTGAGCAAAGTAGGCCTCAGACACTGCTGTTGAGCCCGAGGAGGCCTCAACCACAGTGGTCTCTGCACCAATCCAGCCGTTCGACAGCGCATATAGGAAAAGCGAGCGTGCTAATCGATGCTTCAACGAACCGGTTGGGTGCGTTGACTCATCCTTGAGGTAGAGCTGGATTCCCCAATCCTGGGGTAGCGGGAGTACCAGCAGATGAGTGTCCGCTGAGCGGTTCGCATCAGCTTCGACTTTTTGGATCGCCTCATGTCGCCAGATTCGATCGCTCTCGCTACTGCGGTCCACGTCTTGATATCCCATGTCCTCAGGTTACGCCCAGCGGTGACCATGTTCAGCAGGTACGGGTGGTGACTCGTGAGCCGCGATCTAGGCTGCGTGCGGTGAACTCTGAATTTGGAGCAGTAGCAACTGCAGGCTCTGGGGCAGCCAGGCCCTCAGCTGCAGTTATCGGTGGTGGGCCCGGTGGGCTCATGGCAGCCGAGGTGCTTGCTCGTGCTGGCGCATCGGTGACGGTGTACGAGCACATGCCCAGCATGGGTCGAAAGTTTTTGATTGCTGGTCGTGGCGGGCTCAACATCACGCATTCCGAGCCTTTGGAACAGTTCATGACGCGTTACGGAGACAAGCAAGATGCGCTTGCTCAGTCCGTATCTGCTTTTCCTCCGGAAGCTATTCAAGCTTGGTGTGAGGGTTTATCGCAGAAGACTTTTGTTGGTTCAAGTGGCAGGGTATTTCCGCTCGGTTTTCGTGCCACCGAACTCCTGCGCTCTTGGCTCGTAGACCTTGAAACGCTCGGAGTCAGTCTCCAAACAAGTCGCCGCTGGTTAGGTTGGGACCAAGCAACAGGTGCCTTGCTAGTTGCGGCTGACGAGAAGAACTCGGATCTGATCCCGCCGCAGCAACTGTTTCCGGATATCACCATCATGAGTCTTGGAGGTGGCAGCTGGCAGCGAACGGGTTCCGATGGTCGCTGGGTACCGAGATTCGAAGAGATCGGCATCAACGTTCATAAGCTTCGTCCAGCAAATTCAGGGTTTTTGGTTGACTGGACGGCTGAGTTCATTACCAAATTTGAAGGCATGCCGGTCAAGAATGTTTCGGTTCAAGCCCGTGGGAACCCAGTCCTTGGTGAGACAGTTCCTGGGGAGACAGTTCTTGGGGAGATAGATCTCGGTGAGACAGATCTCGGCGAGACAGTTCCTGGTGAGACTGTGCGTGGGGAGATGATGATCTCTGCCGAGGGAATTGAGGGTGGCTGTGTGTACGCAGTTGGTCGAGAGCTCCGAGCTGCCTGTGACGCTCAGGGCAACACGGTCATGCTGATCGACCTTCGTCCCGACCTGAGCGTTGAACAGGTTGAGCAGAGGTTGAGCACTGCGAAGCCTAAAGAATCAAGCTCGAGACTTCTGCGGCGAACTATCGGTCTTCCTCCTGTGGCGATTGGCCTACTGCGAGAAGTAACCAAGAACGTTCTGCCTCGCCAAGCTTCTGACCTGGCCGTGTTGATCAAATCTCTGCCGCTACAGGTGTTGGCCACAGAAGAACTAGACCGGGCAATCTCAACAGCAGGCGGCGTGGCCTTCGAGGAACTCGACGACCGTTTTATGCTTCGTCGCCTACCTGGTGTGTTTGTCGCCGGCGAGATGATCGACTGGGAGGCACCCACTGGCGGTTATCTGCTTCAGGCCACTCTGAGTACTGCAGTAGCTGCAGCTAAGGGTGCCTTGAGCTGGTGGGAACAAGAACATCCAACGGAGATGTAGTTCTCAGGAGAAGTCATCAGCTTTGTGTTGCACAGGCGCTGGCTTTCGAGTCGCCCGGAACACCACGAACTTGGAGTTGCTACCGATGATGTCGCAATTGCCAAAGATCCGCTTGAGTTTGGCGTGATAGGCAAGATGCCTGTTGCCGATAACCCAGAGTTGGCCGTTACTGCGAAGCACCCGATGAGCATCAGAGAACATCTGCCAAGCGGTTGCATCGCTGAGCGCATGATCGTCATGAAACGGCGGGTTGGTAAAGACCAAATCGACGCTGGCATCTGCGATACCCGGGTGAGAACGAAGTGAGCCCAAGCTGTCACCCACCAAGAATTCGAATTGACTGTGTTCCTCCAGATTGCTCTGCACAGTCAATTCTGCTGAAGCGACCGCTAAGAAGCTCTCGTCAATGAACATCACATCGGCATCAGGATTGTCTAGTGCGAGGACTAAGCCCACTACACCGTTCCCGCAGCCCAGATCGATGATGCGAATCTGCCCAGCCTGATCAGGGAGGTTGTCGATGAAAAAGCTTGTCCCGATGTCGAGACGCTCCGAGGAGAACACTCCCGGATAGCTCTTGACCCTGATGTTGCCCGGATCGAGGGTAAAGCTCGAAACTGCCAAGGGCTTCAAGGCGATTTCTGCCTCGTGTGGAGTAACAAAGATCAGGCGGGCCTTTTTCTTAGCAAGCGATGTAGTACTCGGCCCAAGAATTCGCTCAAACAGAGCCAAAGTCGAGTTATGAATGTGCTTGGTCATGCCCGCAGCAACAATCACCGTGCTGGAGTGCACCGAGGGCGCCAGCCGAAGAAGTTGATCCTCGAGAAGCGCCAGAGTCTTGGGCACCTTGATGAAGGCGTAATCCACTCGCTCTGGCAGAGGATCGAGGCTGCCTAGCAAGGTAACGCTCGAGGGGTCGATCTTGTTGCGCTCAAGGTTGGCAGTAGTTGCAAGCTGGGAGACATAGGAATCACCCAAAGAACTGGGTTCACATGCGGAAAGCGCAACTGCGAGCGCACCGCAGCGATCGTTGATCAGTAACAGGTTGCCGCTCAGATCGCCAAGCTCGGATGCCTGCTGCAGTAGATACTCATCAGCAGCGTCCCAGGCCCGAAGCGATTCTTGTTGCGTGGAACTAGTGGTGGCGAGGGCAAACTCACCTTGGGGGACAACAAATCTTTCCATGAGGGATCGCAGGCTAGTTGGGTTCTTGAGAGTTGACCGCAGTCAGAGGCTGCTTGAGAGCCTTCAGTATTGATATGTGGGACTCATCTGCTCAATCTGATGGGGAATCGAACCGCTCTCGGCGCACCTTGGTCTTCTTGCCTTTAAGTGTGGTTCGCTTCATAGCCCAGAGCACCTCGTCAACGGCAGATTCTGGAACCTCGACTAGTGAGAACCGGTCCTGAATCTCGATGCTGCCGATGTCTTTTCCGCTGAGCTTGGTCTCGTTTGCAATTGCACCCACGAGATCCTTCGGACGGATCCCTGTGGCACGCCCCGCCCCAAAGTAGAGCCGGGTCATGCCAGCGGAGCCTTCGCTGCGGCGGCTGCCCTTTTGAGATGGCGAGCCCTTCTTTGCATGCGGCCCACGCTTGGTTGAGTCCTTTGCATTTCTTGAGGGGCGGCTAGCAACCTCTGGGATCTCTTCGACGTCCTCGGAACCTACGGTTGCTTCATGTGCAAGTTTGACGGCGGCAAGTGCAATTTGGAACAGGTCTGAATCCTCAGAGAGTGACTCCACCACAGATCTGAAGCGGTCCAGATCCTCTGATTGAAGCGTCTCCCGCAGCGTTGCCATCGTGAGTTCCATCCGTCGATTGCGGAGATCCTCAACAGTGGGAACCTTCTCGATGCTGATAGGAGAACCCGTGACTCGCTCGATGTTCTTTAACAGTCGCTGCTCGCGAGGCTCGGCCAGAGTAATGGCGATACCTTCACGGCCAGCACGTCCAACTCGACCAATACGGTGCACATACGCCTCTGGTGCCGACGGGACGTCGTAGTTGACCACGTGTGTCAGGTGATCCACGTCGAGGCCGCGCGCTGCTACATCGGTGGCAACCAGCAGTTCAGCCGTTTGGCCCCTCAATCGACCCATGACGCGATCACGCTGCTCTTGGCTCATGCCGCCGTGCAGACCTTCGGCACGGTAGCCACGTCCATTGAGTGTCTCGGCAAGGGAGTCAACCTCGTGGCGTGTGCGACAGAACACGATCGCCGCGGCTGGACTTTCGACATCGAGGATTCTTCCCAGTGCAGCTGCCTTATGAGCGCGAGACACGATGTAAGCCGTCTGGCGCACCAGCGGCGCAGTCGCTGAGTCAGCTGATGCTTTTGCAATCTCGATCCGAACCGGGTCTGTCAGATGCCGCTTCGCAATTCCATTGATTCGCCCTGGCATCGTCGCCGAGAACAGCACGGTTTGGCGATCCTCTGGAGTGGCCTGCAGGATCGACTCGATGTCCTCCGCGAAGCCCATGTCGAGCATCTCATCAGCCTCGTCAAGGACAACCATTTGGATCGACTGCAGGGGGAGCGTTCTGCGCTTTAGATGATCCAAAGCTCGTCCCGGAGTTGCGATGACAACATCAACACCCCGTCGCAGGGCATCAAGCTGTCGACCGATTGGCTGCCCGCCATAGATGGGTAGAACCCGAGCGCCAGCAGCTCGGCCGTATCGATGGACAGCCTCTGAGACTTGCATCGCAAGTTCACGCGTCGGGACGAGCACCAATGCAGTGGGAGCCGTCCGGTCGCTGTCCATCACGCGCTCAAGAATCGGCAGGGCAAACGCTGCAGTTTTTCCAGTTCCAGTGGCCGCCTGACCGAGCAAGTCCCTTCCCTCAAGGAGGCGAGGAATCGACTCTCTCTGAATAGGAGTTGGTTCTTCGTAGCCAAGCTCCATAAGAGCATCCAGCAGTTCAGGGCGCAGTCCTAGATCGGCAAAGCCAATATTCTCAGTGTTTTCCGTCTCACTCATCTGCGAACTCCGAACCTAGATAGCAACTTGCTCTGCTATCACGTTGGCACGCAGGCAGCTCAAATCCGAATCCTGAGACTTTTTTGACAGTCCCAAACCTGTTATCGCTGAAGCCGAACTAGGGCTTAGCTGCGTTCGCTGCAGGTGAGGGAGCTAGGGCTGGCGGGATGATTGAGTAGGTGTTGAAGCACATCTCATCCTCTGTTCCCTCGGCAAAAACGATGTATCGCTTTGCTCGAAGTGGGTCAGCATCTCGGTTCCAAGAACACTCGATTCTGATTTTGTCTCCCTTGGCAACATCGACTGGGGTCTGCAGTTCGTAGAGCATCTGCCAGTCGAAATTCCAGTCGGGAATATCAAGTAGCACCTTCTCCTGGGGGGTATCGGGCCACAGAGTCATCCTGAAGGACCGACCTAGCGTGTGCATGTGGCCGAGTACCTGAATGATCTGACCATCAAAGGGAACCGCAGAGTCACAAGACGAGGAATAGGTGCCGTTCAGGCCGACGGCCAATTCCTCGGCAGTCTTCTTGCATGCTCGAAGAAGTCCCTGCTCAATAAATTTACCCGAGGGCCCATAAAGCTTGACGTTGTCCTCAAGCGCCGCCGCTCGATCGCATAGCGGCTCAGTAGCTCCTGGTGGGCAAGGAATCTCGACCGGAGCAAGCGGGTTCATAACCGTAATCTCACGCAACGAGCTGGTGCCTGGCTCGGTTTGCATAACAAAACTCGACTGGTCCGGAGTAACCGAATCTGCATAGTGGTAGTGCATTTGCAGAACCAGCGTGTCGCCTGGCTGGAACAAAATGCCGGCACCCTTAAAACTTGCCGGGTCCTGACCAGGGGCCCAACCTCCGATGAGTTTGGACCCAGCTGATTTCTCTCCAGAAGCAGAAACTGCAGCGCCAGCACCAGTCCCCGTATAACAGGACCATCCGGGCTGACCGTCAGGCACCTTGGCCAGATTCGTCCCCTCTAGCTGCTGAAGGCTCGCTCGAGCGGATGCAGCGATTTGAAACACCTGAGCGTGATGAATCTGTTTGATCTGATCTGGAATGAATTCAAAACCAGTTATGAACGTGGCCTCGGTGAGCCCGGGGTCGATTTCGAAACAGCGATAGTCGTTCCGATTTGCAAGGGAGCCGGTATAGGGCTTTGGCATTTCCAATGACTTGTCTTTACGGATCTTCGTCACCTTTGCCTGTGCAGAGGGTCGAATTGGGGTGTCTTCGGCTACGTCAAGTGGCCCACCCGCATCTGCCCATTCAGCCAGCATCGCGATGGTTTTTTCATCGAGTGCCTTTGAGTGTGCAAGCGGAACGCCTTTGTCTGAAGCGGGCCATGGAGGCATATACCTAGCCGTGGTCACCACTCCAAGGGCATGCGCATAGGTCGAGGCATCCTGTGCCGTATCGAGCTTCCAGTGATGAGAACCCATGGCATCAGTGTTGTGACACGACGCGCAATTCGTTGCCAGCACAGGCATGACTTCAGTCTTGAAAGAGGGTGCGTTCTCAACCTTCTCGGGTGATGGGGGAGCAGTGATCTGAGTTGTGATCGAAGCCGTACTGGGATCAACCGCAACCAAATTCATGGTGAGGGTGACCTCATCTCCTGTGCGGAGCATTCCAGCTAGAGAAATTGGACCGATCTCATACTCACTCATAGCGACGGTTGTGGTTGCCGTTGCAGTCAGCTTGTTATCTGACTGGCGAGCCGTCACCTTCCAGGTCGCTGGCAGGGTGGTTGACTTGACCCTCAGGTCTCCTTGCATTTCAAACTCATACTGCTGCCCTTGGTTCAGTTTCTGTGGCAGGCCAACAAGCTTTGCGTTGCTAAAGGTGGCCAACGGAAAGGAGTAGGACTCGAGGTAAGCGGAACGAAGCCGTGTATCTCGGAGGGAGTCGTCGGAATGCAACTGTTCAAGGTCGACGACAATCTCGCCAACTCGAGAGTTTTCCGGGCTTGTGGCATTGATCGCAAAGTCTCCAGCGATTCCGTTGGTCGTACCCCGTGTTCGCGTAGGTTTTGAACCGGCAAAGGTCTCATCCACCTCGTAGGCAGCCTCGGACTGAGAGGGATCGATCCGATAGAGGGTTTCCTCTGTAGTAGCTACTAGCTGTGGGGCATCTGGTACTTCGTAGCTGATGTTGCGAAATTCTGGGGCAAGAAGGGGTCGTAGCTGTGTCCATGCCGCAGCGACTCCGACAAAAATGAGCAGTAGCGCAGCCCCGCTAAAGAACTTATGCCGCTGCACCATCCCGAGAATCCCAGATCTTGGGGGTGTCTCGAGGCCATCGTCGACCGAGTCCGATGGAGTGGCCTCAGTTTCCCCTGAACTCTCTGTCACTTATCTGCTCCCTAGGCTCAAAACTTGCCAGAATGACATTTGGCATAGTGAGGACCGTACCCGAGGTCGCCCCAAATTTAGGAACGCCTAAAGGTGAACATCTGGTGGGGAAAGGCGACGCTGAATCTCGACGAAGACTGCGGTTCCAAGAATCTCCTGCAATTCCTCAGCTAGAGATTCAATGACTGGAGAATCTCCTACATACGCTTCGGGTTCTTCGGTACAGCACCATGCCATGGTGTCTCCGTCATCGCCCCAGTCGCTGCGCTTCCACGCGCGCACATGAGCAATCTCAACGCCTGATTCTTTCATTTCCCACTGAACCCTGACGGGCAACTGCCAACACACCGATGGCTTCCAGTCGAGGGCTGACTCGTCTGCTTTCTGAGCAGCCAGATGGAGTGCACAGCCTGCGCCACCAACGAAGCCCGGCCGGTTCAAGAAGATGCATGCGCCGTCTATCACTCGAGTATTTGTCTGCGTGGAGTCACTAAAGATTCCACCCATGTTGGCCTCTTCATGAAATTGAAAGAACTCGGGGTCGAGATAACCGGCGAGCATCGCTGTCGTTGCAGGCTCATCATCCACGAGTTCGGCACCGACAGAGCAGCAGCCTTGGCCAAGTTCCTCGGCCGGGTGGTCAAGGATTCCTTGGCATCCCCTACCCCAAATACAACTCCAGTTTGACTGCAGAAAGGAAGTGTCTAGATGCCACTCGACTCCGCCATCAGTGATGACCTCTATCCCGCCTTCACGTGAAGGGCTGTCCTCGGGTGAGATAGCGGGTTCTTGCGTTGAGGATTCTGGGGGTGTGTGCGTCACATTGCGAGGATAGGTCAGTTGCTGAAGCGAACTCTGACCTTCATGTACTCAGCTCTGCCAGCTTGGCCACTCGCTGCTCAACGTAGATTCCGCCTAGGGGAATGACGGCCGCAAGAATTACGAACAGGGTTGTCGAAGTGTCCCAGCGAAGCGCTCTTCGGAGCAGAAGCGCGAAGCTCAGATACACCAAAAAAATCACTCCGTGGATCGGCCCAATCTTGGTAACAAAGTTCTGGGTTTGCCCAACTCTGTGCGCAATCGAGGCCAAGACGAGCGCCACATAGGACACTGCCTCAATCACTGCTACCACGCGAAAACCGAGGAGCAGTCTCTCCTGAGAGCGAGTCATACAGATGGCACGTCAGGTGGCACTAGAACCGAGTGGCACTACAAGGCCCCAAGGAGCTGCGGCGTGACAGTCAAGTTCGAGGTATCGACTCCCTTATCGGCTGCCTTCTGAACGAGTTCGGCATAGAAAGCTGGATCAACGGAGGCGTCCCGAGACAGGATGAACCCGCTCCTACCAGTTGCGTCGCTCACAATCGCCCATTGGTACTCAGGATCAAGGTCGACGATCCAGTAGTTGCCAGGAGCTGTCGCAGAGTTCGATCCCGAGAACGAAACATTCAGCCGAGCGTTGGTGGAATCTACGGGTACTGCAGTCCCAATAACCTGAGACTGCGGACCGGTTGCACTGAAATAACGCCCCGTGTTGACGACTTTGACGTTTCCGCTTGGCAGCAGAGAATACTCAGCTGTTGTATTAACCAGTCCGACGGAGAAGAACTGTTTGACGCTGCCGAGTTCGTACCAAGTTCCCAAGTAGCGACCGAGGTCAACTGACTCAACAGTGGTAGTCACTGGAGCGGGCATCGGGGCGCACCCCATGAGTACGGCGCCTACTGCAACTAGGGCTGGAATGATCATTTTGCGAAACATGTTCAATATTCGATCAGGAACACCGATCTGGATGCAAATACCTAGAGAAGGTGTTTGTGGATGAATGCTCCAATCACCTGCAAGCTCTGTTCAGACTCCGGGAGTATTTCCTTGGGGAAGATCTGAAATACATGCACCATCTCGCTGTAGATGTTCAGCGTGACATCGCATCCTGCCGCCCCAACTCGTCCAGCCAATGAGGCAGCATCGTCAAGAAGTGGCTCATCCTCTCCGACCTCGATCAGCATCGGCGGCATACCTGAAAGGTCATCTGCCCACAGTGGAGATGCGAGCGGAGTAGTCGGCTCTGTGTCGCCAAGATAGAGAGCCGCAAGAAGATCTAAGTCTTCGGTACTCAGGATGGGATCGCTCAAGCTGTCGTCAAGACATGAGGGTGAACTCTGCGTCAGGTCTACCCAAGGGGAGAGGCAGACGGCCGCCCCAGGCATTGGTAGCCCAGAGTCCCGGATGGCTAACAGCGTTGCAACGGTTAATCCACCTCCTGCCGAGTCGCCGGCAAGACACAAGCGTGAAGGCTCAAATTCCAATTCCAGCAACTCGACGTAGGCAGCAAGAGCATCATCAACGGCTGCGGGGAATGGGTCTTCTGGGGCGAGCCTGTAATCCAGAGAAACGGCGCGTACCCCTGCGCTCATCGCGATTCGACCAACTACATCTCGGTGGCTGTCAATCGATCCAAGGCAATACCCGCCACCATGGAAGTACAACACTGCGGCATCCTCGGGTACACCCTCGGGAATCAGCCACTCAGCCGGGCGGCCGCCGAGAGAACTCGCCTGCTGTTTGACTCCATCGGGTGCTGGCATTGCCAGAGCCCCAGAGGACATAGCGGCTCGTCTCTCTTCGAGGGTGCCGGTCATGATGCCAGATTCGGCCATCAGTGCAGCAATGATTTCAACTCCGGGGTGTGCCATGGGCCTGATCTCTCTGAGTCTGAATGCCTGAGTGGGCTTCGTAGTAGTAGTGCTGCAAATTTTGCCATAGAAGAGGGCACGCTGTTTCTGAGTCGTTGACCCCTTCGCTGTAGCGTTCGCAGTGGCGAATCCTTGACTAGCGAGAGAGTGCGGAACACGTGACAGAACCTCAGAACGAGTCGATCCCCGCACGCAGTCGGTACGCAGGAGAGTTGATTACGGCCACAGACGATGAGGTCTCTGAGGCCCTAAAAGATCTCAGCATTCCAACCTTGTTGATGTCGCTGGTGCACATGACTGGTGACCTGTCGTTTCTGAGTGGCCCCAATGTGCCTGCTGGCAATTATCTGAACGAGGTGCAGGGCTTTATGAGCCCCGAATCTCAGGCTGAGGTGCGAGCGATCGCAGCACAAGTTATCTGCGAGTATCGCGATTCTGGCTGTGTACTACCTGCAGATCCGCCCGCCGAGGTTATCCATCAGATGATGAACGTCCTAGTAGCGGACACGGTTCCCGAGGAGTACGTCCCCATGCTGATGGAGGAACTCGAACTCGACGGGGTGGACGCACGTGCAGCTGGCACCGTTTACTCGAACTTGGGTAGCGAGGTCTCCGAGTTCCATGTCGTAGTTATTGGCGCTGGGATGTCTGGAATTCTGGCCGGCATTCGTCTTGGTCGGGCCGGGATTCCGTACACCATTCTTGAGAAGAACTCAGGAGCGGGTGGTACCTGGTTCGAGAATCGCTATCCGGGTTGTCGAGTGGATGTCGGAAACCATTTCTATTGCTATTCCTTCGCACCCAATAACGAGTGGTCTGAGTTCTTTGCACAACAGCCCGAGCTGCAGAAATATTTTGAGGACTGCGCCCGAGAGTTTGATGTCGTCGATCACATCAGATTTGGGTCCGAGGTCTCCACAGCACATTGGGACGAGGAGCAGGCTCGTTGGCAGGTCGAGATTAGGCAGAGTCAGGGCAGGACAACTCTGACTGCCAATGCTGTGATCAGTGCTGTGGGCCAGCTCAACCGTCCCTCGCTGCCCCAGATTCCCGGTCGTGAAACCTTCGCAGGTACAGCGATGCACTCAGCGCAGTGGATTCCTGGAACCGACCTACGCAACAAGCGCGTTGCGGTAATTGGTACCGGCGCTAGTGCCTTCCAGATTGTGCCGACGATTGCAGATCAGGTTGAGCACCTCAGCGTTTTTCAGCGCTCCGCACCCTGGATGTTTCCTAATCCGAATTATCACGAGCAGGTAGGTGACGGGGTGCGGTGGGCGATGAGGCATCTGCCCTTCTATGGCCGTTGGTACCGATTCTTGCTGTTCTGGCCTGCCTGCGATGGTGGCCTGCCAGCAATGCGAATTGATCCTGATTACCCGCATCAAGATCGCGCTATTAGCGAAATCAACGACGCAGCTCGAGACTTCTTTACCCAATGGATGGTCGAACAGGTCGCAGATGACCCAGCACTCGCCGAGAAGGTCGTGCCGGACTACGTATGCCTCGGCAAGCGCACGCTGCAGGACAATGGCAGTTGGCTAGCGGCCCTGATGCGAAAAAATGTGGAGCTGGTCACTGATCCGATTCTACGAATTGAACCAACCGGCATCGTCACCGAGAATCGCCAAGCTTCGGGTGGCGAGTCAGCGCAGCTTGAGGGGGAGTCTCTGGCGGAGTTTGATCTCATCATCTACGCCACCGGGTTTCATGCCAACAAGTACCTCTGGCCAATGGAGATCACCGGGCGTGATGGGGCGGTTTTGTCAGAGCAATGGGGTGATGAACCCACTGCCTATCTCGGCATCACAGTCCCGAACTTTCCGAACATGTTTTGTCTGTATGGGCCAGGTACCAACCTTGCTCATGGGGGAAGCCTGATCTTTCATTCCGAATGTCAGATTCGCTATGTCATGGGAGCGCTCGATGCTCTCATCAGCGGGGAGTACCGCTCCATCGAGTGCAGGAGCGAGGTCTGCGAGGAATACACACAACGCACCCAGGCCGAACTCCGCACAATGGTGTGGTCGCACCCCTCGATCTCTTACAGCTGGTTTCGCAATCCCTCAGGCGAGATTTACATCCTCTCGCCTTGGAGGCTCGTTGATTACTGGAACTGGACCAAAGAGCCAGACCTGAGCGAGTTTCTTCTGCAGCCCTAAGCCCCTGTTCCGGCGGCCTAGCGTCTTCGGCGCGCTAGGTTCTTGCCCTAGCTGCACATGCCACTCCCTACGTTTCGTACTAACGGTTCCCTCGCACTCAAAGGACTCTGAAATGTCGATCGATTTCACGCTCTCGCCCGAACTCGAACTGATTCGTGTGCGTGTTCGCGCCTTTATCGAAGATGTTGTCAAGCCCGGCGAGGCGCTTATTGGCGATTCAGAAGAGATCGAGCGTGACGAGTACATCCGAATCCTTTTTGGCATGCGGTCCCAAGCCAAAGAGGCTGGACTCTGGTTGCCGCACATGCCTGCGGAGTGGGGAGGCATGGGCCTAGGCCACGTTGAGCTCGCGATGGTTCAGGCTGAAGCGGCAAAGTCTTATTACGGCCCGTTCGTCATGAACTGTCAGGCCCCAGATGAGGGCAATATGCACACGCTGTTGCACTGGGCAACAGATGAGCAAAAAGAGAAGTACCTCAAGCCCTTGTGCGATGGCATGGCCATGAGTTGCTTCGCCATGACTGAGCCAGAAGTAGCTGGATCTGACCCCACATTGATTCGAACCACTGCAATCCAAGACGGTGAGGAATGGGTCATCAACGGCCACAAGTGGTTTATTTCGAACGCGCAACGTGCAAGCTTTGCCATCTTGGTGGCCCGAACTGAGGACAATCCTGACCTACCCCAAGCTGCGAACTCGGCGTTTATCGTCGAGATCCCCTCGGATGGTTGGAACCGCGTTCGGGAGGTCGAGACCATGCATGGAGGTTCTGGACATTCCGAGATCGTGATCGAGGATCTGCGCGTTCCCGCAGCAAACATGCTCGGCGGCAGGGGACAAGGACACCTGCTCGGGCAATATCGACTTGGCCCTGCCCGCCTAGCTCACTGCATGCGTTGGATCGCTCAAGCAGAAACTGCCCTCGACATGATGGTTGATCGGTCGCTCAATCGTTACTCCCACGGGTCAATGTTGGCAGAGAAGCAGGGTATCCAGTGGATGATTGCTGACTCGACGATGGAGTTGTACCAGTCCAAACTCATGGTTCTGCACGCTGCGTATCGTATTGATAACGGCCTTGATTTCAAGAGCGAAGTATCGATGGCGAAGCACTTTGTAGCCAACATGCTCGGACGAGTTATTGATCGCTCCATCCAAGTTCACGGTGCTCTCGGTTACTCAACCGACACTCCGCTCGCCCATATGTACCAGCATGCTCGATGGGCACGCTTTGCCGATGGGGCCGACGAAGTCCACCAGATGAGGATTGCGCAGCGCACGATCTCGGCATACCGAGATAGCGGAAGCACCCGGGCTGCAACTGGCGACTTACCTATCTGAGCTCAATCCCAACCACTGCCGCACCAATGTGCGCAGGTTGTCGATCCCAACGTTTTTGGCCGCACTTACCCAGACAACCTCTCGCTGTTCCACTCCCGACTTGGCAGCAAGTTCGCGTTTGCGCTTGTCACGAACAGCAGACTTCACCTTGTCATGTTTGGTAGCGACGACGGTGCAGGGCCGGTCATAGGACTGCAACCACTCGAGCATTTGAACATCGAGCTTGGTCGGGCCAATCTCGCCGTCCACGAGCACCAGAATCATGACCAGTTCCTCACGGCCGAGTAGATAACCCTCGATCATCGGCTGCCAAGTTGCGCGCACCCGGGCAGGCGCATTGGCAAAGCCGTACCCGGGAAGGTCGACAACAGCGGCTGATTCACCAAGCGAGAAGTAGTTGATGAGTTGAGTGCGACCGGGAGTCTTCGATACCCGAGCCAGGCCTTTGCGATTACTCAGGGCATTGATAAGAGAGGACTTTCCGACATTTGACCTGCCGACAATCGCAATCTCGGGGACTCCAGTCTGCGGCAACTGGCTGAATTGCGCAGCAGATGTAACGAACTGAAGCTCAAGTGGAGTGGACATGTGTCCCTATTGTCACCCAATAACCAAAACAGATGACACTTAGCGTTGCCTGCGATGAAACTTCTCTAGGTCTCGACGGTCCTTCTTGGTCGGTCGCCCAGACCCAGAATCACGAACCGCAATCTGTACCCGCAGCTCTGCAGGGGGAGCAGGTGGAGTCTGGTCTGAGTAGCACTCCACCGCTACGGCTGCCCCCACTCGTTTTTCAATGATCTGCTGTACAACCAGAACCCGATGAACCTCGCGGGAATATGCTTCAACGGAGTCTCCTACTCGTACCAAACTCGAGGGCTTAGCTGCGTTCCCGTTGATCTGTACGTGACCCCCGTTGCAGGCAGCAGTGGCCTGAGAGCGCGTCGAATACAACCGAACCGACCAAAGCCACTTGTCAACGCGAGTGGAGAGCATCGTGTGGGTGAGTAAGCATGTGGTCAGTCTGTCCCAACTGGAACTGCCTAGGCCTATGTGATTGGGTCAAGCACGAATAGGGGGATGACGCGAGTAGTTGCCTCTTGGTAGGAATCAAAGTGAGGCCACACCTTCATAGCAATGGCCCACCAATCAGCCTTCTCTTGGCCTTCCACCTTGCGTGCGGAGTAATCTCGCAACTCCGCACCATCTTGCAGGGAGACCAACGAGTCAGCATCGATGTTGTGCGACCAGACGGGCGCAGTGGGTGAACCACCCATAGATGCAATCACTGCGTATGAACCGTTGCTTTCCGCGCGAATCAGCGGAGTCTTGCGAACCTTTCCGCTTTTGCGGCCCGTAGTCCACAAGATGATGCATGGCGCACCCTCTAGCGTGTCGCCTTCGGTACCACCGCTCGACTCGTAGAGTGCTACTTGATCAGAAATTGGTTCCCATGGGCTGGGTTCGTACTCGCCGAGAAGCGGCATATTGGGTTCCTTGCAGGGTTCTAGGGGAGATTATTGAGGTCTCAGCAATTGGTGGTGTCTTGCTCCGACATGGCGCTAGCAAGTGGCCGGCCGATCGTAAATCGCTTCAGACTTGATGTCATTTCACCCCAGTACTCAGTCACTTCTATACGAGGCCAACTGTGCCCGGTATGCCTCGATGGCCAGCTTGTGATCCACCATCTTCTCCGGGTAGCCGAGCAGTCTGCGAGTCTCTACATCAGGGTCGTGAATCAGGGGTGCTTCGAGCTCTGCGAGCACAGGTAAGTATCGGCGAATATAGACACCATCAGGGTCGAATCGAACGGACTGAACAGTTGGATTGAAGATCCGATTTGGATTTGTGTCAGACCCAGTACCCGCCGTCCACTGCCAGTTCAACTGGTTATTGGCAACGTCGGCATCTGCGAGAAACCTCATGAAATGTGCGGCTCCGATGCGCCAGTCCAGGTACAGGTCTTTCGTCAGAAAGGATGCAACCACCATGCGCGCTCGGTTATGCATAAATCCTTCGAGGAGAAGCTGCTGCATGGCTGCATCCACAAGTGGATAACCCGTGCGTCCTTGCCGCCAAGTTTCTGCGTCCTGCTCATCTTGCCGCCAGACGTCGCCGCGATTTCTGTAGTCAACCTGCGAGATCTCTGGACGAGCGGCCAGCAATTGGTGGTAGAAATCGCGCCAGCAGAGTTGCCGGATAAACGGCGCTGCACCGGGTCGACCCTGTAGCCGAGCAGCTACCTCGAGGGGAGACAGGCATCCAAAGTGAAGGTAGGGCGCGATTCGAGAACTGTCGTCTGCAGCGAGAGCATTGTGGTTCTCCTCGTACCTTTCCAGCGAGCTTTTCGCCCAGAGCTTGAGACGTTCTAGGCCTGCGGATTCTCCGCCAGTCGCCAGATTTGGTGACGGGGGAGTGACGCTCAGCTCGCCCAACGTGGGTACTGGGAGGGTAGGAATCCCTTCAAGATGATGGATCTGCTTCGGCGGTGGAAGCACCTCTCTCCATCTCGCCTCGATCCACTTGTTGTAGTACGGGGTGAAGACTTTCCAGAAGCCGCCTGTTCCGGGGCTGTTCGTTCCTGGAGGCAACACAGTCACTCCTGAATGCAACTGAATCTTGCAAGAGGAATCGGCGAGGCTTGCTGTCAGTTGGTCAATTCGAGACCGGGCAAACGCCGAAACATCCTGCGAGAGGTGAACCGTGGAGGCTCCGGTCTCGGATACAAGGCGAGCCACCTCGACGACCCAGTTTCCCCTCCTCAGGACTAGCTCCCCGCCGAGCCCGCGAATCGAGTCCCGAAGATCACAGAGGGAATCAAGAAGAAAGCTCAATCGGTTCGGTGCACTACTCAGGGATTCAACGAGATCATCATCAAGAATGAAAGCCGTGATGACCATGGGAGAGGCCTGAATCGCAGCCTGAAGAGCGGGCAGGTCACGAATGCGGAGGTCTCGCGTGAACACAACAATGGAGCAGGAGGGTGCAGGATCCATGACTAGAAACTAGGTCAATGAGGAAGAGAGGTGGCCGCTAGGCATTTAGGAGAACTAGCTGCGATCAAAAAACGAACTAATAGCTGCAATGTTCTCTTCTGACCCAGCGAGCCGGGCCATTTCTTCGTACTCCTTGTTCAGTGCATCTTGCCAACCCTGCCTGCGACCCTCGCGGATCAGGCGAACGGTGGTGCGCATTGCGTTTGGTGGCTGCGCAGCGAAACGCTCTGCGATCGCTAGCGAAGTCGACAGCAACTCTTCAGCGGGAACAATTTGGGTGGCCAACCCATGAACTAGGGCCTGATCTGCGCTGAGCCACTCACCAGTCAGCAAGTGCCAGGTTGCGAGTTGAGGCGTCATAACTGTTGCGAGCGACACGCTTGCCGCTGCTTCGGTGGTGACACCAAGTCCCACGAACGGAGCTTTGAATCTTGCCTCTGGGCTGAGCAGACTGACCTCGCACCATGGCAGCAGAGTAAAGCCAAACCCAACAGCCATCCCGTTGACAGCGGCAACCATTGGCACGGGGACCTGCGAAACTGCCCGCATCAAACCTCGAAATCCACCGTCGGCATCGCCGTGGCGCGGGTCCGCGAATTCCGAGAGGTCTTGACCGACGGTGAACGCCCGCCCACTTCCTGTGAAGACCACACAACGGATCCCGTCGTCGTCAACAGAATCGAGTGCGTCGCGAGTGCCGTGCCACATGTCGATGGACATCGCGTTGAGCGCTTCCGGTCGAGTCCAGGAGATCAACCGGACTCCGTTGTTGTCTTGAACAGTGAGTTGATTGCTCATCAAGTTTCAGCCTTTGCTCATCATGGAGTTTGGAAGCCTGAGGGTGTGACGAGTAGCACTCCCAGATCAGAAGGATCCCAAGAAGTCTGAGTCTAGAATCTGCACGCTCCGTTACAGGCAGTCGAACTCGTTCGACGACTGAAAAGGGTGCAGGTCCACCCGATTGGGAGTCAGTTTTGTATCGTCGTTTAGGTTCTTGGTGTTTCCGTCGCAGGAAGACAGTTGTGGCGCTATGGCTGCTAGTTCTTGTGGTGGGTGGCGTTGCCGCTGGCGCAGTTGGGCCTCATTTTGCGACAAATATGGAGTTGCCGAATGTAGAGAGTCGGCAAGGTCTGGACATTCTGGAAAGCCAGATGGGTGGTGCCGGGGCCGGCATTGAAGGAACGATTGTCTTTCGCTCTGAGACCGGATTCGATGATCCGGCTGTTCGTCAGCCACTGGTTGACTTTCTGGCCGAGGTTGACGCCGAGAAGGGCGTTACGGTCGTTAGTCCATTTACAGATGAGGAGTTTGACCCCAGTTCACCCCTCGCCACTTGGTACCTCTCGGGTGTAGATGATCCTGCGCTACTGATGAAACTTGCAGAGGCGAATTCGAAGATCTCGACTTCGGGCCAAGATGCAGGCAAGATCGCTGTGGCTCAGGTCGAGATCAATCGTGACAGCACGATGGATGCTGCGCAGAAGCAGGGCACTCAGATCGAGTCACTTGCACCCGATGTTCCCGGTGTGCAGATCGAATACGGCGGCCGAATCTTTGAGCACTTCGAGGCTCCCGATTCAGAGTTGCTGGGCTTGGCCTTTGCCATCGTGATTCTTATCGTGGCATTCGGTTCCGTGCTGGCAATGGGCTTGCCGATTGGGGTGGCACTCGCTGGCATCGGAGTCGGGAGCATCACGCTGGCACTGCTATCCAACCTGATCGAGATGCCAGACTTTGCGACCACTTTGGGAGTGATGATTGGTCTAGGCGTAGGCATTGATTACGCCCTGTTTATTGTGACGCGGTATCGAGAGCAACTTCACCTTGGGAATTCCGTAGAGGATTCCGTGGTCATGGCCATTGATACTTCTGGGCGGGCTGTGACTTTCGCAGGTCTGACCGTTGTCATCTCACTTTTGGGGATGCTCGTAATGGGTGTGTCCTTTGTTTCCGGCCTCGGCATCGGCGCAGCAACTGTTGTGACGGTCACGATGGTTGCATCGCTCACCCTGCTACCAGCACTGTTGGGGTTTGCAGGCGAGCGCATAGAGGTCACAAAGTGGCGCGGACTCATATCCGCAGGTCTAGTCGCCGTTGGACTCATTGGCTTGGGTTTGAACCTGAATCCGCTGCTAGTCGGTTTTCCGCTTGCCATTATCGTGATGATCGCTGGATTCGCGTTCGCTCCATTGAAGAAGGAGTTCAAACGCAAAGCGCCGAAACCTCTGAATCAAACCTCGGCCTACCGTTGGAGCCGCTTTGTGCAGGGCCACCCCTGGCCCTTGGCACTCGGAGCGACGGCACTACTTTTGATCCTGACCATCCCGCTCTTTGGGATTCGGCTTGGGTTCTCTGACGCGGGGAACCTTCCGGTGGATAACACCGGCCGAAAGGCCTACGACCTGCTCTCAGACGGGTTCGGGGCGGGCTCCAACGGCAAGCTGTTGTTAGTCGGCGAAGTACCTGCAGGAACAGATATTTCCAATCCCAGGTCCCTCATTGAAGTCAGCCAACAGCTTGAGGAGGTTCCGGGCGTGCAGGCCGTTTCGCCTCCGATCCCATCGAATCTTCAGAGTCCAAGCGATTCAGGAGCAGTGCTCTGGGTAGTGACCCCAACCACCTCACCACAGGATGAGGCCACAACCAACCTTGTTGTTGACCTGCGAGAGAATCTTTTGCCCAAGGTGGCTGCGGAGACCGGTATCGACGTGCTCGTCACTGGGCAGGTAGGCATCTCGGTCGATTTCTCCAATTACCTATCGGGTCGACTCTTTCTGTTCTTTGCTGCGGTGCTATCGCTGTCCTTCATGTTGCTGATGGTGGTGTTCCGCTCCATTCTGGTCCCGCTCAAGGCAGTCATCATGAATCTGCTGTCTATTGGTGCTGCCTACGGTGTGATCGTGGCGATCTTCCAATGGGGTTGGGCAAAGGACCTATTCGGGATCGAGCCAGCACCGATTGAGCCGTTTATTCCGATGATGTTGTTCGCAATCGTCTTCGGACTCTCGATGGACTACGAGGTTTTCTTGCTTTCTCGCGTTCGAGAGGAATGGCTTCGTACAGGCGACAGTCACACCTCAGTGGCCAATGGCCTCGCAGCCACAGCCAGGGTCATTTCTGCTGCAGCCGCCATCATGGTGTTTGTGTTTGGATCGTTCCTGTTAGAGAGCGACCGAGCCATAAAACTGTTCGGATTTGGGCTCGCATTTGCTGTTCTGATCGATGCGACTCTGGTCCGCATGCTGTTAGTTCCAGCATCTATGGAGTTGCTTGGCGATAAGAACTGGTGGTTCCCGGCATGGCTTGACCGCCTGCTTCCCAGCATCAACGTGGAGGGCCCCACAGAGTTTGCCGAGGACGAGGCAGAACCGCAGAAACAAGAAGCTCTGGTTTAACCGATCGGCTCAAGCTTCTCGGTTCTCAATCTTCTCCGAATGGCGGGCGACCCATCTGCACGCGTATCGGGATGACCTCTGGGTTTGTGAGTGACCTGCGCTGCCAGTTGGCCCCATCCACTACCAGCGTGTGACCTGAGATGAACCGGGCATAGGGGGACGCAAGGAACGTTGCGGCCCAACCAAGTTCTTGTCGTTGCCCTACGCGCATCGCAGGTTGGCAGAGGTCCTTGTCATTTGTGTTCTTCAGGTTCCCTTGAATATCTGCAGTCATGTCCTCATGGGGCATCAGACCTGGCACCAGACAGTTGACCTGAATTCCGTATGGGCCCCACTCAACTGCTAGAGATTCGGTCAGGTTCTTCACTGCAGCCTTAGCTGCCGCAGAATGCGCAAACCCAGGGCCACCAGTCCACGCATACGTTGCCCCGATGTTGATGATGGAGCCCGCCACGCCTGCGCTCAACAACCGCTGGCCGTACTCTCTGCACATCAAAAACGTGCCATTCAGGGTGATGTCAACAACTGTGCGCCAGGCGTTGGGAGACAGATCCTCAGTCGGCGAAGGGAAGTTCGCTGCAGCGTTATTGACTAGGACCCCCGGCAAGCCGAAGCGCTCTTCGATCTGATCGAATGCCGCAGCGATGCTGTCGGCTTCTCGAATATCGCAGG
Source organism: Bifidobacterium breve (assembly GCA_945901935.1). Classification (GTDB taxonomy): domain Bacteria; phylum Actinomycetota; class Acidimicrobiia; order Acidimicrobiales; family Microtrichaceae; genus IMCC26207. The sequence continues at coordinate 5,035 of CAMDLX010000015.1, read as the reverse complement.
CTATGCACAGCACCTCTGCGCCAATCTCAGTCATTGCAGCCTCGGCAGCATCAAGGTGCTCTGCCTTACGGCTCAGGATTGCGAGGCGTGCACCAAGTCGCGCGAACTCTGATGCAATTGCCTTTCCAAGCCCAGTGCCTCCACCAGTAACAACTACCGTCACGCCCTCAAAGGTTCCCGAGGCCAGTGCAGTTGCACCAACTGCCGGGGGTTGTGGCAATCCAATAATCTCGCTCATGGCTAGCTGTTCCTCTATTTACAGGTCAGGAAAATGTTGCCGAGTCAGCTGCCGCTGTACCGAGGGTCACGTCCCTCGGCTTTGGCCGCTTTGAACTCCGCAAAGTCGTCGCTCTTATTCAGTGTTGTTTGATAGGTCAGTTCATCATCCATCGATGAACGAAGCGCAGGTAGAGAAAGGTGTCGAAGTACCTCTCGGTACAACTTGACGGTGATGATCGGAGTGGAAGCGATCTGTTCGGCCATGGAGCGCACCACCTCGTCCAGTTCGGACTCGGCCACCACCCGACTAACTACACCGTGTCGAAGGGCCTCTTCGGTGTCCATGACTCGGCCCGTCAACACCATGTCGTTCACAACTCCATCTCCACACATCTGATGCAATACCGCCACACCGCCCGTGTCAGGGATTACCCCATAGGTCAGTTCTGGCAACCGAAACCTGGTTCCTTCTGCGGCCACGCGAATATCACAGAGCAGTGCTCGTTGGAACGAGCCGCCCATCACCCAGCCCTTGCACGCAACGAGCACCGGTTGGTCCATCTGCCAGAGTTGTTGGATACCCCGATGACCCCTACGCATGAGCTCATGATGGGTCAATTCGGTCTGTGCAACCCCTATGGATCCGACGTCTCGACCCGATGAGAATGACTTGCCTTCTCCTCGCCAGATGACGACACGAATCTCTGGATTCGATTGAATCTCGGCCAAAATCTCAAACAGGCGAGCATCCATTTCATCATCGAACGCATTGTGCTTCTCTGTGTTGTCATTCGTGATGGTCGCAATGCCAGCATCGATCTCGAGATGAATGGTTCCAGACATGGGAATCCCCGATTCAGAATTGCCTAGGTCGCAACCGTGGCAGATAGTTAAACATCATTGAACATACTGCTTAGCGAGCAGTCAGGTTTCGCCATGGGTGACATCAGCGGACAGGTAGGCGTGAAGCGACTCGGCAGTTCCGTCATGAACAACATGGCCGTCATCGAGCACGAGACCTCGTTTAAATCTTGAGATCACTGCGGGGTCATGCGTGGCAACAAGCACGGTAGCGCCACCTCGCCTCGCTTCTTCGAGCAATCCGAGCAGCGCTTCGCGTCCGGCAACATCAAGCCCGACAAAGGGTTCATCGACCAACAAGAGCGTAAAGGGACGGACTAGAGCAACTGCCGCAGCCGCCTTTTGACGCAAACCCCTGCTGAACTGCGAGGGTAGGTCGTCCTCTCTATCGGCAAGGCCGAGGCGCTTGATCAAGTCATCGATAATGGGTTCATCACCTTGACCGCCGTGCATGCGAATGGTGTATTCCATGTGCTCTCGTACGCTGAGGTCGTCATAGAGAACAGGCGTGTCAGGGAGCCATGATCTGCGCTCACGGGCGTAGACCGAATCGGGCGGCTGGCCGTGTACCAGAACGGTTCCCTCCGAGGGCTCGAGCATCCCGGCAATGATACTGAGCAGCGTTGACTTGCCTGACCCATTGTGGCCGACCAACACGATTGCTTCTCCTGCCATGACCGAAAGGTCAACGGGAGCAAGCGCACCAACGTCTCCATACTCTTTTGCCACGCCGATCAGCCTGACAACCTCTTTTGGACTCTTCGCGTCTGAGGAAGCGGATCTGCTCATATCAGTTCAACTTTCATGTCTTGGCCCCCATAGCCTCACCCATTGTGCGATGAAGGTCCTCACGGTATTTCACCCACATGAACACAACTCCTGCGAGCACCAATATCGGAATCGCCAAGGTCAACGCAGGAGGAATTGGATCGTTGCCCAGTCGCATTGCTCGCTGCGCCACCAGGATAGGAGTCACGCCAATCACGGCTACGAGCGGAGGCCAAAGCGTGCGGATGACGACTCTCGGACCGGTGACCTCTGGCGGCATCATTGCCGCATCGCCAGCGTCAAGCACAGCTTCAGAGACCACGCTGATCGAAGCGCCGGCCACTGCAGTAGTTGCAGCAGTGATCACCGTGATCGCACCAATGGCAATGATGTTGACCGAGGGGTGCAGCACCCAGACCAACAGCAATCCCTCACATCCAACGAGCACCATGACAACTACCGGTGCTACTAGGTGTCGCTGCAGAATCACACCAGCAGGCTCTGGGTACGAGGCCAGCATCATGGGGTGATCCACCTCTTGAGCGAGCGGCTCGATCACGTCGAGTCCAGCCACGTAAGTACAGAGCCCCGCGAGCAGAATCAGCGGGGTAGTACCGGACCAGGCGCCATAGAGACATAACGCAGCACCAAGGCCGAGCACGGTCACACGTAGAACTCGGACCCAAGGCCAACGGCCAAAACTTTGCACATCACGTGTAAACACCGGGAACCGGCCGCCAAAACGAATTGGAAGTCGGGCAAAGCGACTCTTGTTGCGAGGCCGCTCCGAGGCAAGCTGCTTTCGAAGGAGCAGCACCGACCGCAAGTCTTGCTGGGTGACTGCAAACCGCAGTTGACCCACCAGTCGGGTTCGGCGTTGAGCAAGCTCAATAGACAGCCCACCGACAATCATCAGACCCACAACAGCAAGGATGATTGCCAGACCAACCAGCAACAGCGGCAACAGGGAAAAGCTAAGTGGCCAGAAGAGAATCTGCCCAAGCAGGGTCAACGGAGCGAATGGTGAATAGCCAGCAACAGCTACGACCGAGGCAATGAGAAGGGCCCAAGCCAGAAGTTCGATCCAAGGCCTGGGCACTCTTCGAGATGCAGTAATGAGTGCCGCCCCCAGTGCTAATGCCGCTGCCGCACCGCCAAACAATGCGCCAGAAAGCATCCACTCAAAAGTACTTCCAGGGAGTCGTTGACTGCACAGCGAGCCCACTAGTGCACCCACTGCCACTCCAGTTGCAACTCCGTAGCCAACTACGCCCACGGCTGGGCGTCGCAGCACGCGAGACCGGCTGATCGGAGCGAGCAATAGGTGATACACATCGGCTGATTCGAGTGCGATCGGACCGGCTCGCGTTCCAGATCGCACACCGAGTAAGAGCACAAGGGCGACAAATAGGCCTGCCCACACAGGGCCAAATTTCTGAGCCGATGTCTGCGAGGCGGCGGACAATTCCGAGTCGCCAACCCAACCAGAGGCAAACACTGCGAAAACCAAACACGCCAAAGCAGTGGTGTACACGCGATACGCCAAGTCTCCCCAGGCCACGTCCCCGATGCGACGCCTTCTGCGGGCACTTCGCATCTCGTCCATCGCCGCTGAACTCATTTTCGGATCTACCGAACCAAGCGCGTCGTCAGCCAGAGCAGCACTTGCAGCTTCGTTCAAGTCATCGCTCGGTGACGAGTCGGTGCCGAGAGGATCTGTGTCCGAGATGTCAGGGGGAGTGGGATCCGGCAAGCCTCTGAGGATACTTCTCCAAGCGGCGCGAGCGGAATCTGTTTGGCCTGCGCCATGATGGGCAGAAATGTGGAACCTCGAATCTTCTCTAGTATTCACAATCCCGGTTGATTGGAGCATGTAATGAGTGGACCTGAGCGGTGCCCGGTAACAGACTGGCAAACCGACTTTGACCATACTGCGCCTGAGTACGCGGCTGACGCTCCTGCGATTTGGCAAGAGTTGCGTGAAACTTGCCCCGTGGCGCACTCTGACCGCTTCGGCGGAACTTGGCTGCCCACTCGCCATGAGGACATTTCGGCAATCGCCCATGACACGGAGCACTTCACATCTCGTGGGGTCATCGTCTCGGTGCTTGAGCCCCAAGTTCCTGCGCCAGTCGGTTACGCACCTCCGATCAGCTCGGATCCGCCCTTTCATCAAGTTGCACGAAGCCTGCTCTTGCCGGCGTTCGCTCCAAAGGCAATCCGGCCGATAGAGGCACCCACCCGAGCGTTCTGTGCGCAGCTCATCGATCAGATTCTTAGCGATCTACCTGCTTCAGGAGTCGTGGACGCTGCGGAGCAGTACGCGCAACACATCCCTGTTAGCGTCATAGCTCACATGCTCGGCGTTCCGGCAGAGGACGGAGATCGATTCCGAGGTTTCATTCATAGGATTCTCGAGATGGCCGGCCCAAATGAGGAACCGGTTGCGCCTGACGAAACCATGATTCACTACATTTTTACCCAAATTGAGAAGAGGCGAGACGAGCCAAGCGACGACCTAATCGGCTTTCTGCTGCAGGCAGAGATTGACGGAGTCCCCCTCACCGACGACCACGTAGGAGGCACGATTGCGCTGATCCTCCTTGCAGGGATCGACACCACTTGGTCTGCGATCGGAGCGAGCATCTGGTACTTGGCGCAGCACCCGGAAGAGTGCGCACGGCTCATCGCACACCCAGAACTTATGCCGTTCGCCGTGGAAGAAATGCTGCGAGCTTTCGCTCCGGTGACCATGGCCCGCAAAGTTTCTCAGGACGTAGAACTAGGCGGCAAACAGCTTCATGAGGGGGACTGGGTCTTGCTTCCATTCCCATCGGCGAATCGTGACCCCGAGTTCTTTGAGAACCCAAACGAGGTGATTCTTGACCGTGAAAAGAACCGCCACGCAGCTTTTGGTCTTGGGATTCATCGCTGCCTCGGTTCAAATCTGGCTCGAATGGAGCTCACCGTTGCCCTTGAGGAGTGGCTAGCGAGGGTGCCAGAGTTCGAGTTAGCTGACCCAGAAGCTGTTCTGTGGTCGACCGGGCAGGTGCGCGGCCCTCGCAAGCTGCCTATCCGGATCCTCGATCCAGGCACTTCTACAACGACCAAGGAAGCCAGATGAAGATTTCTTTCAACCGTGATGCCTGCCAAGGCCACAACCGGTGCTACTTGCTAGCCCCAGAAC
>CAMDLX010000014.1 GCA_945901935.1 Bifidobacterium breve | reverse complement strand
TACAGCGGGGGAGTCGGCAGCTGTGGAGTCGCCCGCTGTGGAATCGCCGGCTGTGGAGTTGTGGCGGCGGCCGCCGAAGATGAGCAGACCTAGACACAGAAGCACTCCAATGGCTGACAGGGCGAGTCCTGCCCATACCAAGCGCTGCGGAGTCCAGGTGATTCGAACCGTTGCATCCTCGCCGACTTGATCAGGGTCGACTCGCCAGCCATTGGCATAGCCGTTGATCAAGGTGGGTGGCCCAAGGTCCTCGCCTGTAGAGGTGGTTGCAGCCCAGCCCGGCCCGTAGCTTTGCCCAAGGACAACCCAATAGGGATTCTTCGCAGAGGTTGTTGTGATCTCGTAGGTGTTGCGGCCCTTGCGATCGGTTGTTGAACTTGGCGGAGTTGGACCCGCGTCTGGGGGAGACTGCAGTGTGTCAACGCCGGCTCCTCCGCCAGGGGCTGATGACAGGGTCACCATGTCCACATCAAAGCCAGTGGTGCCACCCGGCGCAGTCTGCAGCAGGGTTTCAGCAGCGGGAAGAGCCACGGGTTCTAACGGGGAACCACAGGACTGTATGGTCAAAGATGAACCAGATAGCGCCGCATTGACAGTCCCCACCACAAGTTGCGGCACTGGCTGTCCACCGATGGTGACTAGGTCAGTGCGACACGATGTTGGCAGCGCTGCATCCGGTTCCGGGGCAGGAACCACGGGCAGGTTAATCTCGGCGATTCCTACCGGCAGAACAGTCTCGCCACCGCCAAACCAGTCAGTCGAGGTTGCCTGATGCACCGCGTCGATGGTGATGCGAAAGGTGTTGCCGGTGATTGGCGTAATTGGAAGGGTCAGCTGTTTTGTGGCTCCCCGAGCAGCACCTGAGCCCAGCGAAGTGCGCGGCAAGATTGCTTTGACTGGAGCCGCACCATCAGCCGAGATTGATAGCTCGGTCGGAATCGAATGCTTCCCATCCGCGATGACGTCGAGTGTCAGCTCATTCAGCGTGACTGGCTGCTGGTAGGTGTACTGCATCCACTGAAGCGGGCCGTTGACGGGGGTCTGATAGGCCGTCCTCAGATCGCCATCTACTGCACCGGAGGCACGAGACCCAGGGTCGGCAGGTAAGCGAGCAGAAGATATCGCCGTGACTCCGCCTTGGGTCGCATCAGGCAAGCCGACGATCTGGTCGGTGCGCTCATCGGGAAGACTTGCAGTCATACGAACCCGCCCAAAAGGCGTAAATGCGCGGGGGACAGGCCCAGAAACAACGCGCCGCATAATTGGTTCTTCATCCGAGGCAATGACATCGCCGGGATTGGCGGCTCGGCGGGTAAACACATAGCTCAACTGCTGCGAGATAGATGCAGGACCGGCTACATCGAGCAGATCTGTGGGAGGACGGACGACCTCGGTGATAGGTCCCAGGCCCGCAATGGTGACTTCTGCAAAACCAACGCCCGAGGTTCCGCGGTAGGTGGGCATCTCGCCGCGATCGGTTGCGTCCACGGTCAGGCGCAAGGTGCTAAAGCTGCGCTTGGGGAACTGAATCTTTTGCCCTGAGCCAAGTTGTGAGGCCTCGTCCAAGGTTGCAGAGATCGGGTCGCCGCCATCGAAGCTGAGTTCTAACCCGGTGATGTAGCGGTTGGCTCCACCTTGGACTTGCAACAAGTTGATGAAGTTCGTGGTTACGGGCTTGTCTAGGGTGATCTCTAGGAACTCGTCGACCGGGTTGGCAAAGGCAGCAACACGCCATGCCGTAAGTGGGTCGCCGTCTAGTGCATTGACGGCTCGATCGCCTGCGGTATAGGTCACGCCGTTGCCATAGGTTGAAGCAGCAACGGTTGCGCCGCCGCGCTGCTCAACCACCGTGCGCTGCTCATCGCCAGCATCAGGGAAGACCTCAAGGCGATTATCTGTGTTGTCCTTCACAAGCGGAACTTCGCCGACACGCTCGGTGTAGCCGTCGTTATCACGAACAGCACCCCAACGTCTTGCCTGCTTACGGTTTGTGTCAGTCACGATGAGTTCGGAGTTTGGTTCCGAAATCTGGCTCTGCAGAGCTGAGGTATCGCCAGCGAATGAGGCCGAATAGAAAATCGGGCGATCTACTTGTAAGCCTCCGGAGGATGCGAAACTGACCAGTCCAGCAGCGTTTCCAGCGAGCAGTGTCGGACTTTGAGCTTGAACAGTTCTCAGGATTGGGCGCGAGTCCTCTACACGAAACAGCGTCACCGGAGCAGGATCCGGCGCCGTGCTGGGGGTGTTGAACTCAAGCTCGTCATCGAGTGGTAATTCCTGAGTCGGTGTATTCGCGACGACCGCTCCGAACTGGGCAAAGGGGTCGATTCCGGGTGCCTCTTTGAGTTGCTCAAAAGTTACGCGCGGGCGGGGAGTGCGGAATCTCTCATGTTGGAGATCTGCTCTCAACAAAACGTCCCCTACGCCCAGCAGGCGAGCAAGGGGTGCAATCGTTGAAGGTTCCACTCGGCCGGATTGAAACGGCAGATCGAAATCGTTGAGGAAATTGGCCGAGGCGGGGGATCCGTAGGGAATCAACTCTCGGGCTGCGTACTCGCGGTCAGTCAGGCCTGGGGTAATCGGGTCAACAGTGTTGCCCCAACGGTAAGAAGCAAAATCGGTTCCCGGCACCTCGAGCACTCGAGTGTCTACGTCCCCTGCATCAAGAGCATCAGCGGCCTGCAGCCAATATTCGGGGACATCCTCTTTGCGGTCAAGGTTGCGATCCACCATCAAACCCTGGAACAAGGGCAGTTGGTTCAAGCAGATCAGCAGGAGTAGAGCGCCTGCTGCGAACCGATGCCAGGTTGGCCGCCAAGCGCTCAGAGCCGCAATGGCAGCCCCGAGAAACACCGCTAGGCCCAAAGCTATGAGGGGTACTGCTCGCGGAGTTGACCGGAAGGACAATCCAAGGTCGCCCTTTGTAAACGCCTTGAAAATCCCGCCATAGGGTGAGGGCGAGTCCCAAGGGTGAGCACCAACGCCAATGACCAGGCCAATGAGGACTACGGATGCAAAAAAGATTCGGTGCCGGAATCGAGTCAGTACTGCTGCAGTGATAGCGAGAAGGGGGATTGCAAACGAAAGGGAAATGAGTAGGGGGGACTCAACATATGCCCGAGATGCCTGAGTCCAGGGCCCTAGACCGTCGGTACCGTAAAAGAACCAATAGCCCAACCCCCGCAGCAGTTCAGGTGCGAGCGCAGCGTTTGCCACGGTCTCATAGGTTTCGGTGTAGCGCAGGATAGGTATCCCGTGCGCACCTTGGCTAAGGAGACCAACCACCCACCAGATCGATGTAATCACGGTCAGCAGCGTGATCTTTCCTGCAGTCCTCAGTGCCCGAATAAAGCTGACTTCGCGTTCAATAAAGGTTGCGTAGACAAACCACATCATTGGAGCAACCATGACCAACAACAGTGATGTTGCGTTCACTCCACCCACTGTCAGCGCGACGAGTGCGAACAAAGCAGGAGTGCGCCAATCGTTTCGGCGAAGGGAACGTGCCGCCAAGCCAATGAGCCAAGGAAGGCCCGCAAACGGGAGCAGAATCACAGAGATTCGAGCTCCATAGTTGATCAGGTACGGACTCAGCGCGTAGGCAAACGAGGCAACCGTTACTCCCGACGAGCGCCAGCGCAGTTCACGGAGCATGAACCTCATGCCCAAGCCGGCCATGAGAATGATTGACCCCAGCCAGATTCGCTGAGCTACCCAGTCGGGTAAACCCAGAGACTGCATGACGAAGTAGTACGGACCCATCGGCCACAGGTACCCAATGTTTTGATGTGTCACGGTGCCAAGGCCGATATTTGGGTCCCACATGTACGGCGCCCGTGACAGCAGGCGGCCCGGATTCAGATAGAGATAGGTCTTAGTGTCGGCTCCGACCATGCCGGGCTTGGTGAGCAGTAGCGGGACATAGCTCACGATGGCGAGCAGGATCGCCCCAACAGGGACTGGGTGCCCAGCAATCCAACCACGTATGCGGCTTGTAGAAACAGTAGTCATGGTCGGAGGTAGATCGTACCGGTACTCGCTCGCTCCCTGTGGCCTCAAGGCCTAGCAACTAACCTGCGAAGGTGCATTCGGCTACAAAGGACAGTGCTTCGCTTTCCCCCGAGGTAGCCGATGGGTCGGGGAACTCGAACAGCAACGCTGGCCATGCGCTCAGCGAGTCTCGTGCAGCAGTAGTGGTCGGCCTGATCGCTGCTGGGCTGCGCGCCTGTTGGGTTCTGCTTGCCGCTCGGGCCCCAGTCGGGTTATCGGACCCCTATGCGTATCTCAGTGCCGCGGCTTCGTTAGGAGTGATAGCAGGACTGCTGTTCGCCTTCTGGCCTTGGTTGGGTTGGCCCGAGTGCTGCGCGACTGGGGAGTCGCGACCATGTCGCACGCGCTGATGCCGTAGACGAGCTATGGCCTTGTCCGGGTATCTATCTGCATGTTCGGTACTCTCTCGCCTGTGTTGTTTTTTGGTCATGAGCGATTCAAGATTGCGGCCCTCCCTTGCGTGACCTTGCTCGCATCTCTAGCTATTCATGCGTTGCTGCCACGGGGCGACGGTGGATTTGAAGCCGTTAGGTCTGCAGATGTCACTAATTTCGCTGTTGCTGATGTTGATCAAGAGGTAACGAGTGACTGACACGTCCAAGAACCCCAACGACTGCGCCCGCAGTGCGACTCGCAGAACTTTCCTGCTTTCGGCCTCACTTGGGGCTGTGCTAGCCGCATTGCTCTTTCTCGTCATCATGCAGGGCAGCCGTCAGAGCTTTCTTGACGAGGATCTGCTGGGCGGATTCTACGATGCTCAGGCACAGTCGCTGCTCAAGGGGCAGATGAGCGTCGACCCAGACGTTCCGGGCCTAGAGGGTTTCCGAATCGGAGACGAGACTCAGATCTATCAGGGGATCGCTCCCGCTGTCATTCGGATGCCGCTGCTAGTGCTCACCGATCGGTTCGCTGGCCGCCTTACGGGCGTGTCAATGCTCTTAGCCTTTGGTACTTCCTTGGCATTTTTGATTGCCGCAGGCTGGCGGATTCGTTCGCTTCTTCGAAATACCGCAGCTATGCGGGGCATCGAGACTGTCTGTACTGGGATCGTTGCGTTCGGGATTGCAGGAAGTTCTCTGATGTTCCTGAGTTCCGCCACGTGGGTGTATCACGAGGCGCTGTTGTGGGGCGCAGCGTTCAGTATTGCGTCGCTCACTTCATTGTTCTACTGGCTTGCACCGACTCACGCCTCTGAGCCGGAGGCTCGGCTTGGCACACTTTTACTCGCAGTTGTTTTCGCTGGTCTTGCAGTGAACACAAGATCTTCCATCGGTCTCGGACCGCTAGCTGCACTTGGATTAACGGCAGCTTGCCTCATGATTGCGCTGATACTGGACAGCCGAGGCGGCCGGTCAACGAGTCAATCGAACCCTCCGGAGCGGGAGCAAGCACCGCTCGTGCAACGTATCTCCGGCTGGGATTCGAAGCGCTCAACAACACGCCCAGTCTGGGCGATCTCTGTGATTCTGATCGGAACGCTCGCCGCAGTTGTGCTGTATGCCGCTGTGAACTTTGCCCGATTTGATTCATGGTTTGGAGTGCCGCTCGATAAGCAAGTGCTCGTGGATTTTGACCCCGTTCGCTTGACAGCACTCGAGGCAAATGGCAATACGCTCTTTGGTCTCAAATACGCGCCCTCTGTACTTCTGCAGGCGCTTCGCCCTGATGCGCTGAGCTTTGGATATGAGTTTCCCTTCGTTGGATTCCCAGACCAAAAGCCTGCGCTCATTGGATCAGTCATATTTGCTGAGCGAGATTGGTCCTCAAGCCTTCCTAGCAGCCAACCACTTCTGTTTTTTGCAGGCTGTCTAGGAGTCGTAGTTTTACTGATTCCGAAGAAGTTGGGCGTTCGGTCGGGTGTGAAAGTGCTTCGCATTCCCGTGACCGGCGCTGCCGCAGGGGGTGCACTGTTCATATCCTTTGGCTACATAGCGGAGCGCTACCTCACCGATTTGTTTCCATTTTTAGCCCTAGTTGGCCTAGTCGGCCTCCAAGCACTAGCAGCACTGGTTCTTGATGAAGGCAAGCCTGCTCAGAAGAACTCCGTTTTTCTAGCGCGAAAACTCGCTGGACCGGCTCTGGTGGTCGCACTCGTGGTTGGGTCGCTCTTCTCAGTTTGGGTGAACGCTTCGCTTGCCTTGCAGTACGGCTTAATAATTGCGCCGAGCGCTAACGAAGCGCAACGCTCACGGTGGTTGGCCTTACAAGATCGACTCGGGCGCAGACCAGAGCTACTTCGAGTCAGTGAGAGTTCGCAGCTGCCAGAACCGGGAGCAAAAGGCCAAATTCTGATCGTTGGGGAATGCGAAGAGATGTATCGCAGCAGCGGAGCGACCTGGTACTTGCTTGAAGACGCAGGCGATTCAGGTGCGCTACAAGTTGTGCTTCGCGAGACTGCTCCGATTGTTGAACCCACGGCCATTATTGAATCTGATTCTCAATCCAGCCGCACCTCGTTGATGCTGGAACCCATTGGGCAATCGCGATATCGCCTTTTTATGCAAACGGTGAGCAACGAAGGATCCAAGCGCTCCTTTAATGGAAAGCCCTTTACCTTGCTCAAAGGTGAGCCACTAACGCTGACTGCTCTGATGACCCGAGGCCTAGGCGCTGCAGTTGTATTTGATCAAGAGTCGGGTCGCGAGCTTTTGCGAGTAACTGCTCCGCTTCCCCCGGCGCCATTTGAACCTGTGAGTAGTGCGAACCTTCGGGTCCAGACCTCAGCGATGACAACCACAGCCTGCGAGCAGCTCCTGCGTTAATGCTAGAGATTCCGTTGCCTTCTGATGAGCCTAAGGGTTAGTTGGAGACGACTCTGACGGTGGGTTAGCTACGGTGATCTGGGGACTCCTCCCCTGATGCCGAGAACCCCATCGAATCGCTGGCTTCTCTACGAGGTACCAACTGAGGGTTGCGCTGATCAGAGTGAGAACCGAGGTAAAGGTCAACATCTTCAAAAAGCTGGTGTTGAGCACAGGTTGATCCGTGATGCGCAGATAAATGTCTTGCCAAGCCTCGTGCCAGATATAGATGCCATATGAAACCAATCCAAGCCAGATAGCTAAGGGGTTTCCCGCAGTTTTGGTTACAAAGCCCTTCTCCGAGCGGGCAAGAACTGCAGGAATGACAAGCAGTGTTGCCAACAACAGGTACAACACCCGCACAAGATACGCCTGGGCCGGAGTGAAGGAGGTGGAAAAGATCGGCAAGCCCAGTTGTGTCGACACAAACCAGAACACGGCTAGGGCAGCCAGCCAAAGGCCAAGTGCCACTTGCGCTGAGCTGAGCCATGCTTTCAGGCGGATCTTGTTGTGCGAGACCCATGCGCTTCCAACAGCGAGCAACATCCCTGGAATGAAGTCTCCGATGCGAAATGGGAGCCAAGTTCCAAGTTGCGCAAAGGTGAAATCGGTAACTCCAATTCTGATCAGGCCAAGGTTCGCCGCCGCTGAAGCAACAAAGATGGCAACCAGTGCGATCACCTCAACTCGCAATTGTAGAGAGGGGGATCGATCCCGCCGTGACATGACCCATGCCCAACATGGCACGAACACGTAGAACGCAACCTCAGTGGCAAGAGACCAAGCTTGCTGAATCGGACCGCCGTAGAGTTGTGCTGAGTCATAAATTTGTATGAGCAGATAGTGACTTACGATGCTGTGCGGCTGTTCAAATCCAGGGGCTTTGAGTACAAAGCCAATCACTGTGAGAGCCAACCAGTAGGCCGGAATGATGCGAAGTGCTCGGCGACGTGCGTAAGCCCCGACATCGCCTGCAGACTCTCCAGCGAACCTTGCTGCAACAAAAGGTCGATACAACAAAAATCCCGAGAGGACGAAGAAAATTGAAACACCAACGTCCATGCGTGCCAAATACGGCCCAAGAACGGGTGAGCGGCTACTGAACCCGCTCACCAAAGCGACATGGGTGATTAACACACCGAGTGCTGCTAGCGCCCGGCATCCATCGAGCGCAGGAAAGCGAATCTTTCCCCCTGCTAGGGGTTCAGGAGCGGGTGGCGAGGACTCGCTCATTGCCGCCGATCCAGAACTGTTCATGTGGTGGATCGTAGACGGGTTATACACTGCAACGCTTGACCTCGGAGGCTCTGTGACAGCGAAGAAAATTGGCATTCTTGTGGTTGCGTATAACGCAGCGACCACTCTTGCCGCAGTGTTGGACCGCATCCCAGAGGATTTCCGGGACTCGATCACCTCGGTCATAGTCGGCGACGATCACAGCCAAGACCAGACGCACCTTGTGGCAGTTGGGTATCAGCAACTCGAGCCGGATCTGCCCCTGCAGATCACTCGCCATGAGTCGAATCTTGGCTACGGAGGCAATCAGAAATGGGGCTATCGCAGCGCTATTGATCAGGGTCTCGACATCATTGTGTTGCTACACGGTGACGGGCAATATGCTCCGGAACTTCTCCCGCAGATGGTGGCACCGCTGCTCAACGATGAAGCCGAAGCAGTCTTCGGGTCGAGGATGATGCTCAATGGTGGAGCCCGGCGTGGTGGCATGCCGATGTACAAGTTCGTCGGAAATCGGATTCTCACCACAGTCGAGAATGCCGTTGCAGGAGTCGACCTTACGGAGTGGCACTCTGGCTACAGGGCTTACTCAGTAGCTGCACTTGCCCAGTTGCCGTTTGAACGTAACAGCGATGGGTTCGACTTTGATACGCAAATCATTCTTCAGTTGATTGAATCCGGACAGCGAATTACCGAGATACCAATTCCTACCTATTACGGCGAAGAGATCTCGCATGTAAACGGGCTGAAATATGCCAAAGACATCACTTCTGAGGTTGTTCGCTATCGAGCTCACAAGATGGGATTCGGTACTGGAGAGTTGGCCTTCTCAAGTAGCGCCTATGAACAGAAACAGGGCGATGATTCTTCTCATCACATCCTTAAAGCCTGGCTTGGCTCGAGGACCGCAGTCAGAGTCTTGGATTTGGGCTGTTCCGATGGGCGCTTCGCAGAGGACCTGCAGTCCATGGGTCATCATGTGACCGGAGTCGACCTACAAGCTCATGACGGAGTGACGGATAGGGTTGAGAAGTTTGTTCAAGCCGATCTGGATCAGGGATTGCCTTCAGCACTCGATGGCCCCTATGAAATCGTGCTCGCTGCTGATGTTCTGGAACACGTCCGGCGTCCCGATCAACTGCTTCAGCAGATTCACAAAGTCCTAGCACCCGGAGGATCAGTGCTGGTGAGCGTGCCCAACTTTGGTCACTGGTACCCGCGCTTGCGCGTAGCGCTCGGTCGCTTTGACTACGATCGACGCGGGATATTGGATTCCGACCACGTGCGGTTTTTCACTAAGAAGAGCTTTGAGCGCCTAGCTCATGCATCAGGATTTACCATTCTGCGAAGAGAGGCAACTGGCTTGCCACTCGAAGTCACAGAGCGGGGAGGTCACGGCCAAGAGGTGCAAGGCAAGAGCCTCTCGCGACTCGTGAACCAGATTGACCGAGCAGCAGTAGCGGCACGGCCACAGTTGTTCGGATACCAGTTTCTCTTTGAGCTTCGTGCGAACCCCTCATCCGATTATTCGAAAGCGACCGAGTGACCACAGCAGTTGCTGCAGAGTCCGAAACTAGGGGGTTTTTGAATCCGCCCATCTTCAAGTCAACCCGGAAATGCTGTCTGTAACTGGCGTGGTGGTCTCGGCTGCGAGCACTACCTCAACTGACTCCATGTACTCCGATGGGTCAGACCCACCTCATATGAATCTTTGGATGCAAAGCGACTTCCGCAGACAAAGTCAGCGCCATCGACGAGAGCGGTGAGTTTTGGAACCATGCTGGGGTCTTCTGGTCCTCAGCATCGACAAAAATCACCCCTCAATCTTGACACAACCCGGCGCACAAGAGCACCCAATGGCTGTGACAATCTACTCAGCTGGTCTAGTCTCAATTGGTGTTGTTTTGGACTCAGCGATTTGGCCATCTGTTATGAAGTCCAAGATTTCTTCGCTCTCTGAACAAACTCGAGACCTCCTTTCAGTGCTCATCATTGGAGCAGCACTGTTGCTGCCAGTTTGGGGGCTCCTGCGTTATCAGGGCCCCCCAATGGAAGAGGGCTTCATGTTGGCCTTTCCGGAGCAAATTCTTCTGGGCCGGCTGCCTCATCGTGATTTCTTGCATCTCTACGGGCCTGGCTCTTTGTGGTTGCTTGCCGGGGTGTACAAGTTGTTTGGCACCAATATTGTCGTTGAGCGGTTGGTCGGCCTTGTGCAACATGGCGCAGTTGCCTTTGGCATGTTTGCTTTACTGAAGCCCTTTGGTCGCCGTATTGCTACTGGGTCAGCATTAGTTGCGCTTGTTATTCTCATCGGGCCGGGCGGATTGTCTGCAATGGCTTGGAATGGGGCGCTTGGGTTGGGCGTTTGCTCGCTCGCTGTGGGGGCGGCTGCGTGCAAGGAAGATTCTTCGCACCCAAAAGTTCTTGCTGCGATTGCTGGTGTGCTTGCTGGAGCCGCGTTGCTGTTTCGTCCGGACCTAGTCATTGCAGCAGGACTGGGTTCACTCGCCATGATGTTTCGATTGTCCAAGCCGCAGCGCTTACCTCTCGTGCTTGGCGGTCTGGCGACAGTTGCTTTGTACATACCTCATGTGTTGTTGTCTGGCGTGGGGGCTTCTTTCGAGGGGATGTTTCTTGACCCCGTGTTTAGGTTGCGCGCTGGTCGGGCTCTGCCGGTTCCGCCAACCTGGGATCGCGCAGATGGCTTCTTGCAGCGGGCAGGAGCGCTTCGCCCCTCTGGTTGGCCTCTGCCAATGCCAGAGATTTCCCAGCAGATTTTTCTTTGGTTCTTTCTGGTCCCGGCTTCAATACTGCTTGTGCTCTTCGCTGCATGGAGTCTCCGAAAGCAAGAGCCAGACTCATCGCGGACAACTGCTCTTTGGCCTGCTGCATTGTTTTCTGCTGCGCTCATTACGCAAGCCCTGCAACGGCCCGACAGTACTCACTTGTCTTGGGTGACGGGGATCTCGTTTGCGCTTTGTATTCCTGCGATCGCACTGCTCGTTCAGCAGGCTCGTCCGAGCTGGGAAGTTTCTCGTAGCGCCTGGGTGAGTACCGCTTGTATTGGGGTAATCCTTGTTGTGGTGATTCCCTTCTATCCGCTGCGAACCTATGTCGATCTAGCGGGTCAGAGCTTTGGAAGAAACACTTTTGGTTCTGAGATCTCTCGTGATGGCCGCAGTTTCTATGTTGGTAGCGCCGAGAGCGCAACTGATGCACAACAGATCACTGATCAACTCAGCAAGTTGTCTCAGCCCGGGGAGTCGATCATCGTGGGTCCAACTGATCTCTCGCGAACGAACTACAACGACGCTTTTTTCTACTTTCTCTTTCCCGAACTCCCGCCCGGAACTAGGTATATCGAGATGGACCCTGGCCTTGCAGATGCGAGTGATTCAGGTCTCGCAGATGAACTCCTGAACAATGACTGGTTGATCCTCTCTGATGTTTGGTCGGCCTGGAGCGAACCGAATGCAAGCTCCGGGTCTGGTTCTGAGGTTCCAAATCAAGTGGTCAAGGATCACTACTGCAAGATCTCAGACACAAACATGTTCTCCTTGTATCGGCGTTGTAGGTAGCTGGCAGGTCCGTTGGCAGCTGAGTGGATCCTTTGACTAGCAACCCAAAGCAAGAGCCGAAGCCTCGCCTGCCGGTACAGTCTCTACGTGCAGAGAACCCTTGTGATCCCCACATATCAGGAAGCCGAGAACATTCGGCGCCTGCTCGAGACCATTCGGGATCTTTGCCCCGATCTGCACATGATTGTGTGCGATGACAACAGCCCAGACGGTACGGGCCAAATTGCCGATCAGGCGGCAGTCGACCTAGGCGGCATCGAAGTACTTCACCGTCCCGGCAAGGCAGGTTTGGGCGCTGCATACCGCCACGGGTTTCGCCATGCGTTGGATGCCAATTATGAGCTTATTATTCAGATGGATGCAGACTTCTCTCATGATCCGAGTGTGCTGCCAGCGCTGATCGCAGCTGTGGATAACGGGGCCGATGTGGCTATCGGTTCGCGCTATGTTCCGGGCGGGTCGATTCCTAACTGGACCTGGATTCGGAGGCAACTCTCACAATGGGGCAACTCGTATGCCAGGACCATGCTCAGACTGCGGATGGCTGATGCGACGACGGCATTTCGTGCCTACAGAGCAACTGCTCTCGAGCGAATCGATATTGATGGAACAACAGCTAATGGCTATTTGTTTCAGATTGAGACTGCTTACCGGCTCTCAGCTGCCAACTTGGTGATAGCTGAGCTACCTATTGTATTTGTGGATAGGGTAGCAGGGGCTTCGAAGATGGCTGTGGTACGAACCATGGTCGAGACAGAACTCAGGGTGACTTGGTGGGGCCTGGCACTTCGAGCACCACGAGTCTCGGAACGGTTGCGTCAGACTGCCCCCGGTAGGTACTTGATGTCCAAAATTCAACCTAGTGGCCGAGCTACCCTTGATTAGATAATGGGTATGGCCGACGTAACTTCCCCTAGCGGAACTTCTCCAACAAGTACTGGTAGCAGCCCGAAGCGCCAGGCGAGGATCCCACTAAGAAGAATTCCCGCGGCGCCTCTTGGTCAGGTTTCAGCGCTAGACGGCATTCGTGCGGTAGCACTTCTTGGAGTGCTGTTCTACCACGCTAGATTTACTTGGCTCCCCGGAGGATTTCTTGGAGTTTCTGCCTTCTTTACTCTGTCCGGCTTCCTGATTACATCCTTGCTGCTTCGGGAGTGGGTCTCGGCGGGAACGCTTGATTGCCGTCGGTTCTGGTCACGTCGCGGTCGTCGGCTTCTGCCGGCAGCTTGGGTCACGATCGCCCTAGTGGTTGCTATGGGGGCAGCAGGTGTGTGGGACACGGAGCAGCTTCGTGATCTGCGATCTGATGTTCCCTACTCACTGGTGTCATTGCTGAACTGGCATTTCATCCGGGCTGACCGCTCCTACGGCGCAAGGTTTGCCGCTCCGAGTCCGCTCGAGCATTTCTGGAGCTTGGCTGTAGAACAGCAGTTTTACTTGATTCTTCCCATCCTCGTTATGGGAGTGCTTCTAGTGATCGGACGGGGGACCCAACGAAAGCGACTTCGGTTGCTCATCGGAGTGCTCGCTACGCTGACACTGCTGTCGGCTCTTGCGAATGGGCTTCTTGCAAGGGGAGCAATTGACCGCTCGTATTTTGGGACTGAGACTCGAGCAGCAGAGATTCTGATTGGCGCACTGTTGGCTTGTTTCACGCTGCGAGGATTTCACGTGCGCTCGGTCAAGCTGCAACGACTGCTCCTAGTACTCGCGCTAGCTGCAGTTTGCGTGACCGGCTGGCTGTGGCATGTCGCAAGACTTAGGAGTGAATGGTTGTACCCCTGGGGATTCCTGCTCACGGCAACCTGCACTGCAGTCATCATCTTCGCTGGATTACAACAAAGTGTTCTGAGTCGAGCACTCTCGATTGCCCCTCTGCTCTGGCTTGGTCGAATCAGCTATGGGGTCTACCTGCTGCATTGGCCAATTTTCTTATGGTTGACGCCGGCCCGAACAGGACTCTCACAGTGGCCACTCTTTGGGTTGCGTCTTGCCGTGACGTTGCCCTGCGCAGTCCTCATGTTTCGCATCCTCGAGAATCCGGTTCGGCTTGGCGTCCGGCTGAAGGGCGTTACAGCGCTGAAAGCAGGTTCGGTAGTCGTAGTGGTCATACTTGTGGGCACTTTCCTGATCACGAGAAATCTTGAGCCGAAGTCATCGCTGCAGACGGCCTCAGCTAATTCTTCTTCTACTTCCACAACTGTGCCCCCGCCGCTGCCGCTGCGAACGCTGTCGATTGGTGATGGATTTATTCAATCAATCACTGCAACAGCCGGAGAATCTGAGGGACTACAGAATTCGGCGCATGGCGTAGCTGACTGCGGCTTGGCCCTCGGCGGTTGGGTTTCGCTCTCGGACGGACGAGTCGAACGGGACGTCGAACGATGCGCCGGAGTGCGACAGGGCTGGACCACTGCTGTTCAGACTGAGCTGCCGGAGTACACGCTGGTAACGGGTACGACTCGCGACCTGTCGCCGCGCCGGATCTCTAGTCAATCCGCTTGGGAACAATCCGATTCACCCCAGATCGAAGATTTTCTTCGAACTGACATAGCTGATCTCGTGGACCAACTCGCGTCAACGAGCACAAAAGTTGTTTTGCTCACGCTTCCACATATGCGAAGGACTCTCACGCCGAGTGTCCTTCCAGAGGTTGCACCTGTCGCCGACCCAACCGCAGAGGCAATGCGCCAAGTAGAACGAGTTGGCATACGGCAGGGTGCGCCGACTCCCGAGTTCTACGAAAATGACGATGCCCGAGTAGACCGCTACAACGCACTACTCGGCCAGGTAGCAACCAGTCGCGGGCTGCAGTTGCTCGACCTTGCGAGCTACATGAGATCCCTAGAAGGCGGAGAATTTGATCCCTCGCTTCGCCCCGATGGGGTTGGAGTTAGCCTCAAAGCCGCTGTTCAGATACGCGTGTGGATCGAGTCTCAGCTGAGGATAACTGCCACTGTTCCTGCAGTTGCAACTTCGCTAGCAGCGCAGCAGCCTGCCTCTGGTGTGCTGAATTTGGAGAATCCACTTCCGGCAGCACCAGAAGTATCGACTCGGAGAAGGGTTTTGCCCGAGAGCGCGACTCGGGTTTTAGTCGTCGGCGATTCGGTGGCGCATAGCTATGGATATGGCCTTGAGCGGTGGGCAGATTCGATGCAGCAGATCCAAGTATTCAACGCTGCCCAGTTCGGCTGCCCGATCGCACGAGGGGGCGCCTTCCGCTTTCAACAAGACATCGACTTCTTCCGCGCTGAGTGTGACTGGGCGCAACAGATCCCTGGCTGGCTCAACGGTTTTCAACCAGACATCGTTCTGCTGTCCTCGAGTATTTGGGAAGTAGTAGATCGACGCTTCCAAGGTGCTGATCGTTTCCGTCATGTGGGTGACCCAGCGGTAGATCACTACCTTCTGTCTGAGTTTCTTTCGGCTATTGACCTGCTCGGAAGCACCGGGGCGAGTGTGCAGGTAATGACGCAGTCACACTTCAACGCCGGTTTAGATCAGGGATTTTCGGATCTTCCTGAATCTGATCCCGCCCGAACTGATCGACTCAACCAGATTCTCCTCGAGGCAGTTTCTCTTCGGCCGGGAGTTGCTTACGTACTTGACCTTGCCGCATGGCAGGCTGCACAACCCGGTGGGGACATCAATGTCGAAGTTCGACCCGATGGGTTGCACTTCACTGATGAGTACTCGCGAATCATTGCAGACTGGCTCGGCCCCGAATCCTTGAGAGTCGCAGGGCAGCAATGACCGAGTCGGGAGCAGCAACTTCTCTTGGCGACCAACTGTTTGTTCCAGTGGTGGTCAGAAAAGCGCGACGAATGCCTGCTCTTGATGGTATGCGGGCACTTGCCGTAGCAAGTGTCGTGATGTACCACCTTGACCCTCGGTTCCTTCCTGGTGGGTTCATTGGAGTAGATGTTTTTTTTGTCTTGTCGGGCTACTTGATTACTGCCCTTCTCATTCGTGAGCATGACACTAAGCAGGCGATTGACTTGCGAGGTTTTTGGATTCGCAGAGTACGTAGACTTTGGCCACTGGCGTGGGTTGTGCTCAGCGTGGTGGCTCTCGCTGGCTTGTTTGAGCTTTGGGGGGCCGATGCTCAGCGAGCACTTGGCTCGCAGACAGCTGCAGCAGTGGGAAACGTGTCGAATTGGTGGCAACTCTCTCACGGCGGGTACGTCGAAGAATTCGTTCGGCCTTCCCCGCTCCGGCACTTTTGGTCGCTAGCCGTTGAGGAACAGTTCTACTTCATCTGGCCCGTTCTGCTGATTGGCCTACTTGCACTTGCAAGGCGGACAACTGCCGCCGTGGTTTGGCTCGGCCTAGGAATCTTGGCTTCCTGCTCGATCTACATTGCTTGGGTTCTCAGCCCCGAAGACGCGTACCTCAACACCTTCAGCCGGGCAATCGCTTTGCTCGTTGGCGCAGCGCTTGCCTGGGGTTGGAAAGAGTTCGGACTCTTCAGTGGTCCCCGTAGCCGCAATGGGCGCATCGTGGTGGGCAGTTGCGGGGCAGCAGGGTTGGTCACTTTAGTTTTCTTGTTGTTCAACCTCGTGCCCGAGCAGGGTTGGTTGCACCGGGGTGGCTTTACTCTTATTGCCCTCGCAGCCTGCGCAACGGTTGCGTCGGCAGTGAGCAACCCGGTGGCTACTCGAACCTTGGCTTGGGTTCCGCTCGTGTGGATAGGGGAGCGCTCATATGCGATCTATCTGATTCATTGGCCACTCATCGTTGCTCTTGGCTCGCAGGGAAGCCTTTTTACCCGCTCCCTGGTCGTCATCGGGTTGAGCGTCTCCTTGGCAGCGCTGGTTCATCGCATCATCGAGCAGCCAGTAGTCATGGGGCAAGTCTCTTGGAGGCGTCTTGGTTTGACGGGAGGCCTGCTCTTCGGGATCACCGCAGTTGCAATCCTTGTTGCTTGGCCGCGTACACCGACGCCGCAAGAGATGGTTCAGGAGACTTTGGGAAGAGTTGCCGACCCAGGCAAAATTGTTGCTGCCAGATCAGCGAATGCTCAGTCTGAGGTTTCCTCTCCACCCACTACCGTCTGCATCCCCGTAGCGCTAAGCGCTCCACAATTTGGTTTGGATTCGGAAATGGATCTTGCAACAGTCGGGGAGGTTGCGGATCCAGATGTGCCTGCTTGCCAAACTCAACTCAAGCTCCTTGTTCTTGGTGATTCCACGGGCCGAGGCGTCTCGAATGGTCTCCGAGCAGTGGCTGACCCACGAGTACAGATATGGGATCGCACAGAGTTGGGATGTAGCTACGGTCCAGAGGGCTGCCCTGATTGGCGAGAAGCTTGGGCAACAAATGTGCTCGGCATTCGGCCTGATGCAGTCTTGATCTACACAACAGTCGTCATCGATGTGCTTGGAGTCGATGATCCGGAATTCTTGTCAGCAGAGGGAGCGGCCTTACGAGATAAGACTTTCAGAGACGCAATTGAGATCGCTGGTTCTACTGGCGCCAAGGTGTTTTTCGCTTCCCCAGCCCGACCTGCTGGCGAGTTCTACTGCGTTGAAAGTAATCGTCGAACGAGCTGTGATCAGTCATGGACAGATGCTTGGTCCGAATCGGTTCGGTTAGTTGCAGCTCAAATGGGGGCAACAGTCATTGAAGTTGGCTCTTGGACAGACGCACGTCAGCTAAAGACGGATCGTCCAGATGGCTTGCACCTGTCAGGATCAGCACTGAGAGAACACGCTTCGTGGCTGATCCCGCAGTTGCTAGCTTTTTCAGAAACAGCCAAAAAGGGCAGCTAGCCCAAGCGTGAGCTAGCCCGAGCGGCATCGCGAGCAATGACGGGTGCGTCTCGACCTGTGCTGGTAGAGCCGTTTTGGCCCTCTGATTGCTCGTGGTAATCCTCGTCCACATTCACAGTCCAAATATCGTGATCGCCAGTACCCAATATGTTCTGAGCGGATAGCAATGCAGTCAGCATGGAGTGATCTTGGTTGTTGTACTTGTGCATTCCGTTGCGTCCAACTGGGTGCACGTTCGGTGTGTGTTCAACAATCCAATCGTTGAGTACAGCAACGTTATCGGCGTAGAACTCGTCATAGACCGGGTAGGCCTTGGGCTGACGCACGACGTAGCCAGCCTCGACAATTGAAGGGTCACCAAGACCCAAGGCATCAAGTTCCCGGGTTCCACGAGCGATGAGTTCCTCATCAGTGGCGTTCCAGAGTTCGTCGCCTTCAAAGACGAAGTACTCCAACCCCAAGCAGGTTTTGCCATCTTTGACCAGGTACGGCGACCAAGAACCGAAGTTCTGAATACGTCCAACCATCACATCAGGGGAGTGAATGTAGATCCAGTTGTCCGGGAAGCCAGCGGACTCTGGCACGACTAGCGCAACCGTCAGAAAGTCCCGGAAGTGAAGATCCTTGGCAGCACTCAGTACCGCTTCGGGCGGCTGGGGGCTCATAGCCCGGAGCAATAGCGGAAACGGCATCGAGGAGACAATATGATCGACTGGGTATTCCGTTAAGTCCCCACCATTGGTGCGAGCCCAGACTGATGTTGCTGCGCCATCTGCGTGGTCGACCCTCTCAACCCGAGTCTGCATCTCAACTGTTGATCCAGAGGCCTGAACCAGTTCGGTGCAGCGTTCCCACATCATTCCGGGGCCATATTTGGGGTATTGGAACTCCTCGATCAGGCTCGTTACTTGCGCAGAACCCTTTCGGCGGCCAGCAAACTTGGCTCGAATAGGCTCCCAGACTGCGGCAAAAAGCGACATGCCTTTGATTCGCTGCGCACCCCAGTCTGCGGAAAGTTCAGATGCTGGAACACCCCAAACCTTCTCGTTGTAGGTCTTAAAGAAGTGATCAAACAGCCGGCGACCGTAATTTGCGACGATGTAGTCCTCAAGGGTCTTTTGTTCTTTGGGCGGACGAATCCGAACCCAGAGCGCCGAGGCTATACATCGCAGTGCTTCGATGGGGCCTAGGTTGAGCAGTGCATTTACCGGCTTGATGGGGTAGTCGTAGTACTTGCCGCCGTAGTAGATCCGACTCATGCGCGGACGCAGCAAGAAGTCCTCATCTGGCAGGATCTCGTGCCAGAGGGCCTCAACTTCGGGCACCTTGGTAAAAAAGCGGTGACCACCGATGTCGAAGCGGTAGCCGTCACGTTCAACTGAACGCGAGATTCCCCCGACGATATCGTCAGCTTCCAGAATGGTGCTGTGAACCCCACCCTTTTCGAGTTCAAATGCTGCTGTCAGGCCTGCCGGACCAGCCCCAATAACTAGGACATTTAAGTTGGCGGCTGTGGGTGAGTTCTCTGGAGTGGGTTCTGTCATATGTAGTAGGCGGACTGCTCGGAGCAGCCCGCACTGGAGATTACCGCGTGGCGGTCCTTCGCTGGTATTCACACCCATGAGATTTCGCCGCGTCGAGCGGCCCCTTCAGGAATACAGGCCTCGGCTGAATGGCTCCGTCATGCAGGCTTCAAGTGACGAACCTCTGCGGCCACGGCCTCAATGCGCCGAATCCACAGAATGCCATCCGTGCGAAAGCTGGCTACGCGGACCGACCAGCAATCCACAGTCTGCCGACCGGCGTTGCTGCAAAAGAATGTGGTCATTGACTGTTCTTGCTGGTAGGCATCGGCGCCCTCAACCCGTTGAACTGTTCCATCCGCAAGGTGAAGTTCAAACTGGGTTCCTTGGGAGCTGTTGGATGCATTAGCGGAGTTCATGAACCGATTTTACGATGTCGCCCCTGTGGATCGCTAGAGGCCTAACCATGTGAATTCAGCAGTATTTTCGGGGGAAATCCGGTTGAGATCAAGGGGATGAGCTGGGGATGGGAGTGAGGGTTTCCACAGATGGCCCAGCGATTGCGCAAGTCGTCCCCGACAGTCGTGCCCAAGGTGAGTAGTTCGTGGCAAGCTCACAGGGTGACCGAGAATGCAGCATCAACAACCGACGCTCATGGGGATGCCCTCAACACGCAGAATGCCGAGGACTCAGCTGATTCTGGTGACCAGCAGCAACTTGAGTTCACCTGTCCTCGCTGCCGCCTAGAGGTAACCGAGGAGTTCTACGGGCCATGCAGCTCGTGCCGAACGACTCTGCGGGTACAGGTTGGTGGAGAAGCTCGTGAGGTGGAGTCAGAGGCCTACGAACCAAAGATGAATGTCACGCCAAATGCTGTAGCAACCAAGGAATAATTCCCCCACTCAATCCGTGTTTCCGGGTGGGGTACAACGCGATTCGACTAACCGAGCCGGGCTTGCTCGGCGGCCCAGCGGTAATCTGCTTTGCCAGAGGGGGAGCGGAGAATCAGATCGCGCCGCAAAATGGCCCGTGGCAGCTTGTAACGGGCGATGTGCTCCGCTGCTACCGCTCGAATCTGTTCATCGCTCGCACTCGCGCCGCTTCGAAGCTGAATAATCGCAACAACTTCTGAGCCAAAGCGCTCCGAAGGCCGTCCGCATACCACTGCATCGAATACAGCCGGATGTGCCTTGACAGCAGTCTCGACTTCCTCGGCAAAGACCTTCTCGCCACCAGTAGTGATGCATGCTGAGTCCCGACCGAGCAGTTCGAGCGTTCCATCTGCAGATAAACGTGCCCGATCACCAGGAATTGCGAATCGGGTTCCCTCAATTGTCGGAAATGTCGCCTCTGTCTTTGTCTGGTCGCCGAGGTATCCGAGCGGCACCCGTCCAGACTGTGCCAGCCAGCCTGACTCATCCTCACCCGGTGTCAGCAGACGGCTGAGGTCCTCGCTCAGAACTACCGAGGTATCGGCTGGGGTGAAGCGAGTAGCAACGCTGTTGTTCGAAGATCGACGCGCAACACCTTGCCTTCCAGATTCAGTGGACCCTAGGACATTGAAAATCTGCACCTCGGGTAAGAACTCCAGGAGCTGATTCTGGATAGCCGGCGAAAGAACTGCACCACCGGATAACACATGTCGTAGGGAACTCAGGTCTCTTGAGCTGCCGGAAACCCGATCTCTGCCAAGCTGATCCACGAGCGGTCTAGCCATGGGATCTCCAACTAGGAGCAGAGAGGTGGCGGCTGTCTGTTCGATGGTCCTCAGCACATCTTCGGGGTCGAAATGGTCGACCACGCTTTGGATGATGACAGCCCCGCCAGCTACCCATGCCGACAGAGCGTTCCAATGCGCTGCTCCATGCATGAGTGGGGGAGCCGGAAGTGCTCGAACTCGTCCGGTTGCCTCGGATACGACCTGATCAAGACTCTGAAATTCATGACCGGTGCGACTGCGAACTCCAAGGGCAGTGACCAAGAAATCTGCCTGCCTCCACATGGCACCCTTGGGCATTCCGGTGGTGCCACCCGTGTAACACAGGTACATGTCATCTCCAGACCAGCCCTCAGTCAGAAAACTTGGAAGGGTTGGACTGGCCTGTGCGATCGCAGACTCGTAATCCACTGCCCCTGGCAGAAGGCCGAAGCCCGAGTCGTCGGCAACCTGCAAGATGAGTTTCGGCTGCGTCTTCAGCGTTGGTAGTACTGCTTGAAGCACGGGGGTGAATCGCTCGTGAACGATGATTCCCTCAGCTGAAGAGTCCGTGAGGAGATAACGAAGCTCCTCGGCCACGTAGCGGTAGTTCACGTTGAAGGGGACTGTTCCCGCCTTCCAGCAGCCCAACATGGACTCGAGGTATTCGTTGCCATTGAGCATGTAGAGAGCCAGATGGGACTGCGAGGATTCCCAATTGTTCAGGTGCTCAGGACGAACCCGCGGACTCCTCCGCTGAGGCCCAATTCCGGCTTCGTGAACGACCTGAGCAAGCCTTCGGGTCCTGTTCTGAATTTCAGCCCAGCTAAAGACTCGATCACGAAAGATCACACAATCAGCATCAGGCTGCATGGCAGCGATTGCCTCGCAGATGCTGGCCACATTGAGTTCCATGGTCAGCTAGTACTCCAAGTACTCCGGTGGTGATGCAGCCTCACTGGGTGAGTGCTACGGGCACCTCGGAGACGGCCTGCAGAGGAAAGTGACACGCAACGTACTGATCACCGGTCACGTGTTGCATCTGGGGTTCAACCTGTGCGCAGATATCTTGCGCAAGGGGGCAGCGGGTGCGAAACCTGCAGCCGCTTGGCGGCGAGATCGGCGAAGGCAGGTCACCTTCGAGGTGGTGTTCGGTGTCGAGCGAAGCGTTGGGATCAGGCAACGGGATGGCTGCTAGAAGAGCTCGGGTATAGGGATGTGCCGGCGCAGCGTAGAGGGCGTCTGGGTTGCCGATCTCGCACATCTTGCCGAGGTACATCACAGCAACACGGTCAGATACGTTCTTCACCACGGCCAAGTCATGGGCAATGAACACCAATGTCAGGCCATAACGAGTCTTCATATCTTCAAGAAGATTGAGGATTTGAGCCTGCACGGACACGTCCAGTGCAGAAACTGGCTCGTCGCAAATAATCACCGAAGGCTCAGTAATGACAGCCCGAGCTATTGAGATTCTCTGGCACTGACCACCAGAGAACTCGTGCGGCTTACGCTCGGCGGCAGCATCGGGGTCGATTCCGACAGCGGAGAGAACCTCTTCCACCTTGAGACGCCGCTCCTCAGGGGTGCCGATATTCCAAATGTTGAGGGGTTCCTCAACGATTTGCATCACGGTGCGTCGGGGGTTCAGCGAGCTAATCGGATCTTGGAAGATCATCTGCAGCCTGGGACGTGTATTTCGAAGCTGCTCGCCACGTAGAGAACACAGGTCAGTTCCGTCAAGGGTGACCTCGCCACGAGTCGGGCGTGGAAGCTGCATAATCGCTTTGCCAGTCGTTGACTTTCCACAACCCGATTCGCCAACTAGACCGAGAGTTTCTCCGCTCGCAATGTCGAACGAGACGTTGCTAACGGCAGACACTTTCTTGCCACGGCCTGCCGGGAAGTCGACCACCAGGTTCTGAATCCGGAGCAGTGTCTCTGAGGGCTGCCGAAGGTGGGCCGTTCCGCTTCCTGCCATGTCTACATACCCTCTGTCTGCTCTGGAGGTGCGGGAACTGGTGATTGCTGTGCCGGGGTAGCGGTATTCGCTGGTGCGGCAACAAATTCCGGGGCGGTAGCCATGAGCCTCTGCGCAGCGATCCGTAACCGAACCTCTTCAGTTTCGGGTGATCCAATGGGGTAGAAACATGCGAACAGGTGCTCAGGTGCCGTAGGGGAAGGAGTCAAGGTGGGGGACTCCTCATGGCACCTTGGCTGCACGTAGGGGCATCGCGGACTAAACGCACAACCCTTTGGAGGGTTGACAAGGTCCGGTGGACGGCCGCCGATAGCAGCCAGGCGAGTATGCGAAGCGTCGGTGAGCTTTGGAATAGCTGACATGAGTGCCTCGGTATAGGGCATCTTCATTTCGCTAAAGAGCAAAGCAGTTGGCGCTTGTTCAACAATCTGGCCTGCGTACATAACCGCTATCTCGTCTGCTCGTCCAGCCACAACGCCAAGATCGTGAGTGACCAGGATCATTCCCATGTAACGCTCGCGCTGTTGCTCAGCTAGCAGGTCAAGAATCTGCGCCTGCACGGTAACGTCGAGCGCCGTTGTTGGTTCGTCAGCGAAGAGCAGCTTCGGACCGCAGGCAAGAGCGACCGCGATTACGACGCGTTGCCGCATTCCGCCTGACATCTCGTGTGGGTAGGAAGAAAATCGCTTTTCAGGCTCGGGAATCTTGACTGCTTTGAGTAACGCAACAGCTGTGTCCTTGGCGTCGGACTTACTCATATTGAGATGAAAACGCAGCGACTCCGTAATTTGCAGGCCAATCTTCATGACAGGGTTCAACGCTGTCATTGGATCCTGGAAGATCATCGCCATCTCGTCGCCCCAAAGTTCGCGATACTCAGTGTCGTTCAGTCCAGAGATCTCTTTTCCTTCAAAGATCACTTGCCCGGAACGCTCAGTATTTGAGCGAGGTAGCAGGCCCATGATGGAGCGGGAGAGAACGGACTTCCCTGAGCCGGACTCACCCACCACTCCAAGGGTTCGACCTCGCTCGAGAGAGAGCGACACACCGTTCACTGCCGTGAGTGAGCCCCGATCGGTCGTAAATCGGGTCACGATGTCTCGTACCTCAAGAAGCTTGGGCGCACCTGGGGTACCACTTGGTGTCGGTAAGCCGCTGATCGGCGTTTGAACACTCACAGCACAGACTCCCTCACGCCGAAGCGTCTATTGACGGCGTCTCCGAGGAAGTTCAGAGCCATGACTGTTAGGAACAGAATCAACGAGGTGAAAATCACGATGTGAGGAGAGTTGCGCATCTGCCCGCGCCCCTCGGCGATGATGTTTCCCCAAGAAGGCATCGGCAGTTGAACGCCGACGCCAAACAAGCTCAGACCGCCCTCGGCCACGATTGCGATTCCCACACCCAGCAGAGAGATGGACAACATGGCGGGCATCACGTTCGGTAACACTTCTCGCACCATGATCCGACCGTTCTTTGCCCCCATTGCTTTGGCCGCAAGCACAAACTCCCGCTCCGACCATGCAAGTGTGTTCGCACGTGTGATTCGCCCGAGCAACGGAATCGACACGATGCCAAGGCCTACTACCACCACGGCTAGGCGGCGAGTTGAGTTGACACCGGCGCCACTCGCAAGCACGGTGACCAGTGAAAGCGCCAGAACGAACTGCGGGATTGCTAGGAG
The DNA here is from genome assembly GCA_945901935.1 of Bifidobacterium breve. GTDB lineage: Bacteria > Actinomycetota > Acidimicrobiia > Acidimicrobiales > Microtrichaceae > IMCC26207. The sequence goes on along the minus strand of CAMDLX010000014.1, from coordinate 12,330 downwards.
CACGTTCATGAGCGGGGTAATGAATCCGTCGACTTTCCCCCGAAAGAAACCGGTCATCAGGCCGAGCATGCCGCCAATCAAAAGGCCAAAAGCCACAGCCCCGAATCCAACGATGAACGAGGATCGCGTCCCCCAGATGATCCTTGAAAGCAGGTCGCGCCCAATTGCGTCGCCGCCGAACCAGTGGCCGGCTGCTGGGCCCTTTCTGGCCAGAGCCACGAACGACTGATTTGGGTCGGGGATTGGTAGAACCGGCGCAAGGATTGCTAAGAGCGCAAGAAACGCAATCCACGCGATTGCAACCCAAGCTGCGGTACCGAGGCGATCCCCGCGCACAGTATGCGAGGAGGGTGCCTCGATCGCCTCAATCGTGGGCAGTGAGGATGGATCAAGATGGGCTATCGAAGTATCACGATTTGTTTGCATTACGAATCCGTGGGTCGAGAACGGTGTACAACAGGTCTACGGCGAAATTCACCAGAATGTAGAGGATGGCGATAACAGCCACCATGGATTGGAAGGCAACGATTTGTCGCCGGCTGATAGCTTCAAAGAGCATCAGGCCCATTCCCGGAAGAGCAAACACAACTTCCACAATGAGTGCCCCACCGATCAACGTTCCGATGTTCAGCCCTGCAACGGTCAGCAGCGTGAGCGAAGATGGTCGCAGTGCATGGCGGAACAGAATTCGCTTTGACTTCAGGCCCTTGGCCTTAGCCATCAGGATGAAATCCTGCTGCAGGGTGGCGATCATGTCGCTGCGGAGCAAGCGCATGTAAATGGCAATCTGACCCACGGCCAACGTGATCGTGGGAAGAATCATGTACTGAAGGTGCTCGATCGGGCTCTCATTGGGTGATGCGTACCCACTGGTCTTAAACCAGCCGAGCTTGACCCCCAGGTAGTACTGCAACAAGAAGCCCAAGGCGAAGTTGGGGATCGCAAGCATGGCGAACGCCGCAGTATTAGAAGTTCGATCCAACCAGGTGCCCTTGCGATACGCCGTGATTACCCCCAAGGGAATCGCAAAGAAAAGGGCCAACATCTGGGCGTAGAACATCAGGAGTAGAGAGACCGGAAGCGACTGCCAGAGCCGATCAGATACAGGTCGATCAGAACTCACGGTGTAGTAGTTGCCCATATCGCCAGTGGCGAAGTTGCCGAGCCAAGTGCTGTAACGAACTGCAAAGGTTTGATCCAACTTGAGTTCCTTGCGAAGCTCCTCTCGCTGCTGGTCACTGCCAGAAGGAATGAGCACTTCAGTGGGATCGCCGGGAAGCAACTCTAAAAGTAGCGAAGCAAATAGAGTCACGAGAATGACCGTGACTAGTAGTTGCCCAAATTTTTTCAGAATGAACATTCGATCCAATTCCCACTAGGTGTGGTATTCGACTGAGAGACTTAGAAGGATTCACGGTGACCGGGGCAAGAGCCCCGATCACCGCAGGTGTAACTAACTCGTGTTTCTAAGCTGTTATGGCAAACTAGCTTTGGATCCACATCCCAGTAACCGGGTGTCCTGAGGCAAGACCGGGGAACGGTGCGCCGGCATCATCAGGCAAGTCGGGCCCAAGCGTGCCGAAGACGTCAGTCGCAGTCGCAATGTCCCAGAGGGTCCACTGCAACCAGATGCTGTAACCCTCGCTGGCGAACCTTTTATTGATATCGCCGTAGATCTCCTGACGCTTTGCCTTGTCAGGAGTTGCTCGACCTTCATCGAGCAAGGCATTGATCTCGACGTCGTCAAAGCGGCCAAAGTTGACGGGGTTGCCGCCACCCTTCCACCAGACATAGTTGGCGTCGGGGTCTCCACCGGGATAGTTGCGGAAGACCATTGCCTGGTACTTGCCCGAGATGGCAGTACTAATCAACGCAGCCTGCTCAAGAGCAGTAATGGTGACGTTGATTCCAGCTGCCTTGCCCATCTGCTGAACAACTGCAGCAGCAGCTTGGGTTGCCGGGTCAGGAGTCGCTATCAGGGTGAAAGCCAAATCAGTGCCAGTTTCTTCTTTGTACTGAGCAACTAGCTTCTTGGATTCAGCAAGGTCGTAGGTGGGGTAACCCGAGTCCTCGAGGTAGCCAATACCTCCGGGAGCAAATGGACCATTTGCATTTTGAAGGACGTCAAGGTTGACCGTCGCGTTATACGCCTCCATATCGATGGACTTGATGGCTGCAAGGCGAGCGGTCTTGGAGTTGAACGGTGCAATCGAGGTGTTCAACTGCCCGAAGCTAACTTCGCCAAACTTGTCTGACTCATAGGAGCTGATGTTGCCAGCCTCTGTCTCGGTGCGAAGCTGATCAATCTGCTCGCCGCCAGACATTTGGATGGCATTGAGGTCACCTGCAAGTAGTCCGTTGATACGGCTAGCACCCTCGGGTGTTGGCTTGTAAACAATCTCGTCTAGGTAGGGGAGCTGAGTTCCGTCGGCGTCCTTCTGCCAGTAATTCGGATTCTTTTTGAGTTCCAGACTCTCGTTCTGTGTCCAGTTGACCAGAGTGAATGGCCCAGTCCCAACGAGCTTGGTGTCACAGGTGGCCGGGTCATCAAGTTGTGACTGAGCGACCATGCCGACTCGACCAGAACCAAACAAGGCTCCGGGCAGGGATGCCCATGGGGTCTTCGTCGTGATCGAGACAGTCAATGGGTCAACAACGGTCACGTCAGCGATATTCGAGAAGACGAACGAGAACAGCAGCACGCTGCGTGCCGGGTACTTGCCCCGGTAAGCGTCCAGATTGTTCTTGACAACCGTAGAGTCCAGAGCAGTGCCATCGTGGAAGGTGATGTTGGGCCGCAACGTCACTGACCACTGTGTGAAATCGGCATTGGGTGTGAGCGTCTCAGCCAGGAACGGCACGTAATCGCCATCTTCGTTCGGGGCGGTGAGGGTGTCGTAAATGGACCGTGCCACTTGAATTCCAGAGATGGCAAGCTGCGCTTCGGGCAAGCACCATCCGTCAGCGGTCTCACCCTCGAGTGCGTAGGTCAGAGTCCCGCCGGGGGTTGGCTTTCCTGAGCCGTCGCCAGTTGGTTCTGGGTCGCCGCTGCTACTGCCTCCGCAGGCGCCTGCGAGAACGGCGACAAACAGAAGCGAACTCACCACCAATAGTGATTTTGTATTTTTATGTTTTTGACGTTGCATGTGTTCCCCCTAAGGACAAGATGTTCTGGAGCGGGTGATATGAGCTGCGAAGAAAACCGCCGAAGAAGAACCGCCCTAACGAATCAGGGACTGCTCCGCAAAGGTGACGCTCTTCACACAGTAGGCAGACTCTACATCCGAAGGCGGCTGAGTCAATGACAACCCCAAGTACAACTGAGGCAGAGAATCACTGTGGCATAGAAGTGCTGCGGCCGAGAATGGCTGTGGCCAAAACTCAAGCGAGCGGAACGGAGCGCTGATAGTCGAATGCTTGGCTCATCACGATGTCTACGTATCGCTGACTTCGGTTGTAACTGAAATAGGCAGCCCGAAGCGGGCCCTCTTGGTTGAGGCCGGGGCCCTTTCGACAGAGGTAAACGCCTGCGGTGAGCGCTGCGTCATACAGATTCTGCGGGTCGGCTACGCCGTCCCCCGTTGCATCTCGTGCCACGGCTTTCCAAGAGCTCGGAAGAAACTGCATAGGGCCAACTGCGCGATCAGTGGTCGCTGTTCCATCTAGTGCTCCACCGTCGGAATCTCGTACGATCGCAAAGGAGTTGGAACCGTTTAACTCAGGGCCGAAGATTGGCGGCGAGACAAGGCCATCCCTACCAAGCGATGCGCCGCGGTATGTGCCGTGTTTGCTCTCGGTCCTGCCGACCCCAGCAATTGCCCACCATGGGATTGCGCAATTCGGATTGCTGACTTGGAGGGCAACAGCAGCACGCCAGTAAGCGTCAAGGGCGCCAGTGGACAAGTCCGTACCAGTAACGGTTGCAGACATTCTCGCCTCGGCCACTCGTTGTTCATTCTGCGCCAACTGTTCTCCGAGTTGCTGAAGCGAAGCCGTGAGGCCCTGAGATTTGCTACTGAGTTGCGCAAGGGAGTCCTCAATCTCGACAAGCTGCCTTTGCAAGTCAGAGAGCTCTTCTTGCAATTGCTTGAGTTGATCCCGAGCAAAGCGCTCTTTACTAATCGTGCTACTCGCTGCCGATTCCGACAGAACACGCGCACGGTCGAGGCGCTCTCGTTCCGCTGAACTCACTGCGGGGTTTAATGCAGAGAGTCTGCCGAAGCCTGTGATGAACCACTCAACTCCAATGACCCTCAGTGCGCCGCGCAGTTTCTGCTGAGTCTCGGCGGCCTTGGTGACCTGTTCGGACCTGCGAGCGAGCAACTCTGTGGAAGCCTGCCTACGCAGAGTCACGTCCTGAATCTCTTCATCCGTTCGCTGCAACTCCTGCTGTGCCCGCAGTTGTTGCTCAATGAGCTTTTTCTGTTCCTCCAAAGCAGCGTCAAGTCCCGCTGAGTTTGCCGGCACTGCAGCTACGGCTGCAGAGAGCCCTTCTCCCGGAACTGGATCTGAGGGCTGTTGGTCTGGGGGTTGCTGAAGAATGCGCAGCGGGGCAGTTCGTTCCAGAGCGTTGGCGCTGCCAACCTCGGTCAGGCCCATGAGCAGACAAGCCAGGGTCAGCAGGGTCATGGCGAGCAGTGTGGGAACGCGCATACGAGACCGGGTCGATCCGGTATCTGTGTCTACGAGGTCCATTGGTCGCGCTCTAACAGCACGGATCGTAATCGACTCGGGTGATCGGTGATGATGCCGTCGACGCCAAGGTCGAGTAACTGGTGCATCTCTTCTGGCTCGTTAATTGTCCATGCATGGACCTGGCAATCGCGCTCATGGACAGTCCTCACGAAGCCCTTGGTAATCAGAGCAATCCCGTTCTGCTTCACGGGTACTTGAACACAGTGATAGTCGACTGGCGATGTCGGCGGTGAGCTTCGCAGGCGCGCAGCCGCCATGACCATGGCGACCTCTTTTGGAGAAGCTGCCGTGCACTGCTTGGGTCCAAGAAGCTCGCGAAGCCTGAGTAGTCGACGATGCGAAAATGCCGCAACACATGCGCGTGAAACTGCCTCGTGTTGCAACAGGGTTTGAGCGAGTGGCTCGACAGCAGAATCTGACTTAGCGTCAATATTGAAGAAGGCAGAGGGAAACTCCTCAAGAAGTTCTGCCAGCGTCGGGATGGGATCAGACCCGTCGATCCGCGCTTCAGAAATTTGCGCCCAACTCAGCTCGCTGATCTTCCCCTGCTCATTGGTGACCCGATCGAGCTGGTCATCATGAAAGGCGATGAGTACTCCGTCGGCGCTGACATGCACATCGGTCTCTAGATGCGTAAACCCCAGCTGTGTCGCAGCGGAGAAAGCCGCCAACGTATTCTCGGGAGCGGCCTCTGTGCCGCCACGATGGGCGATCGCAAGAGGATGTTCTTGTTGGTAAAAAGCATGACCCCGCACGCCGCAATGGTAGTTGCGCGTTTTGCTCAGGCACAGCATGTAAGAGTGATCCTGTGATTCCTGCACAGGTCGAACTCCCTGAGCGCTCTCTGCGTGGATTACCCGTTATCGCCGCGGCAATAGTTGCCGCCATTCTGCCGGCATTTTTTCTAGGATCGCTTTCGGTCGAGATTCGAGCTGAAGTGGGCTACGGCGAATCTGCGGCGGGTTTGGTTTTTGCGGCGTTTTTTGCAGCGAGTGCTGTGGTGTCTTCTCGGATGGGGCGGTGGGTGGATCGTGTCGGGCCCAAGATTGGGTTGAGCACTGCGCTCGCAGGTACATGCCTAGTCAATCTCGCCATCGCCCTTGGTGCACGAAATCTCGCCGCTCTTATCGCATTGTCTGCGATTGCCGGCATCGCTAACGCAACAGCGCAACTTGGGGCAAACGTCTATATCGCACGCAACTTACCCATACACCGTCAAGGTATCGGCTTTGCCGTGAAGCAGTCAGCCATGCCAGGAGCAGCACTGATTGCAGGAATACTGCTTCCATCCGTGGCGCTCACCCTTGGGTGGCGGTGGGTGTTTGCTATTGGTTCTGCGCTAGGGATCGCTGCACTGATAGCTGTTCGGGTTCGAGTAGAACCTGACCCGCAGTCAGCACCGAATCGGGCGCACACAGTGCAACGAGACACTCAGCGGGCACCAATAGGCGCGCTTGTTATGCTCGCTGTGGCGGCCGCCTTCTCAACGGCAGCAGCAATCACCCTGGGTGGTTTCTTTGTTGAGTCAACGATCAACTCTGGGGTGAGTCCGGCCACGGCCGGATACGCGTTTGCCCTCGGTAGTCTCATCTCGATTCTTGTGAGACTGCTCGTGGGTGGCTACGCCGACCGGCAACCCGGAAACCTGCTCGGAGTCGTAGCCGTCATGATCCTGATTGGGTCCTGTACCTCCCTCATCTTTGTCGCTCAGACTCCAACTGCGCATTTCATTGGATTGCCACTAGCGTTCGGCGCTGGGTGGGCTTGGCCGGGACTCTTCAACCTGTCGGTGATTCGGGCCTCACCTGCCTTTCCGGGCCGGGCCACCGGGATTACCCAAACGGGCGTCTACGTCGGGGGAGCAGTTGGACCGGTCCTGTTCGGGTTCACTGCTGAGCATTGGTCGTACTCTGCGGCATGGGTCCTAGCAGCCGTGATGGGAGTGTGCGCCGCTTCAGCAGTCACCTTGGGACAAAGGTTGCTAGTTAGCAGCGCGTCGAGAGATGGAAATAATCTCGAGGCGGTTGATCGAACTCACGAAGTAGGCAGCTAGCCAACCTGCTAGATGCTTCGACCCGCATCCTGCCAGTACTCGTCTTTCAGGAGTCGCTTGTAGAGCTTGCCCGTAGGGTGACGAGGAAGTTCCTCACGGAAGTCGACACTACGAGGGCACTTCACATCGGCCAAGCTTTCCCGACAATACGAGATGAGTTCGGCTGACAACGCTGCCGCCTCTGCAGGGTTTGCTGGCATGTTGACGGGTTGCACAACGGCTTTTACTTCTTCGCCAAAGTCCTCATTCGGAACGCCAAAGACAGCTACGTCACTCACGGCCGGATGCATCGTAAGAACGTTCTCTGCCTCTTGGGGGTAGATGTTCACGCCTCCGCTGATGATCATGTAGGCCTTGCGATCCGACAGATACAAGAACCCATCCTCATCGACTCGTCCTACGTCGCCAAGGGTCGACCAACCAGCCGGGTTATAGGACTCTTTAGTTTTGTCTGGATCGTTGTGATAGCTGAACGCAGCTTCTGACTCAAAGAACACCGTTCCCGTTTCGCCAACTGGGAGTTCCTCGCCATCATCATCAAGGATGTGCAGCACACCAGCTAGCGGCTGTCCGACGCTTCCTTTATGAGCTAACCAGTCTTCGGAGTTCGCCCAACAAAACCCATTGCCCTCGGTACCTGCGTAGTACTCGTGAATGATTGGGCCCCACCAGTCGATCATCTTTTCTTTGACTGGAATTGGGCAAGGCGCAGCAGCGTGAATGACCACCTCGAGCGAAGACATGTCATGGGTCGCCCGTTGTTCGGGTGTCAGCTTGAGCATGCGTACAAACATGGTCGGCACGAACTGTCCAAAGGTCACCTGGTATTTCTCGATCAGGCGAAGTGCGTCTTGCGCGTCGAAGCGCTCCATAACAATCACAGTGCCACCAGCCCTCTGCACCTGCATCGAGAAACGCAGCGGAGCCGAGTGGTATTGCGGTGCTGGGGAGAGGTACACCGTCTCTGTGTTCGCTCCAAAGAGTCCGGCAACGAGCATGTACAACATGTCGCCCGTTCCGAGTGGCACATCTCGCATTGGAACCTTGACGCCTTTAGGTTGGCCAGTGGTACCCGAGGAGTACAACATGTCCATGCCTTCAGTGGGAGCTGCGAGTTCCGTGATGGGCTGTGCCTCTACTGCAGCCTCGAAGGATTCGTAGCCATCGATCGTTGTATCTAACAAGAAGCGATGCTCAACGCCCGGGGTCAGCATCATCAACTCTCGAGCAAGGTCTGACTTGTATTGGGTGCCGATCAGCACGCGAGCGCCCGAGTCATTGACAACGTAGGCAACCTCTTCTTGGGTGAGTCGAGATGAGATTGCGGTGTAGTACAAACCCGCGTAATGCGCCCCCCAAGCTAGGGACAGATACCACGGGTGGTTCTCTGCGCACCAAGCCACATGATCCCCGGGCTTGAGGCCAAGCGAATGCATCAGGTGTGCAATCTGAGTAGCACGCTCGTGAAGTTCTCGGTATGTCACGGTGAGTCCCGTACTTGCCATGACATAGGCAGCATGGTCGCCCCGATCCTGAACATACCCACCCGGATAAAGAAGCCGATCAGACACGGAAGTTCCCCCTGTTGAGATTGCGGAAAGCTGAGCTTGCGCAGCTATCGGATGGTAGCCGTTTGGATCGCGATGGCCATGCAAGCTTTCGGCCGGCAAGGCCTGAAACCCGATTGGACTGCGCGAGTTCACACTGGTCGAAGTACCTTCTTTGGGTGGACGCAGTAGCTCGATTCGCTCAGATTTGTGTGCAGGAATCACCACGTCTTGACCTCGGCCTTGCCGCCATAGCGTGTGCCTTCCAAAGCAAGGTCACCGAAGTGCAACTCATAGCAAGGCTTGACGAACTCGCAGATGGGCTAGCGGCCGAGTACCGCCTTGAGATGGGCCAAGACATCTCCTGGCTCTCTGGTGCTGAGTTCAGTCGGGCATTGTTTGGAGCGGATGGGTTTCAGGGTGACCAACTGGAGTACTCGAGTCCCTCGAACAGTCTGCTGAATGAGATGCTTGATCGCCGAAGGGGCATTCCGATTACGTTGACGATTCTCGGAATCGAGATCGGTCGAAGGTGCGGATTCAATTTCTTCGGAATCGGTATGCCAGGACATTTCCTGATGGGTGAAGTGGGGAACTCGAGGCAGTTCTTCGATCCATTCGAGGCCGGCAGAGTGGTGTCGGCGCAGGAAGCGCGTGAGTTCTTTCACGCCATGCATGGCCAGCAACATAGATTTGAGGAGGTGTTTTTGGCACCCTCTGAACCTCGACAGATTCTTATGCGAGTGCTGAACAACCTTCACGCTGCATTTGTGAACCAGGGAGATCCTGAGAATCTCGAACGTGTCCTGAACTTGCAAAGCGTGATCCCTGGGTATGCGAAGGAGGCTCTGGGGCAGCTTGCCGGGCTGCTCGCTACCCAAGGCCGTTTCACAGATGCTGCGAAGATCCATGACCGGTTGCGAACTGAGGACCCTGCGAATCTCCAAGGCCACGAGCGGGCCGCACAACAGCTTCGGGCACGACTGAACTAACTCGCTGACTGAACTAACTCGCTGACTGAACAAGCAAGCTGACTGAACAAGCAACGTGGTCGTGCGGTAACTTGACCACCTAGTCAAGTGCTCGTTCCGCCAGCGGGCCAAAGCTTTGGAGGATGTATGACAGTTCTCGAGTCCCAGCAGGTTTCCACTAACCCCGATCACCAGAGGGTGGCCGAGGCCTGTGATCGTTTGCTCAGAGAGTGCCCGCCGCAGAGTTGCTCTGAACAGCAGTTCTTGGAGGCGCAGTTTGATGCGGGACTTGCTTGGGTCCACTTTCCGTTAGGGAACGGCGGACTTGGTGTCAGCCCGGGTCTCCAGAGAGAGGTGATCTCAGCCTTGAGTGCACAGGGTGCACCCATCGGGGGCATGAAGAACCCAATTGGGTATGGCATGTGCGCGCCAGCAGTCGAGGTCCACGGCACCGATGAACAAAAAATGATGCTGCGGTCGTTGTTTTCCAACGAGCACATCTGGTGTCAAATGTTTTCTGAACCCGGCGCAGGATCAGATGTTGCTTCCCTAGCTATGCGTGCCGAACGCGACGGGGATGAGTGGGTACTCAACGGCCAAAAAGTTTGGACGACCTTGGCTCACATCTCGGCATATGGGTTGGTGATCGCCCGTACGGACCCCGAATTGCCAAAGCATCGCGGTATCACTGCATTCATCGTGGATATGCATGCGCCTGGGGTTGAAGTCAGGCCATTGCGTCAGATGACGGGAGAGGCAGAGTTCAACGAGGTGTATCTCACCGATGTCCGCATCCCTGACTCGATGCGCCTTGATGATGTCGGTCGTGGCTGGGCCGTATCAATCACGACGCTCATGAATGAGCGCGTCTCGATTGGTGGGGGTACTCCACCACGGGGGTCAGGCCCCATTGGACAACTGCTGCAGACCTGGCAGACCCATGGAACCGGTGATGCCGTTCAGCGTGATCTGGTGACCAAACTCTGGATTGATGCCGAGGTAAATCGGCTGACCAATATTCGTGCCTCTCAACTGCGTAAAGCCGGTACCCCTGGCCCAGAAGGGTCAGTGGCCAAGTTGGCCATGGCCGAGAACAACAAGGCCATTTATAGCCTCGCCCTCGACATCATGGGTGCTCAAGGAATGCTGTATGAGTCCTATGAGTTTGGGCGCCCACGGCATGCTCTGTTCTCTGACGACATGTACAAGAACTTCCTTCGGGCGAGAGCTAACTCAATCGAGGGTGGTACTTCAGAGGTGCTCAAGAACATCATCGGTGAGCGAGTCTTGGGTCTGTCAGGTGATGTCCGGGTGGACAAAGTCGCTGCGTGGAAAGACGTTCCGCGTAATTAGAGGGTGCGTTTAACTCCACCCCAGTTGCACTGCTAGAAATCGACATTCCTGACCGCTGCTGAATCGGCCTAGCCTGAGGCCATGGCACGTCGAACTAAAATTGTCGCAACCATTGGTCCGGCCTCGGATTCCGAGGTGGTACTTCGCCAGCTTATCGAGGCCGGGATGGACGTGGCTCGGCTCGGCCTTGCACATGGAACGATTGATGAGTCCTTGGAGCGATTCAGGAGGATTCGAGCAGTTTCAGCGGACCTCGGCCGGCCAGTCGGAATCATGGTCGACCTGCCCGGTCCCAAGGTTCGACTAGGTAGCTTTGGGGCTTCAGCTGTTGACCTTCCTACTAACAGCACCGTTTTGTTGTATCCGGGGCGGGAGACTTCAAATGCATCGGCGCTTGGAGTGGACTACGAAAATCTCTTGTCTGATGTTCATGTGGGTGACCTGCTCGCAGTTGGGGATGGCAGCGTCACGTTGGTCATCGAGTCCGTAGATGGCGACGCCGCAACGGCACGAATTACTCATGGCGGACCCGTACAAGGTCGCCCAGGTTTGCACGTGCCTTCTGAACGGCTTGGGATCGCGTCGCCAACTCCGGAGGACCTCGTCAAGCTGGATGCATTTGTCGAAGTCGGCGTGGACATGGTCGCGTTCTCCTTTGTTCGCTCGGGTGCAGATATGCGTAAAGCAGGAACTGAACCTCATCCGATCGGCCCTCTGTTAGTTGCAAAAATTGAGACTCGGGCAGCTGTAGAGAATCTTCAGGGCATCATCGAGGCCTCCGGTGCACTGATGGTTGCTCGAGGCGACCTTGGTTCGGAGCTAGGGATTGAAGAACTGCCCCACGTGCAAAAGCAGATCATTCGCGAGTGCATTGCCCTTGGAAAGCCAGTGATAACCGCGACTCAAATGCTGGAGTCGATGGTGACAGCTCCTTCACCTACTCGCGCCGAGGTCAGCGATGTTGCAAACGCAGTGTTCGACGGGAGTTCCGCAGTGATGCTGTCGGCAGAGAGCGCTGTTGGCCACGATCCAGTCAACGCCGTGGCGACCATGGCGAGAATCGCAGATCGTGCTGATCAAGATTTTGATTACGACGCGTGGGCTCGCCGGATCCGTCTGCTCAGGAGTGAAGCTTTGGGCGATGGTCCTGCGCGAATCACGGACGCAATGACGGGTGCCACCTGGCGAGCAGCAACTGAGATGAGCGTGGATGCAATTATCTGCATCTCTGAATCAGGTTTCACCGTTCGATCGATCGCACGGTTCCGACCGAGCATGCCGATCATTGCGTTCACGCCATTAGAGCAGACCCTTCGGCAACTCACCCTGAGTTGGGGTGCAACACCTTTGCTTGCACCACACAGGGTTGAGAGCTTGGCAATGATGGACCACCTAGTGGAGTTGGCGCGTGACTCTGGTCATGTCCGAACGGGTGACACTGTTGCTGTGTTGGCAGGCGGCGGCGGAGACGGACACCATGCAGCAGATGTGCTGCGAGTGATGATCGTGAAGTGACTGCAAGTCCATCGGACGGTTCGCTCAAGGTGAATGGTCTGGCGGTGGTTCGCCGAACCCGGGCCAATCTTGACCCTGCTCTTCCAACCGTGCTGTTCGTGCATGGGGCAATGGATCGGGCTGCGAGCTTCAGCCGGGTTATGCGCCGGCTCGTGCAATTCGATCTGATTGCCTTTGATCGGCGTGGCTACTCCGG
>CAMDLX010000013.1 GCA_945901935.1 Bifidobacterium breve | reverse complement strand
ATCTCTCCGCCAATGATCCAACGGGCCCAAGAGCGTGCCAGCGAATCCAATGTTGAGGCAACTTTCCTCGTGGCCGATGCTCAGGAGGATCCACTTGGCGGTCCATATGACGCCGCCTTCAGTCGTTTTGGGGTGATGTTCTTTGCTGAACCGGTGCGAGCGTTTCGCAACATCGCCAGTTCGATGCGACCGAACGGCCGGCTCGCGTTTGTGTGCTGGCAACCACTCGAGCGCAACTCGTGGATTAACGCTGCAGTGACGGTGCTGAGCGACCTTCTAGACGACCCGCCACCACCAGCAGCAGGTGATGTACCAGGACCATTTGCGTTCGCCGACCCCGACCGAACGAGCGCCCTGCTAGCTGAGGCGGGATGGGTGAACATCATGTTCGATTCCTATGACGTACCGATCCGAATGGGTGGCGAGAATGGCATCGCCGGGGCTGTGGAACAGTCGCTGAGCAGCTCCGTCGCACGCAAGCTGCTCGCGCTTGGCACTCCTGCGCTCCGAGAACGTGCAGCGGAGATTCTCCACGAACAGTTCTCGGGGCAAGCAACAAATGGAGTGGTCTACTCCACGGGGTCAACCTGGATCTTCACCGCTGGTTGCTAACGACACCCACCGCTCGAGTGTGCCCTGCTGAGCCCAGCTGTGCCGTCGGGCTCCGATCCGGTCATTGAGGGCCGACGTCCAAAAACGTTGAAACCCCGGCCGTAGTGGGGGTTTCGTGGTGTGGAGCTGATGGGAATCGAACCCACGACCCCTGCCTTGGCCGTGCAACGAGCGAAGGGGTTGAGGGTCATTTGTTGTACTGCAACAACGCACCGCAGCGCAGTGGTCCGCTCGCCGGCTGGGGCAACGCACTTGGTGTAGGTCGGTTCTTCTCATCGGCCCATTCTTGAAAAAACAGCCGCGCCAACTTGCTCTGGGCTCGGCAAGCCCAACCTCAAGACCCCCAACCGTTTGACGTGCACTGCGCTAACGTCCCTGCGACAACCTCGGGAGGGTGAACAATGAAGATTTGTTCGGGACGCTTGATAGTCGGTTCACTGTTGTGTGGTTTGGTGCTGAGCAGTTGCGGTGGAATTATGTCAGATAACAACGCTTTAGCGAATGCGTGCCAAACGGAAAGAATGGCCGTTGAAACTGCACTAGCAGCCTACGAGGCTGACAACGGGGTGTACCCAGACTCTTTGACAACCCTTGCTGGGATCTACTTAAAATCGGATCCGTCGGCAAACTGGACTTACGAGGCTCAGTCCGATGGGGTCTCTGGCATATCTCCAACTGGCAAATACAAAGAGATCTCTTTTGCTGACTGCAGCAGCAGCTAGCTCAGTCAGAGAGAACCGGTCGGAAGCCACTCAGCTGAGCTGACCTTTCGACCTGACTTCTATGGGGCTTGCGACTCATCGCGAGGTCACGTATCAACATGCTCGCATGAACGCCAGATTCGAGGCATCGGGGCGTCGTGTTTCGCCTCAGGCTGGATCTCAGTTCACCGTTATCTCAGCGCTGGTTAGCTAATCGGTCATAGGGTGGCCAAGAGGGAAGGATTCTTATGACACGAGTAGAAGTCGTATGACGAGCGCTGCGCCTCCGGGCATGTACCAAGACCCTGAAGATCCTGCCCAGCTCAGATGGTGGGACGGGTCACAGTGGACGGAACATCGGCCCCAGCCAGCAGCCGTGGCGGCTCCAGTGCAAGCTCCGCCGGCACACGCCGCTATCACCTCTAGCGGACAAGCCACTGCTCAACCAGCAGCAGCTACTCCGACAGTGGCCGCTCCCGTAGAGATTTCGAAGATGAGTGGGCTAGCGGTCACAGCGTTGATAGCGGGCCTGTTGACCGTCTCGATAGTGGCGATTCCCTGTGGGCACATTGCGATTTACAACATCAAACACTCAGGCGGGACTCAGAGAGGGAAGTCGATCGCAGTGGCCGGTGCCCTTCTCGGGTGGATCTGGCTCGGCATCGGTGTTGTGGGACTGTTCCTCCAAGCGAGCATGGGTTCTCAGTAGAAACTCGCCGCCCAAAAAAGGCCAAAGGCCAGTCGGGTAAGCCGACTGGCCACTAGCTGAAACAACAACACTGCACAGCAATGCACGCCGGGCTCCTCGCACGTAACCCCGCTGAATGAGTACCACTCCCCAAAATTGAACGCACCGAAATGCAGTTCCTCACCCCATCACAAATGGACCCTCGCAGACGCAATGGACAACCGCTACCGCGCGCTCGTCTTCACAGCCGCGTACACCGGACTCCGCATCCATGACCTCCGCCGCACCGCCGTAGCACTCTGGATTGCAGTCGACGCCAACCCAGTCGACATCGCACGACGAGCCGGCCACTCCTCAGTATCAGTAGTGATCGACCGATACGGCCACCTCATGCCAGGCACCCAAGACAAAGTAACCGACGCCCTCGACACACTCGCAAACGAATCAAACCTCACCCGGGCTGCTACTGCCGGTTGCTAACTGAGTCGTCTAGGTACGAGGAATCATGGCAGTCTCTTCGCATGAGGAAGACGGTTCTTGTTATGGGTGCTTTGTGCGCGCTTGTCGTTTCCGGCTGTGGGGCAAGGGAAACCGCTGCTCCCATAACAACAACCAAGCCGACGACAACGACTACCACGACGACAACAACAACTACGACCACCACCACGACCACCACCACGACCACGACGCCTACGACGACCTTGCCTCCGCAGCAGACAGCGCAAGCGGCTTACCTTGCCATCGTGGCAGAGACAAACCCAGCGCAGACTGCCATCTTCGACAACTACTTCGAGGGCGGAACCGTACTTTGGGAGAGAAGCCCTGCTTTCTGCGGAGAGATGGCGAACCTCCGGCAGCGGTACGGACAATTGCTGGCCAACACTGTTTGGCCTCCCCAGTATCAGGCCCAAGTTACCGACGTCATAACAAAGAATTCGCTTGTGACCCAGCTCTACTACAGCTGTTCTCGCCTGCCGGGAACGGGAGAATACCAATCACCGTTTGAGAAACAGGCGACAGCGGCTGAAGCCGAAACCTTCGCAGCTGTATCTACTCTTCGTGCAGTCCTTGGCCTACCCCTCGACGAGCCATACGCCCATCGTTAGAAAGAAACCCAGCTCCGACCTTGGTGCGCACTAGGGCGACCCTCTCGCCGGCCGCCTTGATGCGGCGAGAACACCGACTTAATTGGAAACCAAAGCTCCTGTCGCTGCGTTCACCGCACTGCGGTTCTCAAGCCAGGCTTAGTCGTGCAGCAGTGACACACTCTGACGCCGCTCTAGCCCGACTATTTGTCGCAACTTAGTGACTCCTGTCAGCTGGCGAACACCTCGAGCGAAAGCAGAATCTGGCACCCATTGCAAACGAATTTGGGAGTTGAAGCTCATCCTGAGACGGGACCAATGCGGGACGGGGCCTTTCCAGAAAGAACTGGACACCTGTCCAAAAACGTTGAAACCCCCGCCGTAGCGGGGGTTTCGTGGTGTGGAGCTGATGGGAATCGAACCCACGACCCCTGCCTTGCAAAGGCAGTGCTCTAGCCAACTGAGCTACAGCCCCAGTAGCTTCACTCTACCAGCGTCACGCATGGGTACCAGAAACCGAGCAGTTGGCAGAGCCCTAAGCCTTTTCTGGTCTGACTGATTAGAACCTGGCGTTGGTTGGGTTGGTTGCTAGGGCGGCGATCCAGTTCTCGAACGACGTTCGGCTCAGTGCAAGGTTTTCGAGCATGGCGACCTTTGGTCCCCGGTCGTTGAGGTCATTGGCGTACTGGGCAAGCATGGCCGGAGTTGGCATGATCGGGGTAAGAGCCTGATAGGCGGCCATCACGTAACTGCGGTTCGCTGTTTTGATGATGTGTTCGGGCGAGGAGGCAATCGCTGCGAGTGCCGCTTGGCGAGATTGTTTGCCGGTGCTGATCGCCTTGGCGAGGGTCAATCGCTCGTTCGTTGTTGGGGCTCGGCCAAGCAGCACGAAGTAGGCGCGGTCGACGAACTGTGCTGGGGTGAGTAGTGCGTAAGACCAGAAGTATTCGGGTGTGGTGGCAAGTGCGGCCACCAACTGGGCGTCGGTTCTGCCTGCTGCAAAGTTCTTGACCCACAGATCAACAAAGCTGCGTGGTGGAATCTTGCCGAGGAATGCTTGGCTCAAGCGGTCAACCCGGGAAACGAGTGGTACTGCTGCGTCGACTCGTTGTTTCAGGGCGATCATCTGTGCGCCAGGAATCTGTTCGTTATCGATACCGGAGGTGTCCTCTGGGTCAGAAGTGAACGTCCCCGCCAGCCTGCTCGTGTCGGCTGCGGGAGCGGTTCGTGCGGCTGCCCCTGCAACAACTGCAGATGAAACAACGTAGGTATAGAGCGAGGATGTCTTCTTCATAGCGTCAGAGGAGTAAGAAGATGGGGAAGCGTCGGCGCAGTAGAAGCGAACATAAAAGGTTCCGGTTGGGTGATCGGCCTCAAGTGCAGTGGCAAACTCGTGGGAGCCGTCTGTGGCGGGGCTCGCCTCCCAGACCCTTGTACTCACTCTGCCGGAACTCGCCGGGTCGCCATCGGTTGAGACGAATGCTCCGACATAGCGAGCACTCGAACTTGCACATCCCACGGTGAAGACCTTCAGGCTGGCCCCCGGCTTGCCGGCGCTTAGGGAAGATTCCGAATGCTGCTTAAAAGTCGAACCAGAAAAATTTAAATCAATCTCTTTGGATTTGGTTTGATGAATATCGTCTGCTGCTGGGGTGTAGGTCAACTTCAGCGCAGGCTGGCCGTTGCCGTTACTGAGATTGATAATCTTGAACGAGCATTCGGATTGGTTGGCTGTGGCAGAATTAACCAACGTACAAGCAGTGAGGACCCCGATCCGGCCCGAGTCGACCGTAAGCGCCACAGTCCCCCTCGGAACGGTCTTGGTTCCACCCGACTCTGTATCCCTCACCGACCCTGTGCATGTGGTAGTGGACCCCAAGCTGACCGAGCTAGAGGTACAACTCAGAGAAACTGACACACTGCGGTTGCTAGTCGCGCCAGCACGAGCAGCAGAAGCCTGCTGGGGAAATACCAAAAAGCCTGCCGCAGCAATCGCTACAGCGAGCAAACCAGCCCCGAAGCGCCGGGCCCGCGAAGCTGAACGCTCCGCCTTGGCGGTGAATTTGTTTAACTGAGGACTCTCGACTTCTGGATTCATAGCTTTCCTGGACTTGGCGTAGTTGCAGGTTGCCTTAAGTTCCTCGTTCAAGGAACCTCTGTCACCAAGTCGGTTAACCGCTTCTATTGTGCGGATAAATACAATTCTTTGAATAGGCAAAAATCTATTTGCTGGTTGCCGCCCCTTGAGAATGTGAAGGCGAGTTCACCCAAAGTCAAGAGATTTTCTTCATATGTCAAAGAATATTTGGAGAAGTCACGAACTCAGTGAGCTTGACTGAGTTGAGTATTTCAAGTTCTTCCTGGGCGATTAATTGCCCGCAACGGGTGATCGGTTTGACTCTTCTGGCTCAGAACCCTTGTCTGATCCGCCTGATGCAGGGATAACGGCGCCATCACTGAGGTCAATGACGATGTCGTCATCGGCCTGATCTTCTTGGTCGAGTGACCCAGACTTACCCACGGTGATCTCTACCTTGCCGTCTTCAAAGCGCACCGTGAACTCACCGCCACTGCCTTTGACGTACTCGCCTACTTGGGCGATCAGGGCCGCAGTAGCGGCAGCCTCTGCTGCAGGGGCTGCTTGGCCCTCGTCCTTGTGGGTTCGAGAAAGCCATCCGAGTCTGTTGGTGTCTGACGAGCGGCCCTCGGAATTACTTCTAGATCCCCGCAGAAATCTGCGCCGGCGCTTCACCGGTGAGGGATCCGCCGCGGCACTTTCTGTAAGCGACCGCTGAGCCTCTGGATTTGCTGCGTTAATAGCGTGAGCTGTTCGAGGGTCCTCGCTGATGTCGCCGAGGAGCTCTGGCTCAAGGTCTACAAGCGCCAACGCTGCAACGCGTGGGGCCACAGTTGAGGAGCGTGAGGTTTCTGCCGAGCCGTAATAGAGCACAGAGACCCAATCTGGCTCTTCAACTACTGAGTTCTTCTTCACTGGCTTATACAGGTGCGCAGCAAGGCTCACCCGAATATCTGACAGTGAATTTCGCAGCCCCACGAAAGCGATCAGCGCATAGGCCGTCAACGTCATATTGATCGCAGCGAACGCAGCGTGGCTGAGGTGATTGTTCCGAATGTCGTGCCACAGCGTGTACCCGGACCAGATCACGATGATGTAGGGAACGAGTACGAAGGTGAGTGGTGCAGCAGTGCGGTTGCGCACCTTTGGGGTACGGGCAAAGTCGATTTTCTGCCCGCCAATGGACTGCTCAAGTGACTTGAGGACTCCAAGAGTGTTGACGGCTAGTAGCAAGAAGTTCAAGCCGTACACCCGAAGCACATCGCTTCGCCGGTATCCGCATCTCCTCAGGTCAGTTGACTGCGCAACGAAGTACGGCACCGCAGCAAGCATGGCCAGAGGGCTCACAAGCTGGCTGTTGTAGGGATAGATGAGCAGCAAGATAAGCCCAAAGCTTGCCCAGGCGATGGAAGCCAAGTAGTTCAAACGCAAGAAGCCCTCGCGGGCAGCGCGCAGACCAATTTGAGACTTTCGAATCCTGAACAGCTCGCGGAATTTCGGCACTACTAGCAGCCCGCCGTTTGCCCACCGTTGACGTTGCACACAAAGCGAACCGAAATCAGGGGGAGTTGCGCTGTAGCTCAAACGCTCTGGAAAGTTGTAGAGCTTCCAGCCTTGGATACAAATATCGATCGTTGATTCCGTATCTTCAATCGGAGTGCGATCCTGCACATATCGTCGAATGGGGAGTCCATTCTCGAAATCAAGTTCACAAATCTGATCCAGCGCCTGTTTGCGGAGCACGGCGTTGGCCCCCACCCAGAACGTGGCGGAGTCTCGGGTGAGACCCTGATGCACGATGTGCTGAAGGTCAGTTGTTGCGCCGCTGATGCGTTCGATTCGATTGTTGGCACCCGGATAGGCGCTGTAGGGGGTTTGAGAAACAGCAACATCAGAAAATTCCTGCTGTTCCATCAAGTACACAAGGCGCAGGCAGTACTCCGGCAGCAGGGTGGAGTCTGCGTCCAAGGTGAGAACGTATTCGGGGTCAGGGAACTCCAGGTCAGCTGCCTCGCCGGTAACTTCGATCAGCACGGTACCGCCGACCATCTCTTGAGTTTTGAAGCGCCGGCCCATCAAGCCGATGTAGCTATTCAGGTTCATGGCCTTGTTGGCCTCATGCGAAAGTGAGGAGTATTGCTTGCGCTCAAAGCTCGATAGTTCCGCCCTGAAGATCCAGGCCAGCCGCCGATGCAACTGCAACATGCGGCGCGGACTGAGTTGTGTTTCGGCAGCCGCAGCAGTGTTCAGCGCAGTAGCTACCTCGCCCATCTCCGTCCCGAGTCGACCGAGCACGCTGTTGGATAAGAACAGGTCAGTGTGGTCGATGATTGGATTGACTAGGGCTTGCTCATGGAACCAGTTGCTTGCCTCGGCATAGAGGTCAGCAAGGTGAGTGATCTGCTGAATGGGGTCAACTTCACTGTCGACATCAGCAGCGGAGTCGTGTCGTTCAAACGCGTCGAGCTCATGCTCAAACTTGGTGCGGAGGGGTCGTAGGAGTTCTTCAATCTCAAGTGGCAAGCTGCGTGCCGCTTCAAGGATCGCTTGTTCTTCTGGACTTGTTGGGTTCGGCGGATCGTCAATCAGCAAGACGATTCGCATAAACGGGTATTCCTGCAAAGCCGTGGACAGCAGCGTCTGACGCACGACACGAGCGTCTTCTTTATACGAAGGGATGATGGCAGTGAGCGTGGGCATCGCCACAGTGAAATAATCGTCAATGCTGGCTCGTGGGACGCGGTGATGCTCTTGGATTCGGTAGAGATAGCCGAGTCTGGTGACCAAGTAGGCCAGCGCAGAGGCAGTGAGCAGGGTTACAACAATGGCGTAGGTGGCAGTATCAATGACGACGCGAATAGACAAAGGATTCTGAACTACGCGGTAGATCTGGTCCACCAGATACGCGGCGTAGGCAATGAGAGTGATTGCAATGGCAAATCTGGCACCGCTGATTGCGCGGCGCGAAGGTGGCTCAGGCACCGACGGCATGGGCCCGGTGCGCTTATCTGCGCCTATTTGTCGCCTGCCTGGCGCCCTGAGAGGGAGCTCTGTTGGTGCAATCTCAGCCGAATCCCCGGAATCAGGTTGGGGGGAGAATCTGGAATTTCGCATTCAATCATCTATAAGGGAGAAGCTTTGAATTGGCAAGCGAATGCAGATATCTACCTATGGAGTCCCCTGCGAGCCTTCTGTATCAGTATCTAGTAAGGATGAAAGAACTGTCTAACTACAGACAGTTCTGAAAGAACTTGTCCAACTATGGATCAATGATTTGCGAATCGAGCCTGAAGCAGGCTTTAGATAGAGAGATTGTGGAGTTGCGCAGTGGAATCAAGCGAACCGGAAGCAGCCGAGCCAGTGTCAATCGATCCCGAGTCAGCCGAGCCTGAGACAGTGGAGGCTGTGAAAACCCCACGCCGTCGCGTCTCCTTTTTTCGGGTGGTAGTGGCCCTTGTGCTGCTGGCAGGCGTGAGCTTCGCAACCGTGAGCTTTGTCAACCGTGCTGTAGATCAATCGGCGAAGGGCAGTCCGACGGCATGGTTCGCTCCGTATGTTGACGCCACGCTGGTTCCGACTTTTCCGTTTGAGAACCCCGTAGAAGGTGGATCAAAAGATGTGGTTCTTGGCTTTATCGTTGCCGATCGAGACGGCGGGTGTGCCCCAACCTGGGGTACGTATGTAGACCTTGATGGAGCGGCTACCTCATTCGACCTTGACCGCAGAATTACGCGTCTACGAGCGGCGGGTGGAAACGCGATCGTGTCATTTGGAGGTCTAAGTAACTCAGAACTAGCCCTTCGTTGTAAGTCGCCCGAGGATCTTGCAGAGGCCTACCGAGAGGTGATTAATCGGTACGAGCTTGCAACAGTAGATTTTGATATTGAAGGCGAAGCGCTAGCTGACACGGCGGCGAATCGGCGCAGAGGTGAAGCGCTGAAGCTCCTTCAGGATGAAGCAACGAAGGCGAACCGAGAGCTTGCTGTCTGGTTGACTCTCCCGGTTGCCCCGCAGGGACTAACCGCAGATGGCCTTGCGGCCGTTGAGGCCACGCTTGCTGCTGGAGTTGACCTTGCCGGCGTAAATGTAATGACGATGGACTATGGGGCTGGTCGTCCGGAGTCAATGTCGATGGCGGATGCAAACGAGGAAGCTCTGCAGTCAACCTTCACACAGCTAGACGGTGCCTATCAGCGGGCGGGCAACAAGCTGCAACCGGCTGATCTCTGGGGCAAAATCGGCGCAACCCCAATGGTGGGAACGCAAGACACCATCCCTGATCAGTTCACCATTTCGGACGCACAGGCGCTGATCTCTTTTGCCAAGGTAAACGGCCTTGGCCGACTCTCGCTGTGGTCGGCGAACCGAGATGGCCCCTGCGGGTCTCAAATGGATGAGTTCATTGTGAGCAACACGTGCAGTGGCGTTGAGCAGGAACCGCTTGAGTTCTCTCGAATTCTGAACAACCTGACTGGGCGGGCAATTGGCAAGAATGAGCAGGTGACCACGACCACTGAACGCCCAGTGCTGGTAGATGATGCGCTCACGAGTCCCTATCCGATATGGCAAGAGGGTCGGATTTATGTTGAGGGTCAGAAAATTGTTTGGCACGGCAACGTGTACGTGGCTAAATGGTGGACCAAAGAGAACCGACCTGATGAGCGCGTCAAGAATCTGTGGGATTCACCTTGGCGCTACCTCGGCCCTGTCATGCCGAATGATCGGCCTGCTCCCAAGCCCGACCTTCCTAACGGCACGTATCCCGCGTGGAACAAGGCTTCGGTCTATGCCAAGGGAAAGCGAGTTCTCTTTCAGGGGATGGCATACCAAGCAAAGTGGTACACCCAAGGTGACACGCCAGATCCAGATCGACCTTGGGAAACCCCTTGGCAACCCGTGTCTGTTGATCTCGCAGGGTCGCTGAAGGATCTTGCGGCGAGCCTTCCCGATTGGAGCGGCGCTATTGCCTACGAAGCGGGGGCACAAATCCGCTATCAAGGTGTTGCCTATGAGGCCACGCGGTGGAATCAGGCCGACGCTCCGGGTAGCAAGAATCTGACGCCTGGACTGCCAACTTGGCTGCCGCTCGAGGCTGGCGACGCAACGGGCGACGCAACTAGCGATGCTGCTGGCGATGCTGCTGGCACCTCAAACACAACGGTGCCGATGAGCTAACCGGTTAACGCACAGCACCCCTACTCGCCGGCACCCCCCGAGAGGTCGGCTGTTGGCGAGGTGAGCTTGCCGTCATCGCGAAGCGCAAAGAACTTGCCGCCGCGGCTACCCACAAAAATAGACCCTTCCCACACAGCCGGTGTTGCCTCAAGGCATCCGCCCAGCTTGAGCTCCCAAAGCTGCGGTGGCACCACTTTGGTATCTGATACGTCGTAACCGCGAAGCACACCGTTGCAGTCGCCATAGATCAAGGTGTTCTCAACCGTCACTGGCGATTGCCAGGTTGGTCCCGGCAATTTGATGGTCCACCGCTCGGCACCAGTTTCGCGGTCAAGCGCAAGCAACTTCCCACCGTTTGTTGCGGCGATCACCACGTCTTTATACAACGCTGGGCTGGTCCAGAAGCCAGCCGTTGCAGCAACCCGGTCGTCGTATTTCCACACAAGAGGATCATCCGGCTTCTTGGGGTCAAGCTTCATTAATTGGCCCACCTCGGCCGAGCGGGCGTTACCCCGCTCGTATTCAACAGCCACGTACAAGAACCCCTCGGCATCTATGGCAATGCTGGCATCAGCGTCGTCACCCGCCCAGAAGCGGAAGGTCTGCTTTGGCTCGCCCGTGCCGGCCACTTGCGGGCCAAGGTCCCAGCCCACAACCAGTCCACCCGAGTTGGCGTAGTACACGGTGTTGCCCGACACGGCCACCGAACCCTCGATCGACATCTCTTTTGCCCGATTCCCGGCAAGGTCGCTGATGACTTGCTGATCCCAGCTTGGCGCATTGAACACCAGCTTGGGGTCGATCGTCACCAGACCATCGGCTCCGTAGGCGCGATTGAGTTTGACCATGTGGAACTGGCTGTTCTCTCCGCCCTCAAGCAAGTAGTCATCAAGAATCAGACCCGAACCATCCCAGTCGTCATTCCATAAAGTGGGAGACACAGCGTTAGCCGACAGTTTCCAAAGCTCAACGGCCTCGCCCGGTCTGTCGATAGCGAGGGCCCGGTAGTAGCTGTCACGACTGCCTGAATAGACAATCGGAAAGCCGTTCGGATCCACCGTGACGGAGCCTTTAATGATGTCGCCAGTCTTAAATGGCGGAAGAATATCTTCGCCCGTGTTGCCATCCATGAAATGCACAGCGCCGTCATACGCCCCGAACACCACCCACAAGCGACCATCGCGATTGAACACTGCCGGTTGACCAGTCCAACCCATTCCGCACCAAGACTTTGTCACTCCCTTGGACGAGGAACTCGAGCACATCCCGCCATCTTTGGGGTAGTACCAAGCAACCTTCGGGGCCTTTGGGACGGGGCCTCTGCCGAAATATGAGCGGGTGGGGTTGCCTCGGAACGTAAGGATTCCTGGAACCTCGTCGGACCACATGTGACCCGAGCTTGCGGGGTTGACGAGCTGCCCTGATTCGGGCGGAACGGCAACCTGAAGTGGGTCTTTGAGCGCAGGTTTCTTCAGTTCGGTTGTCGTGCTTGCGTCTTCGGATTCCGCAGTTGAGGTACTGCTGCTCGTAGAGCCACCCTGAGTTGCATCCTCTTTGGTCTTGCCCCCCGAGAGCATGCTGCCAACAACTAGGACAATGAGAAATACGGCAACCAAGCCGCATGCCACAAACAGTCGACGCCGCTGAGCGACCTGCTTTGAGGTGGGCGCTAAGTTCCTGTCCCGCTGGAATTGATAGCCGTCAGGGCTGCCTGCGCCATCGGGGTCATTTGGGTAGTGGGGGTCTGTCATGCTTCACCATCTTCGCCGATAAATGCCCGAGCAGTGGTGTTTTGCGGCTGCGGCTGCGGGCGCAGAGGCTTCTACTGCCGCAGTTCGCCCTCTGCAACGAGGCGATCCAAGGTGAGCTCGGGCTGCTCGGCAATCAGGCGATCCAGCCAGTAACTGGACTCAAAGACAGCCAGCAATGTGCCGTCGCTGCGAGCCAGAACATCTACGCCTTGCATGGCCCGAAGCGTGGGTGCGGATTCGGCGTCGGTACGCCGGGCCACTTTGTAGTTCGTCATGGAGAACTCGACGGGAGCGCCGAACTCATTCTCGAGCCGGTGCTTTGCAACCTCAAACTGCAGCGCCCCGACAGCTGCGAGCACAGGTGCTTGGTCGCCATAGTCAGGGTCACGCAACACCTGAATCACTCCCTCTTCGTCTAGCTGGGTGATGCCGTTTCTGAACTGCTTGGTGCGACTCACATCGGTGGTGCGGGCAATGGCAAAGAACTCTGGGGCAAAGCTTGGGATCTCTGGGAACGTCACAGCGGTCTCTGCCCACAAGGTGTCCCCGACCCGCACATCATTTGCGTTCACAAGTCCGATTACGTCTCCCGGAAAGGCCTCTTCGAGTGTCTCGCGTTCTTGGCCAAAGACCGAGTGAGCGTATTTGGTGGCGAACGGTTTTCTGCTGCGATCTTGAATGACCACCATGCCGCGTTCGAAGCGGCCCGAACACACTCGCAAGAAGGCGATCCGGTCGCGATGAGAGCGGTCCATGTTTGCCTGCACCTTGAACACAAACCCCGAGAATGGCGAATCGAGTGGGCGCTTCTCTCCAGAGGTGTCGGCACGGGGTGATGGGCTTGGCACCTCGTCGATGACCGAGTCGAGCAACAGCCGCACCCCAAAGTTGGTCAGCGCAGAACCGAAGAACATCGGCGTTGTCTCACCTTCAAGAAACATCTCGCGGTCGTGTTCGGCACCCGAGAGCAGTTCGAGTTCATCCAGACTCTCGGTCCAAGATTCGCCTTCTTCAACAAGGGCGCGATCGGCGGGAACGATCTCTTCGGGAGCCTCGGTTGAGCCCCGAGCGGTGCGAGTAAACCGGATGAAATCCCCGCTGCTCCGGTCGACTACGCCGCGAAAGTCACCGGCTATACCCACAGGCCAAGTCATCGGCGTACAGATCAACCCCAGCTTTGATTCGATGTCGTCGATGAGTTCTAGCGGACTCAACCCTGGACGATCCCACTTATTGACATAGGTCAGAATGGGCAAGCCACGACTGCGGCACACTTCGAACAGTTTTTGGGTCTGCGCTTCGATGCCTTTCGCAGCATCGAGCACCATGACTGCAGCATCGCAGGCCGTGAGTACCCGGTACGTATCCTCCGAGAAGTCGCGGTGCCCAGGGGTGTCAAGCAGGTTGACCACACAGTCGCGATAGGGGAATTGCAACACAGTTGATGTGATTGAGATGCCGCGCTGCTGCTCTAGTTCCATCCAGTCGCTAGTTGCTGAGCGTCGAGCACCCTTAGCCTTGACTGCACCGGCTTCACGGCCGAGGGCGCCACCATACAAAAGCAGCTTTTCAGTCAGGGTGGTCTTGCCAGCATCCGGGTGCGAGATGATGGCAAATGTGCGTCGCCTGAGGGCTTGGGAACTGGGGACTTCGGGCGAACTCACCATGACATGAGACTCGCCACGGGCCAAGAACGCAAAGTGGGCTGCACACTGCGCCTGATCTTGGGGTACAGCGGGGTCAGCTGATCGATGCCTCGACCGCCTTGATCAGCGAGGCTGTGCGTGGGTCTCCGGCAAGGCCGAACTGCATCTGGTTCATCACATAGCCAAAGGCCATCTTGCGATCCGGGTCTGCAAAGCCGACTGATCCACCGGCCCCGTAGTGACCAAAGGAGCGATCACCGGAGAGTGGCGAGAAGTCTGAACCGCGCATGAATCCCATTGCGAAGGGAATCGGAAACA
This sequence comes from Bifidobacterium breve, assembly GCA_945901935.1. Lineage (GTDB taxonomy): Bacteria > Actinomycetota > Acidimicrobiia > Acidimicrobiales > Microtrichaceae > IMCC26207. Next base: position 23,925 of record CAMDLX010000013.1, on the reverse strand, counting down.
TCAACACGGCGTCGGCGCCCTCGGTTTGCACTTCAATGGCCTTATTCATTGCATCTTCAGACAGCAGGCGCACACCATCAACCTCGCCTACGCAGGCCGCATACATACGAGCCAGTGAATTGGCGTTGGTGACCCCGTTCGCCGCTGGGATCATGGCTGACCACAATTCGGGGGTATTCCAAGCCTCTTGGTCCATAAAGGCACCGCCAGGCGCAGAGAGAGCCTTGCCTGCAAGGTTGTCGGGGCCGAGCAGCATGTCGAGCATCTGAACCAAACCAATCGAAGCCGGTTCTGCGGGTTCCCCAGTCGCAACATCAGCACCTGCGCCGGCACCTGCGGCTGAGATGACCTCAAGGTCGACTCCCTCGGGCAGGCCCATCGGGATTAGGCGAGAGACCCGGTCATGTTGTTGCTCGGGCAGTCCAATCCAGAAGTCCAAACCCAGCGGGCCGGCTACCTCGGTTGCAAAAAACTCGCCGATACTCATGCCCGATACCCGGCGCACAATCTCACCAACTAGCCAACCGTAGGTAACAGCGTGGTACCCGTGTTGAGTTCCTGGTTCCCAGACGGGCGTGCTTTCTGCCAGTGCGCTCACCACCGTGTCCCAATCGAGCGCATCATCCAAACTCAGGCGCCTGGTTGTATCGATCAGGCCGCTCTTGTGACACAGCAGCCAAGAGACAGGAATCTCGCCTTTTCCTTGTGCTGCAAACTCTGGCCAGTACTGCGCAACTGGTGCATCAAAATCTAGCAATCCGCGTTGAGCCAAGATGTGCGCGCATAGTGCAGTTGCTCCCTTGGTGGAGGAGAACACCATCTGCAAGGTGTCGGCGTTGTACTCAGTACCTTCGGTGGTGACACCACCTGTCAGGTTGACCACGGCGTTGCCGTCTACATACAAACTGAAAGCGGCTCCTACTTCTCCGTGTGAATCAAAGTTCTCTTCGAAGGCCTCTCGAACCTGCTCAAAGCCTGGTTCTACGGTGCCGCGGATTTCTGCCATTGGGATGCCCTCGTTCTGTCTGCTCAACAATCTGGGTCGTATCGTAGGCGCGAGCGGCGAGGGCAGCCCTGCTCGAACCGTTACGGCTTCGTGAACTTGGCTTCCCGGTCGAGTGTCCGCCCATCAGTCAATGCGATCTCGGCCCGAACGGTGTGTTGCCCGGTACTGAGGCTTGTTGGGTCGAGTGAGGCTCCGCCAAGGAGTTCCCAAGGGGAACTGAACTCCGTAGCTCTGAGCTCGCCATCTAGGAAGAACTTCACTGAGACAATTCCATCCTCAATGCCGGCATCCAAGAAGATAAAGATTGCGGCAGTACCCGAAACAATCTCTGCGCCTTGCAGTGCCTCCGAGGATGAGAGAGAGGGCGAAGCGGACCACCGCAACCCGCCGGGGTTGCTGCGAACCTCGGTGGTGGTGGGCGCAGGGACGCTGCTCGTCGGAGAAGTTGTGGGTGGAGGATCTGTGCTGGGAACCTCGAGTGAAGTAACCGGCGGATCGGCAGGAGTCGGTGATCTCGGGGGTGCAGTGGCTCTTGGCGATGCGGGCTTACGCGGGCTTGTAGTCGGCGCCTCCGCGATTTCGGCCGGGCCAGATGCTGCGTCAGGAGGTGGCTCGGCAATTGTGGTTGCGCCAAGCACAGATGCGGGCGGCAGCGTAGAGATGGTGCTGCTTGGGGTGGTATCTGGGTTCGAATTGGAGGGTGTTGGCAGGGTTTGGGTTTGATCGGCGCGAGCGACCTGTGCCTGATACGCCATCGGTAGAGCCACCACGCAGGTCATCAGGGTAGATGCCGAGGCGGCGAGCAAAACGCGCCCTAGACGCGCTCGTTGTGTTGTCATTGCATTAGTTAGGCTCGCCATTCGCCGCCTCCTTCCTACGTATCTTCACAGAATTCCAATTCTTCTCCTATGGGCAAAACCCGCGAGCATCTGCCACTCTGAGTAGGCAGATCTGCTGAGCAGCGGCCTAAAAGCCGGTTTTGTCACGGAGCGCAGTTTTCTTAGACAGCCTCGCTGTCTTCAGGTGTCGGGCGCAGATCAATAATTCCGAGTCGGACTGCCGACAACACAGCGTGAGTCAGGCTTTGCGTATCCAAACGGCGGTAAATGGCATTGAGGTGGTTGTGCACAGTTTTTTGGGTGATTCCCAGCTCGCGCGCCACCTGTTTGGTGCTCTGGCCATCTGCGATCATCTGCAGAATCTCGGTTTGGCGAGAAGACAACAGTTCTTCTCCAGGGTCTTCTGCCTCGACCACAGTCAACATTGATGCCGCCAATTGCGGGCTCAGTACCTCTTCACCAGCGAGTACCCGGCGCAGAGTGTCAAGCACGTCGGCAAATGAGGTTCCCTTGGTCAGGTACGCAGAGGCTCCGGCCTCGAGCGCAGACCGAGTGAGTGGGGGATCATCGTGCATCGTGAGCACAACGACTTTGATATCTGGGAACTCGCTAATGATTCTGCGGGTTGCACTGACCCCGTCGAGGACTGGCATAGACAAATCCATCAACACGATGTCGGGCTGAGTCTCTCGTGCAAGCGTCACGGCCTCTTCACCGTTGCTTGCTTCGCCGACGACTTCTTCCCCGGCGTTTTCGAGTCCTCGACGGATTCCGTCCCGAAGAATCTGATGGTCATCAGCTAATAGAACTCTCAACGCATTGCTCCCTGTTTGAGGATCGGTACCGAACTACTCGACGTGCTGCCAGCAAAGACTCGAAGCACCGTCCCAGAACCGGGGGTGCTCTCGATGGTGAGGTCGGCGCCAATGACATCGGCTCGTTCTCTCATGCCAACCAAACCATAGGAGGAATCACGAACCCCCCGGGCAATCTCGAACCCTTGGCCATCGTCTGTTACCACGAGTTGAAAGTTGCCGCCGTCTACGTCCCAGACGACGCTGACATGCGTAGCGAGTGCGTGCTTTGCGATGTTGTTGAGTGCCTCTTGCAGAATTCGCAGAATCTCGTTCTCGACTGGAACGGGCAGCCGCTCCTCTGGTCGAGTCACGGTGAACGTGGCGGTTACTGCAGACCGATCCGCGAAACGTGCCACCAGATCGCGTCCGAGCACTGCCAGGGGCTGGTCCTCGCTGACACCTGATCGCAACTGACGGAGCGTCTCACGGAGTTCGTCAAGGGCGGCTTGGACATCGCTGTAGAGCTGGGTGAGTTCCTCAAGCTGCTCGGGCTCGTTGCTCATGATTCGCTCGAGTTCGAAGGAGATATAGGTGAGCCATTGACCGAGTCGATCGTGCAAGTCCCGGGCTAAGCGGATGCGTTCCTCTTCCGCTCCCAGAGTTCGGAGCCGTCCGAACCATCGGGCGTTGTCAATGGTGAGAGCGAGGACCTCGGCCATGCCGGTTAACAGGTTCAGGTGCTGCGGCTGAAAGTGATCGCTCTCGGCGTGTTCTAGGCCCAACAGGCCAATGGTATTGCCGCGAGTTTGCAAGCGGACATAGAGCCCGCTCTGACTGCTGCTGGAAAGAAACAGCGACCCACCGCCATCTACAGGAGTGCTTCCTGTTACGGGAGTGACCAAGATCGGCGCAGTCGAATTCAATGCTTGGCGTAGCGGCTCGGGTAAGGCGGCAGTTCGATAGGCCGGATTCAGCACGCAACCATCAGCCAGGTTAGGGACCCATTCCTCGGAGCGTTCATCAAGGGCCAGCAGGCAGATTGTGTGTGTATCAAAAGCAGTTCCAAGTTGCAGCCGGGATGCCTCTAGGGCCTCACGAAGGCTGAGCGAGGTTGGCAGTGTGCGCGCCACATTGTTGACCAAGGCGAGCAGATCGTTTGCATCGCTGAGCGAGTCAACCTGACCAGCGAGTGAGCCTCGCCGCACCTCTGAATCTAAGAGTCGACCCCGCACGAAACTCGCAGCGGCAACGCCCAGAATCATCACCAGCGTCAGTCCAAAATCTCGCTGAGTATCGGCTTGTTGCGTGTAGCTATTCGCCCCAAGCGGCAGCGCAATCAGCATGGTCACGGCGCCTGTTAGTAACGCAATCGTTCCAGCTAGGTAGCCCCAGCCGAAACTCATGACCACCATGGCGGCCATTAGCGAAAAGATGAATGGGCTTTCTAGGCCGCCGCCTGCGCCAACGGCCAGACCGATGATTGCTACGTCTCCGAAAGCTACAAATCGGTCCTGAAAACGTGTGGATGCCAGACGGATTGGGATGACTGTTCGCCAGGTGGTGATGAACACACACACAGCAACCGTGATCACTGCAATATAGGAGCCCTGAAATGCGGCGGGAGCGGCGAAGACGATTCCAAACCCCACAGCACCCCAACGCAGGGTCGCAATTGCGGGGGAGACTCCCGAGCGAATCGACGGTGGTAGCGCAAAATTTCGGGTTGCGTCGTCAATCCCACCAAACGGCAACGCGCGCAATGCAGCCACGGCCTGATCGACTTGGAGTCGTTCGGCATCTGAAGTGGGTGAACTCTCTAGGTCAGTGGCGTCCATGTGAAGTCTCTGCTGTTCACTCTACTAATCGTCGGTCAAATACTGTGCCGCTGCGCAACAACTTCAGAGATCGCAGCGCGCAGCCCTAACATCTCTCAATGGTTCCTGATCTGACGAGCGAGTTTCTCGCGCAGCCCGAAGGCGTGCGGCGCCCAGATCGCAGGCGAGTCGTTGACGCTGCAGGAGTGAAGATCTCGGTGGCCGAATGGGGCGATGAACAGGCCCCAGCGCTGCTTCTGGCGCATGGCGGCTTTGACTTTGCCGAGACGCTCAACAGGTTTGCGCCGATGTTGGCCGATGGCGGGTACCGGGTAGTCAGCTGGGATCAGCGCGGCCATGGCGAGTCGGCCTGGGCGCACTTGTACAGCTGGGAGGCAGATATCCGAGATGCTGCTTCAGTTCTTGCGACCCTCCCCGATGAGCCGCTGCCGTTTATTGGCCATTCAAAGGGCGGCTCCATGGTGATGCACCTTGCGAATGTTGCACCGCACCGGGTGTCTGCGTTGGTCAATCTTGATGGTCTGCCCTCGGGCAACAACATGCCCGACGTGTCAGAACTGGAACGAACGCGTATGCAACGCGATGAGATGGACCGGTGGCTGGCTCATCGCCGAACGCTCAGTGATAAACAGCGCAGGCCCGGAACAGTGCAGGAACTGGCCGAGCGCCGAGGTCGAATGAACCCACGCCTGACTACCGAGTGGTTGCAGTACTTGGTGTATGTAGGTGCGCGACAAGAGGCTGACGGTTGGCGTTGGAAGCTGGACCCCACTATGCGTATGGGCGGGTTCGGCCCGTGGCGGCCGGAGTGGTCGATGCTGAGGCTGCCAGGGTTGGGCGTGCCCATGCTTGGGGTAATGGGTCTAGAGATTGAAGTCATGGGCTGGGGCAGCCGACCATCGGATGTGGAGCCCTATTTGCCACCCGGAGCGCAGTTCGAAGGCCTAGAAGGTGTCGGACACTTTGTGCATATCGAACAGCCGCGCCTTGTGGCCGATCTGATTCTGGAGTTCCTCTCATGAGCCCCCTCGATTCAGAGAGCCCCGCCAATTCAAAGAGCCCCGCCGGCTCAGACACCATCTGGGTGCGCCACAACCGCATTGACCTTGCGATTCATCACCTCACAAATGGGTCCGATCCGACCCACCGCCCACTGTTGCTCCTGCACGGACTCGGCGAGCGAACACCCGATGAAGTTCCCCCCAGTGTTCGCTGGCCCGGCCCTGTTTATGGCCTTGATTTTACGGGCCATGGGCAGTCGACCATTCCAGTTGGGGGTGGCTACACCTCGGAAATTCTGGTTGGAGATGTTGATGCATCGCTCGAAGAGCTTGGCGAAGTTACCATTTTGGGGCGCGGACTCGGCGCTTATATCGGCCTGCTCATTGCTGCAGCGCGACCCAAGCAAGTGATGGGAGTGGTGATGTCTGATGGGCCCGGTTTAGTGGGTGGCGGGATTCACCCGGGGTCTCCATCGGTTCCCTTTCCAGCACCCTGGGCCAGTAACACCCCCGACCCGTTTGCACTTCTTGAGTTGGCTCGAGACGTTCGCCCACCCGATTACGCGCAGACCTATGTTCGGTTTGTGCTTGAGAGCAGCAAGTTGGAAAAGGCGCTCATGGTGTGCGCAGTAGCGCGACCGGAATGGCTTGCAGCAGTTGCGGCCGAGCCGGGAGTCGGGCATGGCACCGTGGACGAGGCTTTACAGTTTTACGCAGGGCTCTAGGGCTGATTACTCATCTGCGGATTCGGCAGTGGCGCCGTCAAGGCGTTCAACAATTTTTTCCACCTGAAACCGAGTGGCATCAAGCTTGCTTCGGCACCAATCCACGATCTCTGCAGCGCGACTGACCTTTTCAGCGAGTTCGTCCACATCCAGTCCATCGGATTCTAGGGCTGCCACGATCTGTTCAAGTTCGGCCATAGCGGCGCTAAAACCGAGTTCTTCAGGGGAAACTGCTTCGGTACTCATCTACTTCTCCTCAAGTTGGCCCGGGCTGGACTGGCCTGGACTGGTTTCGACTGGACTGGATTCAACAGTGCTGGATTCAACTGTGCTGACCACGCTGCCATCTGCGAGTTGGGTGGTGATCTGCTCGCCGTGATGAAGTTCGCTGGCTGAGCGAACCACCGTTCCTGATGCTGTGCGGGTAATAGACCAGCCTCTGCCAAGTGCTGTTGCGGGGTCGTGCACCCGAGCGCGTGCTGCTAGGGCGTCAAGACTGTTGCGAGTCAACGCATCCCACTGACGAGCAGCTCGACCAACCCTGCTCGACGCAGCGGTTAGTCGCGTCTCGGCATCCGAGGTCACGCGAGGCACTGCAATTTTGGTGCTGTGCAACAAGTTCGAAACCCTCTGCTGGTCTCGATCAAGATGTCGCAGGGCGGCGCGCCCAGCACGACCGCCTGAGTCCACCATCTGCCGCTCGCTGCGATCGAGACGGTTCGCAACTACCTCGCAGGCCTGCAGCCAAGAACGCTCCATCATCTGTGCTGCTGCATTGACTTGATTCACCACAGCGGCTGCGCATGCAGTCGGAGTTTTGTGGCCACTATGCGCGACCTCTTGTGCCACGGTGCTATCGATCTCATGGCCGATTCCCGTAAAGACGGCAAGGGTTGACTCTGCGATTGCGCGGGCAACAGATTCCAGATCGAATGCAGCAAGATCAGTTCGCGCACCTCCGCCACGGCAGAGCAAGATCAGGTCAACCGGCAGTTCCTGAGCTGTATGCAGGGCGCTCAGAATCGAAGCTTCTGCCTCGGCTCCTTGCACCCGTGCATCTAGTTCGAAGATCTGCAGCCCAAGTCCAGATTTTTGGAACTCGCCCAGAACATCTGCGTGCGCTGCGCTACCTAGGCTTGTGATGAGCGCGACGCGAGTGGGGAGGGGGGTCAGGGGGCGGAGCGCGTTTGCCCTGAGTAGACCCTCGGCGGAGAGCAGCGCAAGCACTCGATCACGTTCCTGATCGAGCACGCCAAGTGTGAAGGTGGGGTCAATCCCACTCATGCGAAGTTGTAGCGAGCTGCGCGATTCGTAGGTATTCAACTTGCCCGAAATGCGAACGCGCACGCCGTCTGCAAGTTCGATTGCACCGCCCTGCATATCTAGAAATCTGCTCACCGCTGCGGCTTCACGCGCAAACAATGTGATTGCCAACATGGAGGGATAGGTGGGATTTTTTGAGTCGCTATCGATCAGATCGAAATACACATGCTTCTTGGCAGAGACCTTGTAATTGCGGATCTCTCCCTGAACCCACATCTCGTAGCCGAAGGTGTGCTGCAGCAGGCCATTGATTGCCTCATGCAATTCAGAGACCGACCAGGTGGGCTCTAAGGATTCTTGCGCTGAATGCTCGCCACCCTGCAGTGAAGTTTCAAACAGTGAGGGATTCGACTGCTCGGTCACGTGGCCGATGAGTCTGGGGTTTTGCCCTCGGGCACATTCTCCGCTGCTGTATCTGCCAGGGCGGCCGCATCCGCATGGCGGATCACTAGAACCGGAGCCACGCAATGCCGAGACACGTATTCACTTACCGAGCCAATCACCACCCGCTTAAACCACCCTCGACCGTGTGATCCAACTATTACAACGTCTGGATTGGTCTGTTTGGCTACCAGGCAAATCATGATTCCGGCCGAGCCCTCAACAACCTTGTGTTCCACGATGCTGGGATCAACTCCAAGGGATGCAACGGTGCCAGCCAATTCGTCTCGGCCCTCATCAAGGATTGCGTTTCGAGCATTGAGGGACTCTGTTGGTGACAGCAGGTTTCCCTCGAAACCACCTGCGCCCGAGTCACTCGCAACGCTGGTATCGGCAACGGTGAGCAACGTGATCTTCGTCGGGTTGAGCAACCTGACCGCTTTCTGCGCCGCCTCAATCGAGACTTCTGATCCGTCAGTGGTAATCAGTGCGTGCACATGTCCTCCAAAGCTCAGCAAAGAATTGCTAGGTGGCTACCAAACTAGGCCGCCCGGAAGGTCCACGCTTCCCATCAGCGGCAACGGTTACCCTGCCACGGTGAACACGAACAAAATCCAGGCGGCCGCGGTCAGTCGCAAGGCCGTCGCAGCGACCCTTGGGGCTCTAGCAGTGCTGGCAATCCTGCAGCCTGCAACCGCAGCAGCGCTCACTGTGCAGGTGGCATCGACGACAGAAACTGCCATGACTGCTTGGCGAGCGGCATTGCTCGGAATCATCGAAGGAGTGACCGAGTACTTGCCCATCTCCTCGACGGGACACCTGCTCGTGGCCTCGGACCTGTTAGGGCTTGGCACAACCAAGGCCGATCAGGATGCTGCGGATACCTATGCCATCGCCATTCAGTTCGGTGCGATTTTGGCAGTGGCGGGACTGTTCTGGAAGCGGTTCCGAGACATGATTTTGGGTGTGTTCGGCAAGTCCGCAGGGGGTCGCCACTTGCTGATCTTGCTGATCGTGGCCTTCGCCCCGGCAGCAGTCTTGGGGTTCCTGCTCGACAACAAAATTAAGGAGGTGCTGTTCTCCTCGTGGACCATTGTCTTTGCGTGGTTTGTGGGTGGACTCTTGATTTTGGGGTTGGAGCGAGCGGGGAAGATTCCTCATCGAGGTGAGCCCGCAGAGCCTGGGCGGGATCGCCTTCTGGAAATTACTGTTCGCCAAGCCTTCATCATTGGGTTGGTTCAGTGCATTGCTCTCTGGCCGGGGACGAGTCGTTCCTTGGCAGCAATCCTGGGCGCGCTGCTCGTCGGAGTCAGCATGAGCGCCGCAGTTGAGTTCAGCTTTCTGTTGGGGTTTGTCACGCTGTCCGCCGCAAGCGGCTACTCCGTGCTGAAGGACGGAGGGGAACTCTTTACCCAGTTCGGCCTGCTCGACCCGCTGATTGGTCTTGTGTTCGCGTTCTTAGCGGCCGTGATCTCTATTAAGTGGTTGATTACATACCTGCAGGAACACAGTCTGGCGATATTCGGCTGGTATCGAATTGTGATTGCCGGTTTCACCGCTGGGCTGCTCATTACTGGTGCGCTCAACGCCTAACCCGTCTGGTTTCGTCCTGCGCCTGACCCCCTATGGGGGGTCAGGCGCAGGACAAAGCGGAGTTTTGTGGGGGGAGAGTGGGGGTGGGGGTAGTTATCGTTTCCTGATGCCACTACCGTTGCCCGGATGAGCGCGGACCAGAATTTCGGCCAAGTCAGCAGGAACACCTCGCAGGGGCACGTGACGCGTCGTGCGGTGCTGAAATGGTCTGGTGCAGCGGGCACGCTTGCCGTGGCGGCGGCCTTCACTCAGGCTTGCACTCCATCGAACGAGCCTCAGGTTGGTGCGGATGCCAACGGTGTTCTACTCCCACCAGGTTTTTCGAGTCGAGTGATTGCCCGCGGAGGCGAAACCATCGCTGGAACCTCACTGAAGTATCGAGTGTTTCCCGATGGGGCAGCCACCTTTGTTGACCCAGCAGTAGCGGGCGGTTGGTATCTCACGGTAAATCATGAGATCCCTGCAACGGGAGGTGTGACCTCCATCCGGTTCGCTCCGGATGGCAGAGTCGTGGGCGCGAAGCAGATTCTGGCAAATACTGCGCTCAACTGCGCCGGTGGAGCGACGCCTTGGGGGACCTGGCTGAGTTGCGAGGAATGGGAGGGTGGCTCAGTTTGGGAGTGTGACCCAACTGGAGCAGAACAAGCACATCGCCGCTGGTCGATGGGGGCGTTCAAGCATGAGGCCGCTGCGGTGGCCGCCGATGGGCGTGTCTACATGACCGAGGATCGACCCGACGGAGCGCTCTACCGGTTTACGCCCAAGGTCGAGGGCGACCTCTCCTCGGGTGTGCTTGAAGTAGCGACTGCTTCGACAGTCGGAGGCAGGATCACTTGGGCGCGGGTTCCGAACCCCCGACCTGACGTATTCCAGAAGCCTTGCAGAGAGCAGGTTCCCGGAACGATTGAGTTCAATGGTGGCGAGGGGATTGCCACGAATGGAGACACCGTTTGGTTCACTACCAAAGGCGATAATCGGGTCTGGGAAGTGCAACTTGCGACCGGCCAGATTGATGTCCGGTACCAAGGTGGCGGGTCAAGCATTCTTTCCGGCGTTGACAACCTCTGGCTTGATCAGGGATCTGGATCGCTGCTCATCGCAGAGGATGGCGGCGACATGGAAGTTGTCATGCTGCGACCTGACAACACTGCAGTATCGGTCATTCGGCTACCCGGTCAAGATGGCAGTGAAGTGACCGGGCCGTGCTTCAGCCCCGATGGTCAGCGGCTGTATTTCAGCTCTCAAAGAGGAAGCGTGGGCCCCTTAGGATTTCCGCTCGGAATTACCTATGAGGTCACCGGGCCATTCGACGAGTTGCTCGCTAGGCAAGGTTGATTTTGTAGTCGCCGCTGACTTCGACGGTGACTCGCCAACCACCTCGGGATTGCACGGCGTTCGAACCGCCTATGCCCGTGCCCGTGACCGTTGGCGCAACTGCAGAGTCCGACTGGAACCACAGCACTGCAGTGCTTGGGGCTGAGGTGCGTCCCGTTACGGTGACTGCGCCCCCGCAGGGCTCGGCAACTACTGATGTCAGTCGGCCGGGCATGGCCCTGGGGTAGGAGCGGGCTGTGCATGCCGTATTCATTCGCGGTGCCTCGGTGCAGTTCTGTTGTTGTGAGGCCAACCACTCTGCGCTTGGTGGGTAGGCGCCGTTGGCATTATGCGGGTCGCCACATTGTTGTTCCCATTGCCACCATGTGCCGCCCGCCCCCGGGTTGCGATCATCAAGACGATTAAACCGCGACATATATGCGGTGGCCTGGGCTTGGTCACTGGTAAATATGCCGTACTCGCCAATCCAACTGGTGGTTCCGTAGGCCTTGGTCAGAGTTTGCAGGGCCCCGGCGAGAAGTTCGAGGAACCCGGCTACTCCGTTGCCGACAATTGACTCGCCGTAATTGTGAGGAGCGAAGACCAAGTTCGGGTCGGCGCTGAACTCGGTGGCCACAAACGGGCCATTGACCGTTGGTTCAAAGAACACGACGTGGCCGAGAGCCGAGCCGCCTGCTGAGTTGACTTCCAATTCTGCTGCACGAATCTCTGCAATCGCCGCCGCATAGAACTGAGCCAATCCCACCAGAGTGATGCTCTGATCGAATCCGTATCCGGGCTCATTCAATAGATCGAAGCCGGCTACTCCGGCATCCTCTGCGAACTCAGTGGCGATAAAGCCCCAGAGTTGTGCGAGTTCATCGCGCACGCCTCCAGCGTTCTTATAGAAGTTCTCCCATGCGGCTCGAACAGCCGGACTGTTCTCTCGGCCGCCGGGTGTGCAGGTTGGATAGCCGTCGGTCAGGGTTGCCCAAGAGGGAGCGCCATCCCAGCCGATCTGATGCGAGGTTCCCGCAGGGCAGATTTCCTCTGCCGGGGTGAAGACAAATTTGGACCACGCGTCCTGGTGCATGTCGATCACCACATAGATGCCATGGGCATTTGCGGCGGTCACAGCGGCGCGAACCCTGGCCAAGTAACTCAGATCGATCTGATCGCGAACAGGTTCCCAGGCCGACCAATTTGTGACGAGGCGGACCACGTTCATTCCCTGAGCCGCAGCATCGGCCCAGTCAGTCTCGTCGAGGGTAGCTACGGTCGGCAGGCTGGGATCAGTAGAGAAATAGTCGCCCAAGTGGTTGAAATTGGTACCTCGAAGAAGTACCTGTCGGCCTGCGCTGTCGTAGATACCAGCCTGCTGACCTCGCACGGCTTTTAGCCACAGAAGTTCGCTTGAGTCGCCAGGGTTGCCTACTGCAGGCGGTGCGCCACTAGCAACGCAGGCAGTACTCAACAAAGCGATTGCAGAAAGAACTGCTAGGGCAGCTATCGCCAACCTGGTTTGCATTAGCCCTCGAAGGTTCCCCACGTGCACTCCATCCCCAGAACAGCGAGTACCCGCGCCGCCTTTTTGAACTCAGGGTTGCTCTACAACCTTGAACCAACAGTCTGCGTGACCAGCAGCCCTGTGTCTAGAGGCTGTGTATAGAGCCTGGGTCGAGAGGCCGTGTCTAGGGGGCAGGGTTGGCTCACTGTTGAGCTTCTGTCCACCTAAAGGTAAGGGGGCGTCCAACAGCGTTGTTTAGTTTCGCAACAACTTCGCTCGGCTGTGGGCGAACGGGAATAGGGGAGTTGCTGTGAAAATGAAGAAGATTGCAAGGTATGCGCCGAAGGTGGGAGCACTCGCACTGTTGCTTACCACCCTGACTGTGTTCAACACTTCGGTGGCCTCGGCTGCTGTGTCTGACATCAAGGTGAACGAGGTTGAATCCAGCGGTGGCTCACCCGGAGACTGGGTGGAGTTGTATAACAGCGGTTCTGCGTCGGTAGACATCTCGGGGCTCAAGTTTGTAGATAATGACAACACCCGCGTGCAGTACTCCATCCCCGCTTCGACCACGCTGGCCGCAGGCGCTTTCTACACAATCGATGAAGCAACATTTGGCTTTGGTCTTGGATCAGCTGACTCTGCACGGTTGTTTGCAACCGACGGAACCACACTTCTTGATAGCTATACATGGACTGCTCACGCCAGCACCACCTATGGCCGCTGTCCCGATGGTTCAGGAAGCTTCGCCACAACGGCTGCTTCTACCAAGGGCACTGCAAACAGCTGTGGAGCGAGTGCAACAACAACCACCTCGACCACCACCACTTTGGTTCCAGGTCTGACCTGGCCAGGTGATCCAGCAGTTCAGACAGTTGATGTCGCCAACACCTTCAGCAGCAACATGAGCGGCCTTGACTACGAAGGCTCAGGGACTGCCACTCCTGGTGTGCTGTGGGCAACCAGAAATGGCCCGGGTGCGATGTTCCGTATGGTCTACAACGGTGCCAACTGGGTTCCGGACACCACCAATGATTGGGGAAGCGGCAAGCTGCTTCGCTACACAGATGGAACTGGCGATGTTGATGCCGAAGGCGTCACCATGGGTGGAACAGCCTCAACAGACGGTCTGTACGTTTCATCAGAGCGCAACAACTCAGCGAACTCGGTCAGCCGTAACAGCATCCTTCGCTACGACGTTTCCGCTGCGGGCTCGACACTGACTGCGACCAATGAGTGGAACTTGACTGCAGACCTGCCAGTCAACACTGCCAACACCGGACTCGAGACCATCTCTTGGATCCCCGACTCCTACCTCACCGCCCAAGGCTTCCTCGATGAGTCCACAGGATCTACGTACAACCCTGCCAACTACGCCAATCACGGTGCGGGCCTGTTTATTGTTGGTGTGGAAGCAACCGGAAAACTCTATGTGTACGCGCTTGATACCGTCGGCGGCGGGTTTACCCGGATCGCCACGATCACCAGCGGGTTCGTCGGTGTCATGGGAACCGAGTTTGATCAGGATTTGAACAACCTGTGGGTTGTCTGCGACGACGGATGCGCCGGAAGATCAGCAGTGTTCAACGTGGATGCCGTGACCAAAAAGTTCACGATCACGAACCTGTATGAGCGTCCAGCCTCAATGCCAAATATCAACAATGAGGGCTTTGCTATTGCTGCAGCCACCGAGTGTGTTGACAATCGCAAGCCCGCATTCTGGGCAGATGATGCAAGCACTGCCGGCAACGCAATCCGCTCTGGCAACGTGCCTTGTAGCAACACAGTGATGCCTCCGCCAGTTGTGCCAGAGTTTCCGCTCGGCGCACTTTCAGCGGCGGCCGTTACCTTGCTAGCGCTCGGTGCCCTCTGGGTGCTGCGTCGCCGCAATTCTGCTGTAGCTGCCTGATCTCTGCGGGCTAGGTCAGACCCTTCGAGGTGTCTGTGCAGTTACCTGCGCAGACACCTCGAGGGCTGGCCAGCTTGCTCAGGCAAGTTCGCTTCACCCCTGCTCCACATATTCAGTAGGAGTTGAGTAGCGGTTCATGTGGAGGTCAAGTTGCGGCTAACTCCGCCCTCTATTTTCTGGATTGTACCTATGCGCTGCTGTGCGCTGACTACTCGGAGGCTGCTATGGCAGTGAGGAATCTAAGAACCGTTCTGTTGCGTATGGCGGCTCTAGCGCTGTTGCTGAGCTTGGTGTCATTAATCAATATCGGGACCGCCTCGGCCGATACTTCTGATATCAAAATCAACGAGGTCGAATCTACAAGCGTCTGGCTTGTCTCCGGGCCCGCAGTGTCAGAAGACTGGATTGAGTTGTATAACAACGGCACAACTCCGGTTGATATTTCTGGTCTGAAATTGCAGGGGAAAAAAAGCAGCATCGCGAAGTACTCAATCCCTCCTGGTACCGTTTTAGCTGCCGGTGCTTACCTCGTCATCACCGATGCCGCCCTTGGATTCGGTCTTGGATCCTCCGACCTTGTCCGGCTGTTTGCGACTGACGGAACCACGGTTCTTGATAGCTACACCTGGACTAGTCATGCCACAACCACCTACGGGCGCTGCCCGAACGGGACGGGCAACTTTGTTACCACTCTCTCGCCGAGCAAGGGGACTGCAAACAACTGCCCCGTGCTTCCGCCCGCAGTTGTTCCCGAGTTGCCCTTCGGTGTTCTCTCGGCCGCAGCACTGACCATGCTGGCAATCGCTGCAGCCTGGGTGATGCGTTCTCGAAACCAGAGCCTGGCTGCCTGATACCGAGAACTGATTGAGCAGTAACGGCATTGGCTACGGGAAAGTGCCTAGTCGACAGTCCCTAGTCAAGAGTCCCCGCCTGCTCGGCCTTTATGCCAGCCATGCCAGTTTGGGCTCGCTTGGCCATCATCGCGAGCGCAGTTGGGGAATTTGATACCTCTTGATGGAGATCAAAGTGGTACGCCCAGGAGTCGGTTTGGCCTTGACGGTCAAGGAGGGCGTTAATCGATTTCTTCACAGCCTGCGCAGTCATCGGTGGAACGAGAGCTACCTCGGCCGCCATTTGTTGCGCTGCCTGCTCGAGTTGAGCGCGAGGAACAACACGGTTGACCATGCCGGCACGCTCGGCTTCCTCAGCAGACAAAACTCGGGCACAGAGAAGGAACTCTTTTGCGCGTCGGGCCCCGAGTTCCCACGGCTCGACAAGGAGTTCAACGCCAACGCCTCCCATTCGAAGAACCGGATTCGAAAATGTTGCATCCTCGGAAGCAACGATCAGGTCGCACATGCAGGCCAGCATGAGACCAGCCGCTGAGCATGCACCCTGCACGGCTGCGATGGTTGGTTTCGCTAGATTCCGCCAGCGAAGTGAGCGCTCCCAATACATGACTTCCTCGTGGTGCCGCTTACCTTCGGGGGTGGTGCGCATAGCCACCCAATGCTCCTCGGCAGCTAGCAGTTCCTTCATATCGTGGCCTGCAGAGAAGTGTTTCCCTGCACCCTGAAGCACGACAACTCGAACCTGGTCATCAGCCTCTACAAGGTCGAGTGCCGCGTCGAGTTCGTCGATCATCGCCGAGTTCAGAGCGTTCGCAGAGCCCGGTCGGTTCATCGTGACCGTGGCTACATGGCCCTCGACGCTATACAGAATGGTCTCGAAGGGTTGGCTCATGCTGTGGCGCTCCCTGGTCGGCTTGGCGCTGGCTCGCGTGGCTCCCGAGGCAGGCCGAGGACCCGTTCACCAATAATGGTGCGCTGAATCTCGTTGGTGCCCGCAAAAATCGAAGAAGAGAGGTAGTACAGCCAAGACCGCTGCCATTCCCCGTCGCCTTCGATGCCCGTAGCGCCGCGCCACAACGAGGATTCTTCGCCGAGCACCTCCATCACCGTGTCGTGGAGACGCTGAGACATTTGTGACCAGTACAGCTTGAGTGCCGAGCCTTCAGGGCCGGGCGGGCGTCCGGATTCGAGTCGGGTGAGTGAGCGCCAGTTATGGAGTTGAAAGAGTTTGACCTCAGTAAAGGCAGCGGCCAGTTTCTGCCGCAGGCGATGATCTGCAAAGGAATCCTTTCGGAGAGCCAACAGGAGCAACTCCTCAAGGTGTTGGATGTGAATCACTAGTTGGCGTGGGTTTACTCCACGCTCGTGGCCCAACGTTGATTGAGAGATTCTCCAGCCCTCATCCACGGGCCCGATCAGGGCATCATCAGCAACGAAAGCGCCATCGAAGAACACCTCGTTGAATTCAGCCTCGCCGGTTGCCTGCACGAGCGGCCGAATCTCGATTCCGTCACTGCTGAGGTCTACAGCAAACGCCGAGATGCCGTGATGCTTGGCTGCCGTTGCGTCGGTTCGGGCCAGACATAGGCCCCGATCAGCAAATTGCGCGTAACTTGTCCAGACTTTTTGGCCGTAAAGACGCCATCCGCCGAGCGACTCGTCACGCTCGGCTCGAGTGGATAACGAGGCTAGATCAGACCCCGCATTGGGTTCACTAAAGAGCTGGCACCAGAGCTCACTGGCATTCAGAATCTTGGGCAGCCACCGCTGCTGTTGGTCGGGTGTTCCGTGAGCGAGCAAGGTTGGCCCGACGAGGTTGACTCCGATTCTGCCGACCAATTCGGGGGCACGCGCTCGGGCGAGTTCTTCTTGGACCACAAAGTTGGCCATAGGCCCGGCGGCGCGGCCACCAAATTCCTCGGGCCAGGCAAGGCCCACCCAGTTGCCAGCAGCGAGTCGCTGCTGCCATTCACGTCCAAAGAGAACTTCCTCGCCAAGATCAGTGAACCGCGGTGGCAGGCCCGAGCCGTACTCCCAGGGAAGATTTTCTTGAAGCCAGGCGCGGCACTCTGAGCGCAGGGATTCGTGGTGCTCCTGAGGGTGTAAGTCCATCGGATCTTTATGCTAGGCCACCAAACTGACGCACGTGTCAGGTTGTGACCACTACGCTTGGTCCCAATGGACTTCGAGTTGTCAGATGATCAGATAGTTCTGCGTGAGGCTGCGAACCAGATCTTAAGTGAGCAGTCCTCCTCGGCCCGGGTTCGTGCTGTGGTCGATAGCGGCGGCGGCTGGGATCGCGAACTCTGGGCAAGCCTGATGGAACAGGGATGGTCAGGGATTGCGACATCAGAGCTACTGGGTGGAGTTGGTCTGGGCTGGGTTGAGGCCGCCGTACTTGTAGAGGCACTAGGGGTCTACTTGGCCCCGGTACCCCTCTTGGGTCAGCTCCTAGTTCTTGATGTCCTGAGTTGTGGGTCACCCACTGAGACATCCCTGGTGGTGGGCGGTATTTCAGAGACGCATCGATCCGACTTGATTGGTGGTCTGGTGTCCGGCGACATGATTGCTGCCGCTGGGTTTGGTTGCCTTGCTGCGAAACAGGATTCCTCGGGCTGGATTCTGAGCGGCCAGACCGAACCAATTCCCTTCGCTTCATCAGCAGATGTTGTTGTGGTTCGAGCCGCCGCTGGTGATGGCCAAGAGAGGCTCTTTCTGATCGAGCAAGACACTCAGTCGCGACCTGCTGCAGAGTCTGCGATGGACCAGACGCGAGAGCTTGCGCGACTGAGTCTTGATGGCACCCGGGCCACAGAACTTGGTGGCCCCGAGCTTGTCAATCGCTACATCGCTCGTGGCGCAATTGCCTATTCGGCTGAGCTTCTAGGAGCGGCTTCTCGCTGTCTTGATCTCACGGTTGAACATGCCAAGGAGCGTGTTCAGTTCGGGCGACCAATCGGCAGTTTTCAGGCAGTGAAGCATCGCTGCGCAGACATGTTGGTAGACCTAGAAGGCATGAGGTCCTCGACTTGGTGGGCGGCATGGTGTGCCGAGGTGGCAGATCCAGAGACGGCCCTTGCAGCCTCTGTAGCCAAGTCTTGGTGTTCTGATGCCGCAGACCGAGTGTTGAAATCTGCCCTTCAGGTTCATGGCGGCATGGGGTTCACGTGGGAGTGTGATCTGCACTTGTACTTAAAGCGAGTACAGCTAGATCGGGTGAGCTTCGGTTCTGCTGCATGGCATAGAGATCGACTGGCAGAGATTCTCAGAGCACGGGTGCAATCCGGCGCAGGTGTTCTATGAGAATCGGACACAACAAGCCAAGATAAAAAGGTGGTCCAAGATGTTTGACCCAGTAGGTAAGCGCGTTCTGGTCACGGGTTCCTCTGCGGGGCTCGGTGCAGAGATGGCTCGAGGCCTTGCTGCCCGCGGCGCCATTGTTGGGATTTGCGGTCGACGCGAGGACCGTCTGGCGGAAGTCCTTGCAGACATCCACTCCTTCTCGCCGCAGAGCCGTTCGTGGGCAGTTGACCTAGCGGATTTGGACGCGCTTGATTCGTTTGCCGAGTCGGTGACCCAGGAGTTCGGTGGAATTGATGTGCTGGTGAACAACGCCGGTATTCCCAAACGAAGGTGGGCTTGGGAACACCGGCCAGATGAGATCTCGGATGTGTTGAGAATTAACCTTGAGTCTCCGATTCGACTGACGTTGGGCTTGTTGGATTCACTCGCTAACAGCAGCGGCCAGATTGTGTTTGTCGGGTCTGTGGCGGCGAGGCTCAGTCCGCCGGCTGAGGCTGTCTACGCATCCTCGAAGGCTGCCATTACCGCTTTTGCGGAATGCCTGCGCGTCGACCTTTCAATAGCCGGAACCCCAATCGGGGTTCACGTGTTACAACCCGGTGTGCTCGACACCGAGCTTTTTGCCCATCCAGATAACGACTCTTCGTTGTCAGATATAGAGGCGCTACCAGCATCTGCAATCCTTCAACCCTTGATCGACCTGCTTGGGTCCAACATGGTCGAAGCATTCGTGCCTGACTGGTTTACAGACTTGCCGCCGGTAAAGACCGGTGACCCAGAAGGGTTCCTCCAGGGAGCAGCCGAGTACACGCTGCAGCGCCTTTCGGACCTTGGTATGACACCTCCCGTCGGCCCGGGCGCTACCAAGTGAGCGCCGCACATCCGCTCTCCATGCTGAGCGCCGAAGAGGTGCTCATTGCGAAACAGGTAACTACTCAGGCCGGAGACCTAGGGGAGGGGGCCGTAGTAGTCCACGTGATTCTGGTGGAGCCTTCAAAGGAATCGCTGGCCGCTTGGAGCCAAGGTGACCCTGTCTTGCGAACAGTCAAGATGCTGGTCTTGCCGGGGGCTGAACTCACGATGATCGAGCTGCTCATCTCTGTTTCTGAGGAGCGGGTGCTGGAACGCAAGCTCATTGAGGGCATGCGGCCGGCGTTGTTGATGGGCGAGTCGTTCATAGCCATGTTGGCCTGCAAGGAACACCCGGATTACATCGCAGCGATGGCTCGTCGCGGGATCGTCGACTTGGAGCATGTGCAGATTGATCCCTGGCCGGCTGGTGCCTTTGGGTTTGCAGCCGAAGAAGGTCGACGAATCGCGCGCTGCATCAGCTTTGTTCGACTTACTGCCGATGACAATGGCTACGCGCGTCCCGTAGAGGGACTGCTGGTCCACGTTGATCTTGGCACTGGAGAAGTAATCGAAGTCATCGATCACGCTCAGCTTGACGGAGTTGATCCAATCCCGGTCCCGCAGACTCCTGCACGCTATGGCCCCGATGATGTTGGGCCATTGCGGACTGACTTGAAGCCAATCTCCATCACGCAGCCAGAGGGTGCGAGCTTCACCGTTGAAGACAACTTGGTCTCTTGGCAGAAGTGGTCTCTGCGAATTGGGTGGGACCCGTATGAGGGTCTGGTTTTGCATGACCTCGGTTACTTCGACAGCGGTCGGGTTCGAAAGATCCTGCATCGCGCCTCGATCTCGGAGATGGTGGTTCCTTACGGCGACCCCGGTCCGGTGCAGGGTTGGAAGAACGCATTTGATGCCGGCGAATGGGGCCTTGGCCGCATGACGCAATCACTCACACTGGGCTGTGATTGTTTGGGCGAGATTTACTACATGGATGCAACGATGGCTACCGAACAAGGCGACGCTTGGGTGGTGCCAAATGCGATCTGTATGCACGAAGAGGATTATGGAATTGGCTGGAAGCACGTTGATTTGCTGACTGGTAGACACGAGGTTCGCCGCAGCCGACGCTTGGTGATTAGCCATATCGCAACGGTCGGAAACTACGAGTACGGCTTCTTCTGGTATCTCTACTTAGACGGCAATATCCAGATGGAGGCCAAGCTGACCGGCATCATGTCGAGTCAGGGGCTGCCTGACTCTGAGCCTCACCCGTTCGCCGGGC
This sequence comes from Bifidobacterium breve, assembly GCA_945901935.1. Taxonomy (GTDB): domain Bacteria; phylum Actinomycetota; class Acidimicrobiia; order Acidimicrobiales; family Microtrichaceae; genus IMCC26207. The sequence continues at coordinate 3,404 of CAMDLX010000013.1, read as the reverse complement.
GGATCGCATCTGGTGTGGTGGCGCCTGTGCATCAGCACCTGTTCTGCGCTCGGTTGGATTTCGATGTTGACGGAGAAGAGAACCGAGTTGAGGAAGTCCATGTCGAGACCATGCCGGCCGGCCCCGATAACCCGTGGGGGAATGGCTTCGCTGCTCACGCGCAGTTGCTCGAGCGCGAGTCTGGTGCGAAATGGCAGACCGACTCAGCCTCGAGTCGTAGTTGGCGAGTAACAAATCCTGGTGTGCTCAACGGCCTCAACCGGCCGGTCGGATACAAGTTGGTTCCCACGATGTCGACCCCAACCTTGATGGCTCGGCCGGAGTCTTCGGTTGCCAGAAGAGCTGGATTCGCTCAGCACAATCTCTGGGTGACTCCGTTTGACTCTGAGGAACTGCGCGCTGCGGGCGAGTTCCCAAATCAGCACGAGGGTGGGGCGGGGCTGCCGGAATGGACTGCCGCCGACCGAGAGATTGTGGATACCGACATTGTGCTCTGGTACACGTTCGGTATCACTCACATTCCCCGACCCGAGGACTGGCCAGTCATGCCAGTCGAGTACACCGGTTTCATGTTGATGCCGTTCGGGTTCTTTGATCGCAACCCTGCTCTGGATGTGCCACCCTCACCGCCCGGCCACTGTGCACCTGACCACTCTGCACCTGGCAACGGTGCACCTGGCCACTGTGGCTGAGCGGCACTCTTTGGCTGTGATCTAGCGGTAGTCGAATGCCACTTTGATCGCTCCGGTTTCGCCCTGATGAACAATGGCAGTGAAGGCTTCTCGCCACTCTTCTAGTCGAAACTGATGCGTCAGTAGCCCAGACAAGTCGAGCCTGCCAGCGAGGATCAGATCAAAGAAGTGTTCATACGCGTGCTTTGTCTGACCCTCGAAGGTTTCAACTCCAAAAGCGTTAGAACCGATGAGTTGTAGCTCCTTGAAGTACCAAGGGGTCCACTCGAATCGGCCCGGTGAGCTCACCCCGAGTTGCACCAATCTGCCGCGCTCAGCGAGCACACGAAGTGCAACCTCTACTGTTGTCGGAGACCCAACGGTGTCGTAGACCACATCGATTGCTCCCGGGAAACAAACCGGCAGGCCTTCCCACGGGTGTCGGAGAATTCCGCCGGACCACTCGGCAAGTTGCTCAATAAGTGCCTCGGTGGGGTCGGAGTGAAACACCGTTGCACCACGACTACTTGCTAGGTCTCGCTGAGCATCCCATTTGGCAACCACCGCCACCGAGCAGTCATAGAGCTGGGTCAGGATGGCAGCGGCAGTGCTGCCAAGGGCCCCCGAGCCGTAGACCAACACTCGGCTGCCGGGTGCTGGCGGATTGCGTGTGATGGCATGAAACGAAACTGACCACGGGTCCGCGAGTACGGCGAGCTCATCGGAAATCTGATCGGGAATTGGCAGGCACATCGAGGTGTGAGCCGGTAGGTATTCCGCGAACCCGCCAGTTGCCTCAACAGCGTTCCCTGTGTGGATTCCGGTCGAGAGTCGACCTTCCCAAAAACGTTGGCAGATGGAGTAGTCGCCGCGCTCGCAGGCGGGGCACAGCGGGCTGAGCCCACGGGCCCGGCACCCAATATTTGGATACAGCACCACTCGTTGCCCAGGTTCGAACCCTTCCACTGCCGGACCCATTTGCTCGATAGTTGCTACGACCTCGTGGCCGAGAACCTGAGGAAAGGTGATGAAGGCAGTCATCATGTTGTCGCCTGCATCTTCGAAATCCATCAGAACTTGTTTGGAGTCAGATCCGCAGATTCCGGTTAGTCGCGTGCGTAACACGAGCCAGTCGTCATCGATCAAGGTCGGATCAGGGAGATCGAGCAGGGCCATCGGGGTGGTCGCAAGGTGCTGCAGGAGGAGTGGGTCCTCAGGGCCAACTGGGTAGGGCCAGGGCTCTGGATCGGCAAGGAACTGAAGTGCTTTCATGTTGGGTTCTCGTCCTTTGTGGCGTCAGTTGGGATAGAGGCTGCTGCTTGCACAGCTACTAGTACGGCGGCCAGCAGGTCTTCAGTGGTAACGCCCATAAGTTGGTCGGCCTGATGCACATCTTCTGCTTCAAACACGGTGCTGATCCGTTGACGTAGGTCGTCCGTATTGGAGCTATCTGCACCCGTGAGAGCGGCAGCCACACGGTCCATCACATCAGGTGGAGACACGTGCATATCGCCAGCCATCATGGCTGCGAGAACTCGCCCATCGGGGGCAAGGGCGACTCCGGCACGACAGAGCTTGCGGCCCTTGAAGTTGCCGAAACCACAGCAAGAACCCGAGGGGGCATCCAAGAGAAACTGATCCGAAGAGATACGGCGAATGGACTCGGGTGAACCGACCCTGCCCGAAGCCTTTGCTACCCCTTTGGTTTCGCCGGGGGAGAGGGCGCTGGGTTCTAGGTCGACTCCGGCTGCAGACATTGATTCGATGATTGCTGCTCGTAGCTGCTCGTAGCTGACCGGGTGACCAACAACTTGTTCGGCCGTGCAGACGTACTCGGTCATGTCCTTGACGATCTTGTCTTTGAACTTGTCTTCAGGGATTCGCACTACCTGCAAGTAGGTGGTCAGGTCTGGAGGAGCGAGGTTTAAGAATCCACCGATCGAAACGCAAGCAACAACGTCTTGGGCAGTGAGGGCACCGAGCTTGCGACCGTTCCATCGCAGATCAGAGGACCCTTCAAACTGAACCTCGCTCAGGCCAATTCGGCGCAGAGCGTCAGAGAAAAGCACCTGAAACTTTGCAAGCAACGCGTCAAGATCGTTGGTACTGACACCAAGAATCTGGATGTCTTTGGGCAGCAGAAACCCCCACATCATGGAGCACTCGGCCTGATAGTAGGCAGTGCCTCCGCCGTAGAAAGAGCGGCGCATGACGGCGATATCGAGGTCGTCGCACCTTTGCAGGTCCAAGGTTGAGTCAACGTCATCGAACCACCCCACGTTGAGGTGGGTTTCGCCCCAGATACTTGTTTGAAGAATGGGCTTGCCTTGCTCAAGTACCGATCGCACAAGAACGGGCATGGTTGCGGCGTTTTCGTAGGGTCCTTGCCGGCCCAGGTCTAGCCATCTCCACTGCTCGCGCTCCATCTTGATCCCCCTGGTCCGCGACTACTTCAGTGATGTTAGCTGACACTCGTGTCATGTTTCTTGGGTTCAGCTACGGTTCTTCTATGAACGAACACGAGTCATCTGTGGTGAGATCGACAACGGCTGAGGAATTGATCCGGCAGACTCTCGCTCGCTACTGCATGTTCTGTGACGATGGCCGCTTCGAGGAGTGGGGGTTGCTTTTCACTCTTGGCACACAGCTACACGTGATGGGCACTACCCACTCCGGAAGGGACCGAGTGCAGGCGTTCATCGAGGCAGGGCAACCACCGGAACTCCGTGGAAA